>NZ_JBEYBS010000015.1:0-141269 GCF_040632375.1 Streptomyces sp. NPDC019396 | reverse complement strand
TAATTACATCAAAAAAAAAACCCCCCCCCTGGGGGGCCCCCCCCGCCGGGGGGGGCCCCAGCTACGTCCTACGCTTCAGCGTCAGGCGGGGGTGATGTTCTCCGCCTGCGGGCCCTTCTGACCCTGCGTGACATCGAAGTTCACCTTCTGGCCTTCCTGAAGCTCACGGAAGCCCTGAGTGGCGATGTTCGAGTAGTGAGCGAAGACGTCGGGGCCGCCGCCGTCCTGCTCGATGAAGCCGAAGCCCTTTTCCGCGTTGAACCACTTGACGGTGCCAGTAGCCATGCCATATCTCCTTCGGGGCAGTACCCAGGGGATCACACCGTGTGAACCCTTGCGTTGCCACAATGAGCCCCGTCCGGATAAGCACCGGATATACAAAAGCACCCGGTGGCATGCAGCCACCGAGGCACTTGAAGTTTCGGGAACCACAACTGCAACTGCTGCTGATTTTAGCACGACACATACACCCGCACTACCTTTCGCTGGCAGTACAGGATCAGCGGGGCATACCTGCGCGAACCCAAATACACGCGAAGGTTAATTTTCAGATCGTACAAGGTGCGGCTGCGGGATGCCGTCCGCGCCCCTTCCTCCTCGGTGGCCCGTGCTCGGGCGCCCGACCGGGGGCCCGGCCGCTTTCGGAGGTTCACCGGGTCGGCCGATGCGGCGAGGCCTGCGTTCGCCCGCGTGGATTCGCCCGCTTGGTTCGGAGCCGCTCAGCGCAGTACGGCCGCCAGCAGGTCGGTTCCCAGTGCCGTCACGTCCGGCAGATTGACCGTGTACCGCACGTAACGGCCGTGTCGGCGGGCTGTGAGCAGACCCGCGCGACGCAGGACGGCGAGGTGCCGGGAAGCCTCCGGTGGTGAGAGTTCCCAGGTATGGGCCAGCTCACGGGTGGTGTGCGGGCCACGGGCCAGGGTGCGCAGCAGGCGCAGCCGTACCGGATGTGCGAGTGCCTCCAGCCGGAGGGTGACCGTTTCCAGCGATACCGGCTGCGACGGACTCGGCTCGGCCACGGGGTACTGCACCACCGGCTGCCACCCGGGCGCGTGGACCGCCACCAGGTGCGGGCGGCCGAAGACGCTGGGGATGAAGGTGACCCCGGCACCGTGGGCGGTGGTCGCCTTGTCCTGCAGCTTGTCCACGATGATGCAGGCACCGTCCGGTGCCAGGCTGACCGCGCCGGAGACCGAGGCGAGCGCCGGCCCGATGCCCTGGCGCTTCAGCAGGTCGTTCTTCAGGCGCAGGTCGGTTGCCAGTCGCACGGCCACCCCGGCCCAGGCGGCGTCGAAGAATGCTTCGGCGCACTGTTCGAGCGTGTGGCGCACCCGCGTTCGCACACTGGCCGGATCTGCGAGCAGCCGTTCCGCGAAGGCCTCTTGCCGCGCGCCGCGGGCCAGGGCCAGATCCAGGGCCCTCTCGCGCGCGGTCGCGTCGGTGAGCGGCGACGGCGCGGCGAAGTGGACCCGGTTGCTGCCGCACGTCGTGACGAGCGCGGCGGTCACATACGTCTCGTCGTCGATCCGGTCCACGTCGTCCAACTCCTCGGCGAGCGTGGGCCGAGGCCGGGCGGGGATCAGAAAGTCGGCTTGTGAGGAACGCCAGAGGAACTCCGCCTCGCGCAACCGCTCGGCGAGCTCCGGCCGCAGCCCGGCCCAGACGTCCGCGGCCCATCCGGCGAGCTGCGGATGATGCCCGGGTTCGGCCAGAACGTGCAGCATCGCGGTCAGCTCGGCCAGCGGGGAGGCGGCGAACCGCAGTCGTCCGGACGGCAGGCCGCTGATGTCGATCCTCAACGTCACCCCCTCATCATCACCCACCGGATGGCCGACGACGGCGTCGGTTGACGGTGTCCGTCAACCGACGTCGTCCCCACCACGGTCGAACGCACCGTTGGCGCCATGGCATCCACCACCAAGATCCAGCCGCGCGCCCTCGTCCGTGCCGCAGGAGGCCCCCGCTATGCCGTCGCCCTGGCTGTGGACGCGCTCGGCACCGGGCTGCTGCGGCCGTTTCTGCTGCTTTACGGGGTGACCGTGCTGAGGTTGTCCGCGCCGGTCACCGGCATCGCCATGACGGTCGGTGTCATCGCGGGCCTGGCGTGCATGCCCGCAGTGGGCCGATGGCTCGACCGGGGCGCGCGCAGCACGGTAGTGGCGGCGTCGATGCTGGTGCGGGTGCTGGGCGTGGCGCTGCTGCTGGCCACCCCGGCGGGGAACGTGTGGCTGTTCGCGACGGCGGCCCTCTTCCTCGGCATCGGCAATCAGGCATGGCCGGCCGCCCACGCAGCCCTCGTGGCCACGGTCGCCCACGGCAGGGCACGCGACGCCGCTCTCGCGGGAGGCCGCGCCCTGCGCAACGCCGGGCTGGGCGCGGGTGCGCTCCTCGCGACCGCATGCCTGGCGGGTGGCACCGCCGCACTGCAGGCGCTGGCAGCCGTCACCGGGCTCGCGTATCTCGCCGCGGCTGCCCTGGCGTGGTCGGTCCACCTGCACGCGCGTCCGGCAGCCCTCGCGACCAGGGACGGGAGCGAAGGGCCCGCACCACGGATGCGCGCGCTGCTGGCCGCCAACGTGGTCTACGTCTTCTGCCTCAACGTCCCCGAAATCGCGCTCCCTCTGGTCCTGGTGACTCAGTTGCACGCATCCCCGGTGTGGTCGGCAGCCATCTTCGTGGCCAACACGGTGCTGGTGGTCACTCTGCAGGTGCCGGTCACCGTCCTCATGTCCCGTTTCCCCCGGCGCACCGTGCTGGCGTTCGCCGGGGTGGTTCTCACCGTCTCCTACCTGGGCTTCCTCGCGGCCGCCTCACTGGGGCACGGCTGGGGCGCCCCGGCCGTCGCCGCGGTGTCCGTGGTCTGCACCATCGGCGAGATCGTCTATGCCGGAAGCGCCACGGCGCTCGTCACCGCGCTCGCCCCGGCGCATGCCCTGGGCCGCACCCTCGCCCGTTTCGAACTCTCCTCGGGCTTCGGCCTCGCCGTCTCCCCGGCGGCCATCACCGCTCTCACACCCCACGGCCCAGCCGCCCTCTGGGGCAGCCTCGCCACTGCGACGCTCCTCTCCGCCTCCGCGGTCGCCGGTGAAAAGGACCGGGGAGCACGGCTCAGCGGTGACTGCCACCGGGCCCGAGCGGACTCGTGAGCTCGGCGATCGCGCTGCCGACGGCCCGGCCCACGGCGGGCGACCTGGATCGTCGCCGCGTACGAGACCGCGCAACCTCTCACGGGCCCGGGTACGTCTGTCCCGGCATGGCCGCGTTCACCGCCCCCGCACGTCAACTGCTGATCTTCACCCGACTCCAGACGAGGTGCTGCGCCTTCGCTGCCGCGCTGCTCTCGGGCGTGGCGCTGTCAGCACTGCTGCCACAGCTGCCCGTCGCCAGATACGACCTGTTGCTCGGCTACGGCCTACTGCTCACGCTCATCTTCCGCATGAGCGGATGGGAGAGCGGACGGGATCTCGCCGTCATCGCCGTATGCCACGCGATCGGGCTGGCCTTCGAACTGGTCAAGGTCTCCCTCGGCTCGTGGAGCTACCCCGAACCGGCGGTGTTCAAGGTCGCCGGCGTGCCCTTGTACGGGGGATTCCTCTACGCCGCGGTGGGCAGCTACGTCTGCCGGGCCTGGCGCCTGCTCGACCTCGAACTGACCGGCTACCGCCCACGGGCCACGGCTGCAGTGGCAGCCGCCGTCTACGCGAACTTCTTCACCCACCACTGGCTGCCCGATTTCCGCTGGCCGCTCGCGGTGCTGCTCGGGTGCGTCACCTTCGGCACATGGGTGAGCTTCCGGGTGGGCGACGCCCGCTACCGGATGCCCCTGGCGCTCTCCTTCGCGCTGATCGGCCTCTTCCTGTGGCTCGCCGAGAACATCGCCACGTATCTGGGAGCGTGGAGCTACCCTCATCAGCTTCACGGATGGCAGCCCGTCGGTATCGACAAGTTCGGCGCGTGGTCGCTCCTGATCAGCGTCACCGTCGTGCTGGTGGCCATGGTCCGGCGCAGGTGAGACCCCCGGCAGTGCCCTTTTCCCCTACTACGGCGGCGCCTGCCGGCACACTTCCGTGAACATCCGTGGACAGCCGTGGACCCGGCAGCCGGACGACCAGGCGGTCTCCTGGATGAGGACGTCCGGCGTGCGGGCCAGATCAACCGACGGTGCCACGAAGCCGCTTGCGGAGGGGCGTCCGCTGTTTCCCTGATGTTGCCGGACGGTGCCCGGAACACAGAAAAGGAAAGAGCCTGATCGGGTTCTGTGCAGATTCGCGGGACGTTCCGTGCTGTGATTCATCCCCGCCGGCCCCTCTGCGGGGCAGTATTCCCGTTCCCGCTACGGTTCCTGCTCGTCAAGGCCCCCCTTCAGCCGGTGAAGTGGCCGTGCTGACAAGCTTATGAATCTAATTAGACTCACCCCCCATGTATCTCACCCCCCACGGTAAGACGCAGATCGAGCAGAGTAACCGCCCCATATTCATCGAACGCTCAGGAAAACGAAGGCAGGTGCTGCGGTGCACGGCAGTAGCTCTCGGTGGCGCCTGCGGGGCCTACTTGGTGTTCGCTGCGATCATCATGGCCGGACTCTGGCAACCCACCGGACAGCAGCCACCCGGCACCGGCGTTCGGCTCCCCGCGGCCCCGGCAGGCCACCAGGCAGGATCGGGGGCAGTGGAACGCTCCGGGAGCAGCCGGCCGCCGTCTCCTCCACCGGCAGCCCCTCCATCCCGACCACAGAGCGGCGCCACCTCGCCTGATCCGGACGAGGTCACGCCCGGATGACACCCCGGCACGCATTGCGCCGTCCCCCACGCGGGCACTGGGTGCTGTTGATCCTCATCCTCACCGTCGTCGTGGTCACCCTCCTCTTCGAGGGGTGGACCACACACGAGGTCGACGCCGCGCGGACCAAACGCCCCTGCGCCGAACCCATCCCGCGCAGCGCGGACACCGGACGCCCCGTGCTGAGGTTCGGCGACGCCGGTGTCGAGACGGCCGCCATGCCGCCGGGCACGGCGGCCCTCACCTTCAACGGCGGACCGGATCCGGTGTGGACACCACGCCTGCTGGACCTGCTGACCGAGCACAAGGCACACGCCACGTTCTTCGTGTACGGCAAACAGGCCGCGCAGTACCCGGACCTGGTCCGCCGTATCCGCGCCGAGGGACACGAGATCGGTTCCTACACCTACACCGGAGGCGATCTGGGAGCGGCTTCCCGTCCCCGTGCCCGTATGGAACTGGGCTTCACACAGACGGTACTGGCGGGCGTGACGGGTGAGCACACCCGGTTGCTGCGGCTGCCCCACACCACCACGGCGGACACCCTGTGCGGCGCCGAGTGGCCGGCCGCCCGCCGCGCGGCGGGCCAGGGCTACCTCATCGTGGCCGCCGACCGGATGAACCGGAAGGCCGCCGAGGGCGTGGTACGCCAGTACAGCCACACCGACCTCGGCTTCCGGGAAGCGCGGTCGCTGCTGCGCAACCCCCGGGTGGAACGGTTCACCACCGTGTCGGAGGGGCTCGGGCAGCCCGAGTCCACCAGCCGGGCGCCGCTCGCCGAGCGGCTGAAGGGCAGGGGGCTCACGCACGTCCAGGACCTGGGACGGGCCTTCTCCCGTGGCATGGCATGGGCGTTGGTCGTGGCGGGCGCGCTGGGTCTGCTGCGCCTGGCGATGCTCGTCTGGTTCGCGCGGGTCCATGTGCGCCGACGCGGCAGGCTTCGGCAGGGCAGCCCCCGTTTGCGCGCGGTGACGGCTCCGGTGACCGTCCTGGTGCCCGCGCACAACGAGGAGGCGGGAATCGCCGCCACCGTCCACTCACTGCTCGCCTCCACCTACACGTGCCTTGAGATCGTCGTGATCGACGACGGTTCGACGGACGGCACGGCGGCGGCGGTCGCCGCCGTCGACGATCCGCGGGTGATGCTCGTACGCCAGTCAAACACCGGAAAGCCGGGAGCCCTGAACACCGGGCTCGCCTACGCGTCGCACGACATCGTGGTGATGGTCGACGCGGACACCGTGCTGGAACCGGATGCCATCCACCATCTCGTCCAGCCACTGGCCCATCCCGCGATCGGGGCGGTCAGCGGCAACACGAAGGTGGGCAACCGCCGTCATCTGCTGGGCAAGTGGCAGCACCTGGAGTACGTGCTCGGGTTCAATCTCGACCGGCGCATGTTCGAGGTGCTGGAATGCATGCCGACCGTGCCCGGTGCCATCGGCGCGTTCCGCCGGGATGCGCTGCTGGGCGTCGGCGGGGTGAGCGACGAGACACTCGCCGAGGACACCGATCTGACGATGGCTCTGTGGCGCGCCGGATGGCGTGTCGTCTACGAGGAGTCGGCCGTCGCGTGGACCGAGGTCCCGCACACGATGAGGCAGTTGTGGCGGCAGCGCTACCGCTGGTGCTACGGCACACTCCAGTCGATGTGGAAGCACCGCCGGGCCGTCACCGAGCTCGGCACGGCAGGTCGGTTCGGCCGGCGAGGGCTCAGCTACCTGGGGCTCTTCCAGGTCGTCCTGCCGCTGTTCGCGCCCGTCGTGGACGTCTTCGCGCTGTACGGCGTGTGCTTCCGCGACCCGTCCGAGGCGATCGTCGTCTGGCTGGCGTTCCTCGTGGTCCAGATGGGCACGGCGGGGTATGCACTCCGGCTGGACGGCGAGAAGCTGCGGGCCCTGTGGTCGCTGCCGCTACAGCTGTTCGTCTACCGGCAGATGCTGTATCTGGTCGTCCTCCACTCGGTGATGACGGCGCTGCTCGGCAGCCGTCTCAAGTGGCACCGCATGGACCGCACCGGCAGCGCCGATCCGTACCGGCTCGACGATCTGCCGTCGGCCGATCGCGTCCTGGCACTCGACAACGCGAAGGGAGAGCTGCGATGACCCACCCGTTCGACCACACCGGCGGCGCTCCGGACCCCTGGAACGGACAGCTCGGCCCGCTCGGCCCCGACCGGCCCGCCGGCCGCCCCGTACCGGACGCGCACGTGACGCTGGACGCAGACGTGCTGGTGCCCGACGCGCGGGCGGCTCCCGTGCGGCGAGAGGCGTACGGCTGGCGTGGGACCACACCGCGGCCGCTGCGCCGTTCCCGCGCCCGGCCGCGTCGCGGGCGCCGGGCGGTACGCACCGTGCTCGCGCTGGCGACCACCCTGCTGCTGACGGCGTGCGGTACGTACGCCTGGGCGGAGACCGAGCTGAACCGGGGCGTTGACCTAGGCCGATTCGGCCACGGCCGTGCGTCGGGAGAGGGCACGAACTACCTGATCGTCGGCTCCGACAGCCGGGAGGGCCTCTCGGATTCGGATGTCCGCGACCTGCGCGCGGGTGGCGGCGGCGGGCGGCGCACGGACTCGATCATCGTGCTGCACACCGGTGCCCAGGGCGCGGTCATGCTCAGCCTGCCGCGCGACTCGTGGGTGACGATCCCGGGCTTCCACGATCCGGCGACCGGGAAGCAGGTGCCGCCGGCCAAGGACAAGCTGAACGCGGCGTTCGCGTACGGCGGACCGGAACTGCTGGCGCACACCATCGAGCACAACACCGGGATCCGCATCGACCACTACGCGGAGATTGGTTTCGCCGGATTCGTGAAGGTCGTGGACGCGATCGGCGGGGTGCGGTTCTGTCTGGACCGGGACGTCAAGGACGAGAAGTCGGGCGCGGACCTGCGCAGCGGCTGCCGGACGCTGAACGGCAGGCAGTCGCTGGCGTTCGTCCGCCAACGCCACCAGGAGGCCGAGGGCGATCTGGGGCGTTCGCGCAACCAGCAGCGGTTCCTCTCGGCGCTGGCGGACAAGGCGGCCACGTCCAGGACCTTCCTGAACCCGTCGCAGGTGTACCCGGCGCTGGCCGCCGGACTCGACACACTCGTGGTGGACCGGGACATGGACCTGCGGCAGCTGGTGCGTATGTTCCGTGACCTGCGGGGCCCCGGCGGCACGGCGAAACAGGTGACCATGCCGGTGGACGCGGTGGGCCTCCCCACCGCGAAGGGCAACGTCATCCGCTGGGACGCGGATCGCGCCGCACTGCTGTTCCAGCAGGTACGCGAGGACCGGCCGGTGACGGTGCCGGGCGGCCGGGGGGACTGAACAGCTGCGTCCTCTCGTGATCGTCGCGATCGATCCACCGGATAAGGCACGCCGTCCGCAGGCTCTGACGTCGCGTCAATCGTCCCAGGGCCCCGGGGCGATTGACGCGACGTCGACTCAACGGCCTTCCGTCAGCCGCGACATGTAGTCCTGCCGCAGCGCGTCGAGGATCTGCGCTGCCTCCGAGAGGCCGGCCTTCCGGCAGCGTGCCGCCGCCGTCGTCAGCCGGGCGATGGCCTCCTTGAACCGGCGCAGCGCGTTGCCCTCGATCAGCGCGGCGATCCGGACCGCCTCGGCACGCGCCGACTCGCCCTCCTCGCCTCCCTGTTCGTGGGCGGCGATTGCGGCCTCCGTCTCGGCCAGGGCCTCCTCGAACCGCTCCGCCTCCGCCAGGACGCGGCCCCGGCGGTAGTGGACGGTGCCCCGCTCGAACCAGGGCACGAAGCCCTCCGTACCTTCCGGCACGGATGCCGCCAGCGCGTCTGCCTCGGCGAGATGCTTCAGCGCCGTCTCCACGCCTTCCAAGCCCTGCGCCTTCATGACCAGACGCGCGAACTCGCACATCATGTGCATGAGCAGGGACGGGTTCGGCGCCTGCGCGTGCGCCGCCAAGGCCCGCTCGTACGCCGTGCCCGCCGCGTCCCAGCGGTCCGCCAGCGCCAGCGCGATGGCCGTGTCAGCGGTCACCAAGGTCTGGATAGGGGCGTCGTCCTCCCAGCCGGAGACGGCGTCCGCCAGCCGCAGGAACTCCTCGGCCGACGGCAGGAACTCCTCCAGTTCCCGCAACCCGCGCGCCAGCATCAGCCGAGCCTGGGCGACCATCCGCTCGTCGAGCGCGGCCGCCGCCTCCTCGGCGACCAGCGACTCCAGGACCGCGACCGCGTCGGCCTGCTGGCCCGTCCGCATCAGGACGTCGACCAGTTGCAGCCGCACGTCCGCCGCCTCGTCGGACGCTCCGGACTGATCGAACCGCACGGCCGCCTCCGACAGGTGGCGCACCGCGCCCGCGTGGTCGCCCATGTGCGAGACCGCGTGGCCGAGCATCGCGTACGTCGCCGCCATCGGGAAGTCCACGTCGTCGTAGCGCACCGCGTCCGCGATCGCCTGGTGCAGCAGGTCTACCGCCTCCTGCGGTCGCTCCTGTGCCATCAGGATCTGGGCGAGCAGGGCGCGCGGGCGTGAACCGCGCCACGGCCGCTCGGCGGCCTCCAGGTCCTTCAGCGCGGCGCGCAGCCCCTCCTCGGCGCGCACGAGGTCGCCGTGGCGGCCGGCCACGTCCGCGACGAACTGCCGTGCGTTGGCGACCTGGTGAGGGGCGGACAGCCGCTCCGCCTCGGTGTGCAGGGCCTGGACGCACGCCTCGAAGCGCTCGACGGCGCCTGGGGAGGCATCCCGACCGCTGCGGCCCAGCACCCGGTAGGCCGCGTACGTGCGCGCGTAGTACACCGTGAGGTACGCCAGCTTGCGCTCCAGCTCCAGGTCGCCGCCGGCGGCCGCCTCGGCCGCCCCGAGGGCCTCGCCCGTGAACGGAACCTCGGTGCACAGTCGTCCGGCCTCGCGGAGGAGTCCGTCGAGGGCGTCCCGGATCCCGTTGGAGTCCAGCCGCTCGGCTCCCCCGGCCGGCTCGGCGTCCCCGTCGGCCGACGGGTTCGTCCAGGCGAGGGCGCGGGCACGCATGGACAGCGCCTGCCACGGCATGCCGAGCCGCTCGTACAGCTCCGCGGCCTGGCGCGCCTCCACGGTGGCCTCGTCGTCGCGGTCCGCCATCGTCAGCTCGCCCGCCCGCTGCTCGGCGAGTTCCGCCCGCAGCAGCTCCTGCGGGCCGAGCACGTCGTCGTGCACCGCGCTGCCGTCGGCCAGACGCCCGGCGATCCGGGTCCACAGCCGGGCGTCCCCGGGGTGACCCGCTCTCGCCAGCCGCCGTGCCTCACGCACCAGGGTCACGAAGTCCTCGGGGGGCGCGACGGCCGCGGGAGCCGCGGTGGCGGGAGCCGTGACCGGCGCAGCCGCGGCCGTCGCCGGGCGGGTGACGGACGTCCTCAGGCCCAGCGGCAGCGGCGCGTCGAGCAGCGGACGCTGCGACAGACGCTCCCGGCGACGGTCCCCGACCGCCGTCGTGCCGTTGCGGGCGTCGAACGCCGCCGTCAGCCGTTCCGCCTCGGCGCGGACGTGCGCGAGCAGTTCGTCCGCCGTCCAGCTCCGTCCCGGCGGGCCCGCGACGCCCGTGTCGGCATGCCCGTCCTCCACGATCCGGGCAAGCAGCAGCTCGATGCCGGTCAGGAAGTCCAAATGGGCCAGCGGAGCGCTGGTCGCCTCGAACAGCGGCCGGTTCTCGGCGAGGATCTCCAGGCCGCGGCCCTCGTTGCGGGACAGCACGCAGAACTCCAGGTGCCGGCCGACCCAGGCCTGCATGCCGGTCTTACCGCGGACCTGGCGGTAGCCAGTCAGGTGGTGCGAGCGGGCCTCGTCGAGCCGGCCGGAGCGCAGTAGCGCCCCAAGCGCCAGCGCCTGGCTCATCTGCGGCTCCTCGGTGCAGCCGATCGCGTCGTCGAGGACCGGCCGCAGCGTTTCGAGCGCCCCGGCGTCGTCGCCCCCGTTCATCCGATGCGCGGCCAGGTGCCGGGTCTCGCACGCCTCGCAGTCGCTCAGCTCGGTACGCGGACGGGTGACCCACAGGTCGTACGCGTCCGCCACCCCGACGCCCGTGTGGACGGCGACGTGGTAGCGCATCGCGGCCACCGGCTGCATGCCGTGCTCGGCCTTCTCGTACCGGCTGCGCATCTCGTCGATCCAGCCGCGGATCGAGGCCAGCGGCACCTCGGGAACGTCGAGCAGCGAGGTCGCCACCCACTTGAAGCGCCAGTAGACCTGGTGGGCCTCCCACTCGCTGAATTCCTCGGGAGACTCGTCCCACAACTTCAGCAGTCGGCCGAAGACGACCGGCGACTTGCGGTTCTCGCCGGTGAACTCGTACGCCGACATGAGCTCCAGCAGAGCGGTGACCAGGACGTCCGGCTTCTCGAACTGACCGGCCGCTTCGACGAGTTCTTCGGCGGTGACGGTGCGCTGCGGACCGTGCGGGCGGTCGTGGTTCTCACGCAGTGCCTCGATCACGGCCTCGGGGGTGTCCAGCATCAGATGTCCTTCCGGGGCCCGGAGCCGTCCGCGTCCGTGCCGGGGTTGTGCATGGCGTGGGTGAGCAGGCCGATGAAGGCCCGGTTCAGCAGGGCGCTCTCGCTCGCCTTCAGCGGGCGGCGGCTGAGCAGCAGGGCCTGCCCGTACAGCGCCTCGGCGGTGGTGACGGCCAGACCGCGCTCGGAGATCGTGATCGCCTGGCGCACCAGCGGGTTGAGGTGGTTCAGGACCAACTGGGCGCGCGGCGTCTCGCGCCGCAGAGAGCCCAGGATGTCGGCCCACAGACCGTCGCTCTCCGCGGCGAGGCTCGACCGGGTCCGCTCGTGGCGCGCCTCCCGGTTGTCGAGCAGCAATGCCGGGGCGGTCACCGGCTGGAAGTCGCGCAACACGACGTCGCAGTCGTGCACGCCGATCGTCTCCCGGGCGACGAGCAGGAATGCCGCCGCACGCAGTTCGGCCGTCGGGTCCACCGCGTCCAGATGTGCGGTGACCGTGGCCGGGTCGATGTCGCTCACGGAGGTGCCGGGACGGATCTCCGGCAGCCGGTGCACGAGATCGCGGTCGTAGGTGTAGCCGCCGTTGACCACGCCCAGGCCGGCCGCCGCGGCGATCGGGGCGATCTGTCGGAATTCCTCCACACTGCGGGTGACCAGCAGCGTCGGGTGCGTACGTGCGAACTCCTCCAGCGTGACGTTGCCGTCGGTGGTCTCGAACGGCAGCCACGGCAGCACCACCCGCAGCAGTTCGTCGTCGTAGCGCGCCAGCGCCTTCACCGCGAGGTGGTGGGTGTCGATGAACCGGTGCAACAGCGCGGGGTCCCTGGCCGCGAGCCCGGTGAGCCAGTCGCGGATCCGGTCGCCCAGGGCATCCCGTACGGCGGACAGCGTGCCGTCCTCGTACAGCGACTCGCGCGAGGCCGTCGGTCGCAGGCTCGTGGTGTCGACCACGCAGCGCACGAAGAACGCCCAGTCCGGCAGCAGCTCGGGCGCCTGGTCGGTGAGCAGCATGCCCTTCAGGTGCACCCGGTGACCGGCGCGCTGCGCCGGGCTCACGGCCGTCGGCAGCACATACGCGACACCGCGCAGCCCGGCCGCCGGAAGGTCCAGCTCGATGGTGTCGAGCGGGGTGAAGTCGAACCGGTCGCGGCAGTACGCGGTCAGCGCCTCGCGGTGGGCGAGCGGTGAGCGGTGGGTCTGCTCCCAGGGCGGCGTGTCGTTGATCCGCTCCTTGTCGCCGTGCGGGTCCACGACAGTGACCTCGTGCCGCAGCAGGCTGCCGTAATGCCGGGCCAGGTCCACGACCCGCCGCGGGCTCGTCCACTCGGCGTTGTCGGCCCGGGGGACGAGCCGCACGGTGGTGCCGGGCTCCGGCACGGCCGAGGGTGGCAGCGTACGGATCGTGTACCGGCCGTCGGAGTGACCGCGCCACTCGACCGCGGGCGCCGCAGGGTCGGCCGCCGACCGGCTCAGCACGGTGATCTCGTCGGCGACGACGAAGCACGCGAGAAGACCGATGCCGAACTGGCCGATGAACTCGCCGCGGGCGGAATCGAGTCCGGCGCCGTCCAGGTCGCCTTCGGCGGTCCGCTTGGAGCTGCGGCCGATGGTGGCGAGGAAACGGTGGACGTCGGCCTCGGTCAGTCCGATGCCGGTGTCCGTGACGGTGAGCGTGTCACCGGTGCGCACGGTGATCCTGCCGGGAGCCTCCGGGGCGACGGCCTGACGGGCGGTGATGGCGTCCACGGCGTTCTGCAGCAGCTCGCGCAGATAGACGCGGGGACTCGAGTAGAGGTGGTGGGAGAGCAGGTCGACCAGGCCGCGCAGGTCGACCTGGAAGGTGTGGGCGGTCTCAGAAGGGGACACCGGACGGAATCCTTCACTGGCGCGCCCGCGCCGGCGAACGGCACGGGCGGGAAAACGGGCGAAAGGGGGCAGGGGCGGGCGTGGCGCTCGTCTCGGCGTACACGCCCAGCGGGTCAGCGCCCGGCGGCCGAGCGGTGCTTGCGGTAGGCCGCGACGGGGTCGGAGCCGTTCAGGTAGTCCCACGGGGACTCCGTGACCCGCCCCTGCGTGGCCTGGAAGCACTCCCGCGCGGAGGCCCGGTCCCCGGCCAGCGAGAACGCCATCGCGAAGCTGTTCAGCAGCCCCAGCCAGGAACCCTCCTGTACGAAGTCCGGATGCCGGTACGAGTGGTCCGCCGCCTGCCTCAGCGACTCCGCCACCTCGGGCCGGCGCATGTACGCGGCGTCAGGGCCCGAGTCGAGCGACAGCCACTCCTCGACGTGCGCGTCCGGCACCAGCCGGCCCAGCGGCGTGCCGCCAGGAGCCTTGAACACGGACTCGCGGGCGAACGCGTGCATCTCCTCGTGCGACCCGCCCCACTTCTTGCAGATCTGCTGCAACTGCTGCGTGTGCGCCCCCAGGTGGTACGGGTCCCGGCGCACGGTCGCCTCGAACCGGCGGCGCGCCGTGACCTGCCCGACCTGCAGACCGCGCCCAGTGACTTGGAGGACGTACCAGGGTGAGGTCCAGCCCGGCTCGAGCTCGGCAGCCTCGTACAGCCACTCCTCGGCCTGGCGCAGCCGGGAGTGGAAGACCTCGAACTGCTCGCGCGAGACGTCCTTCGCGCGCGCCGACGTCCGGGCCTCCCAGCCCCAGCTGACGTAACGGATGCCCGCGACGGTCAGCGCCAGCGCCGACTCGGGCTCCGTCTTCAGCACGTCGCCGATCCACCGCTCGACGCCGGCCGTGTCGCCGACGGCCCACAGGAGCTGCGTACGGTTCTGGTTCCCCGGTCGCGCCTCCAACAGGCCCCGCACGGCGGCCCAGTCCGCCGCGGCGGCCGCCTCGCGCACCCCCGCCACGTCCGGATCGCTGGAGTCCTTCTCCAGCCGCGCCCCCGGCCGGCCGGTCCATCGTCCCAGCGTGAGCCCCCGATCACGGAGCAACGCCATAGTCCCCACCCCTTGGTGTCTCTCACAGGGAGGCAAGTGATCAGCCCCCCTCGTGGAGGTAGTGACTATCACGCGCGACCGACATTCGCACATCCGTTTGGTGGCGCCGGGCCGCGCGCCCGATCCAGAAGAGGTGGCCGGCGCAGAGGAAACCCAACGCGACGCTCGCACCATGGGTCACCAGGTTCGCGGTCGGCGCGATGCCGGGGGTGCGGAAGTTCCGCCTTATCGGGCCGTGGTGCGGCGCCCATCCCTGGCGGAAGGACGGGAACCCGGTCACGGCCTTCGAAACGGCCCGCGCCACGGCCGCGAAGCTGTAGCTGGTCCCGTACGAGTGCCTCAAGTGGTGTGTACGCCCGATCCCAGGCGGCTTCCTGCTCGGCCCTGATCTGGGCGAGCGGGGTGACGGGGCCGGTGAGCGCCGTGACGGCGGCGGCGAGGCCGTCCGGACTGATGCCCGACCGGCGCAGCACGGCGTCGACGGCCTCCAGCCGTACGGTGAGGGAACGGCCACCACCTGGTGGTCGGGCAAGCAGCCGTTCGACCGCGGATCGCTGCCCCGGAGTGGGGGTGGCCAGGGAGACGGCACCCGTCAGGGATTGCCCGGCCACGAGCCGTCCGCGCACTCGCTCCACGAGCCACTCGAGTTCCGGCACGCCCAACAGGCGGCGCAGTCGGGGGTCATCGAGTGCGGCGCGAGTGACCGCCTCCGGTACGGCACCGGGCGCCGCGTGCCCGTCGTGTGTCAGCTCCACTGTGGCTCCTGTTCCGGCCTGCCCGCCGCGTCCGGTGCCGGGTGCCGCACGGGGTCGTCGCGGCGCTGTCGTCTTGTGCCGTCCCACTCCCAGCGGGTGACGAGGACCGCTGCCAACTCGTCGATCCGGGACGGCTGGGCGACGGCGATGCCGGGGACCTGTGGATCGCAGGCCCACTCCCGTTCGCTGGTCATCACCACGTCGAGGTCGAACGCGCTCAGCAGGCCGAGGCCTTGGCCCGCGAGTCGTCGTCAACGCCCGCGAACGCCTCGTCCAGGGTGACCAGGCGGGGCGCGTGCGGGCTGCCCGCGCTGGCGTAGTGCGAGGAGGCGGCGGCGAACAGCGGCACGGAGACGGCGAGGACGCGTTCGCCACCGGAGGCGGGGCCGGTGGCCGGGACCCAGCGCCCGTGCTGGTGGCGTTCGACGCCGAACTCGTGCCAGGAGCGGTAGTCGAGCGCGGCGGTGAGGTGTTCGAGCCAGCTGCCCGAGCCGCCGTCGGACTGCTGGCGGGCGATCTGGGCCTGGAGGAGCTCGCCGACCGCCATACGCTCCTCGGCGGTCCAGGCGTCGGCGGACTGGCGCAACCGCTCGCGGGCCTGGGCGAGTCCGGGCGGGGCCTTACGCGAGAGCCGCCACACCAGCCGGAGTCTCATACCGGTGGAAGTGGGGCGGTCCTCCGGCTCGGTGTTCATGTCCCGCACCTGGCGCTCAGCCGCACCGATGAGTTCCTGGAGGGTGCCTGCGACCTCGGTGATCAGGTGGGTTTCGAGGATCTCGCGTTCGTGCGCGGACAGGATGCGGGTCAGCTCGCCGACCTCCTTGGCGAGTGCTTCGGCGAGTTCGGGTACGGCCCGGTCGCGGCCCTGGTACACGATGTCGACGACCACGCCGTCCACGACCATGCGGGCGGAGGCGCTGTGCCCGTGCCGGGACAGGGTGTCCTGCAGAGTCTTGAGTTCTTCGCTGAGCCGACGCTGGACGCGTTCCCAGGCGGCGTCCGTGTCGTCGACCGACGAGAGGCCCGTCTCGATGGTGCGGGCGAGCGCGATGGCCGGCGTGGCAGCCCAGGGGCCGTCGTCCAGGGCGGGGATCGCGAGATCGGGCAGCGCGACCGCCACCAGGTGGGTGGCTGTGAAGCGCTGGAGCGCGGCGATGGCCTCCGCGCGCGCCGACGACTTCCGTGAGGTCCTTCTCCAACTGCTCGATCCGCCCCTCGGCACGGCCGGCCTCCCGGCCCGCCTCCGCGTGACGCCGTTGGGCGGTCGTCTGGTCGGCCTGGCAGATCCGCTGTGCCTCGGCGGCCTCGGCGAGAGCCGTTCGAGTTCGGCGACGGCCGCTCCGACGGTGGAGCGCAAGGTCTGGTGGTGCTCGTCCGCAGCTGCCGCCTCACGTTCCGCGTCTTCGGCCCGCTGGGCGAGGTCGATGGCCCGCCGCTCCGCGTCGCTTGCCTCGGCGTGCTCGTCGTCCACCTGACGTGCGGCCTCGCCTTGTTCGCGTACCGCGGGCCACAGGGCGGCCAGGTCGGCGGCGAAGGAGCCGAGGGCGTGACGCACGGCGGTGAGTCCGGCCCGGTCTGCGGGCAGCCTCAGATCGGTGGCGGTCTCGGTGAGCTCGGTGGCGGCACTCTCGGCTCGCCCGGCCGTCTCGACCACCTCGGCGGCGCGCTCCTCACGCCGCGTGCGGGCCTTGCGTACGGTGTCGATGGCGGCGCTCACGAGCGCGTGTGCCCGGGTGAGCGGCGACTCGTCGGGTACGGAGGCGAGTTCGGCATCGAGTGAGCGACGGCGGGCTGTGATCGCTTCGGATCGGGCCGCGGCGGCTTGCGACTCCTCGCGCAGCAAATCGAGTTCGATACCGAGCGCGGCGACGCGGGCCCCTGACGGTCATCGTCGGCCATTCCCCCCCCAGGCGCTGCCCCCACCGGCAAGGACCCAAAGGACCGGGCTGGTTCACGCCGTCGCGATCACTGCGAAAGAGGAGCGACGCTGAACCGCTTGGTGCGGCCGGATATCCCGCCTACAGTCCCGCAGTACCTGCCGCTACCCGAGAAACGACAATCGAACCTGACGCTCCGGATTGTCCCTGTTCGTATCCACGAGGCACACGGACTGCCAGGTGCCGAGCTCCAGGCGTCCGCCGACGACGGGCAGCGTGGCGTATGGGGGCACGATCGCCGGCAGGACGTGGTCGCGGCCGTGGCCCGGGCTGCCGTGGCGGTGCCGATAGCGGTCGTCGGCGGGGAGCAGGTCGTGGAGCACGGCGAGCAGGTCCTCGTCACTGCCCGAGCCGGTCTCCAGTACCGCGACTCCAGCGGTTGCATGGGGCACAAAAACATTCAGCAGGCCGTCGCGGCCGGCAGCCGCCTCGTCGAGGAAGATCTGGCAGTCACGGGTCAGATCGGTCACGGTCTCGGTCGCGCCCGTGGAGAGGCTCAGGACTGTGGTGGTGAAGGCTGTAGGCATAAGGGCATCGTCCCGTGCGGGAAGATCCTGGGCACCCCCACAGTTAGTGGAAGCGTGAACAACTTTGGGGAGCAAGGCGCCGCGCGAGCCGTCGACGTGGTGGTCATCGGTGCCGGACAGGCCGGTCTCTCCGGCGCCTACCACCTGCGGCGCGTCGGGCTGCGCCCGGATGAGGACTTCGTGGTCCTCGACCACGCTCCGAAGCCGGGTGGCGCCTGGCAGTTCCGCTGGGACTCGCTCACCTATGCCAAGGTTCACGGGATGCACGCGCTTCCCGGCATGGAGCTGGTCGGCGCCGATGGGGGCCGCCCGTCGTCCGAGGTCATCGGCGACTACTTCGCCCAGTATGAGCGGACCTTCGATCTTCGGGTGCACCGCCCTGTGGACGTGCGCGCGGTGCGTGACGGCGAGGGCGATCGACTGCTGGTGGAGTCGTCGGAGGGTGTGTACGCCACCCGCGCGCTCATCAATGCCACCGGCACCTGGGACCGCCCCTTCTGGCCGCGCTACGCCGGTCAGGAGACCTTCCGGGGGCGCCAGCTGCACACCTCGGACTACCCGGGGCCCGAGGCCTTCGCCGGGCTGCGGGTGGTCGTGGTGGGCGGGGGCGCGTCGGGTACCCAGCATCTGATGGAGATCGCGGAGTTCGCCGCGGAAACCACCTGGGTGACGCGGCGCCCCCCGGTCTTCCGTGAGGGCCCTTTCGGCGAGGTCCAGGGACGCGCGGCGGTCGCCATGGTGGAGGAACGGGTGCGGCGTGGGCTGCCTCCGCTGAGTGTGGTCTCCGTGACCGGACTGCCGCTGAACGATGCGATCAGGCAAGCGCGCGCCGAGGGGGTGCTGGACCGGCGGCCGATGTTCGATCGGATCATCCCGACCGGTGTGGCCTGGGACGACGGGCGCAAGGTCGACGCGGACGTGATCCTCTGGGCCACGGGCTTCCGTGCCGCGATCGACCATCTGGCCCCGCTCAAACTGCGCGAGCCCGGAGGCGGTGTCGCCGTGGACGGCACCCGCGCGGTGCATGACGAGCGCGTTCATCTGGTCGGCTACGGTCCTTCGGCTTCGACCATCGGCGCCAATCGCGCGGGCCGGGCGGCGGTACGTGATATCCAGCGGCTGCTGGATCGTGAACCGGCCGCGATGCCGCTCTAGGACTCGCTCGGCCTCAGGCCGTGGCCACCGCTGTGGCCGGTTCCGCATCCCGCCGCACCAGCGCCGCATAGCGCCCGTCCTGGTCCATCAGCTCGGTGTGGCTTCCGCGTTCCGCGATCCGGCCCCCGTCCAGTACGACGATCTCGTCGGCATCCCGCACCGTCGACAGCCGGTGGGCGATGGTGATGGTGGTCCGTCCGGCCGAGAGGGCGTCGATGGCCTGCTGCACCGCGTGCTCGGTACGGGTGTCGAGGGCGCTGGTCGCCTCGTCCAGGATGAGCACCGGTGGGTCGCGCAGGATGGTGCGCGCGATGGCGAGGCGCTGCTTCTCGCCGCCCGAGAAGCGGTAGCCGCGTTCGCCGACGAGGGTGTCATAGCCCTCGGGCAGCGACGCGATGTGGTCATGGATCTGGGCCGCACGCGCCGCCGTCTCTATCTCCTCGTCCGTGGCATCGGGTTTGGCGAAGCGTAGGTTGTCGCCGACGGACGCATGGAAGAGATAAGTCTCCTGGGAGACCACGCCCACCGCCTCAGCGAGGGTGTCGAAGGCCAGTTCGCGTACGTCGACGCCGTCGAGGGTGACCCTGCCACCGGTGACGTCGTACAGCCTCGGCACCAGATAGCTGAGCGTGGACTTCCCGGAGCCGGTCGGTCCGACTACGGCCAGGGTGCCACCGGCCGGAACGGTGAGATCGATCCCGCCGAGCGTCGGCTCGCGCTTGGCGTCGTAGCCGAATTCGACCTGCTCGAAGTGCACTTCGCCGCGCACCTTCTCCAGCCGGACCGGCTGGTCGGGCTCGGTGATGTCCACCGGAAGATCGAGGTACTCGAAGATCCGCTGGAAGAGCGCGAGTGAGGTCTGTATCTGCACACCGGTGGACAGCAGGCTCACGGCCGGACGGAACAAGCCCTGCTGGAGTGAGACGAAGGCGACGAGGGTGCCGAGGGAGATCGCCGCTCCCCCGCCCTGGAGGGTCAGTCCCGCCGCCCAGTACAACAGCGCGGGCATGGCGGCCATGACGATACCGATGGTGGACATCCGCCATCGTCCGGCCATGCTGGAGCGGACCTCCAGATCGACCAGTCGCTCGGACTCATCGGCGAACGAGCGGGTCAGCGAGTCGGCACGGCCCATGGTGCGGCCGAGCAGGATCCCGCTCACCGACAGCGATTCGGTGACCGTGGCGGCCATGGTGGCCATCTGCTTCTGCCGCTGTGTGGTGATGGTCTTGCGCTCCCGCCCGACCCTGCGGCTGATCGCGACGAACGCCGGGAGGAGGACGAGCGAGACGGCGGTGAGCCGCCAGTCGAGTGCGAGCATCGCGACGATCGTGGCGACCACGGCGGTGAGGTTGGACACCAGCGAGGTGGCGGTGGAAGTGACCGTCGCCTGCATGCCGCCGATGTCGTTGGCGATGCGGGACTGGACCTCTCCGGTGCGCGTCCTGGTGAAGAAGGCCAGAGGCATTCTCTGGAGTTGGGCATAGACGCCCGTGCGCAGGTCATGCATGACGCGCTGGCCGACGGTCGTCGAGATCAGCGTCTGGAGGACGCCGAAGACGCTCGTCGTGACGGCGGTGAGGATCATGCCGAGGGCGAGCAGCGAGAGCAGACCGGTACGGCCCTGCGGGATCGCGGTGTCGAGGATTTCGCGGAGCAGGAAGGGCGAGGCGACGGAGACGAGAGACGAGGCGCCGACGAGCAGACCGACGAGGGCCAGCCTGCTGCGGTACGGCCTGAAGAGGCGCAGGATGCGCCGGAGCTCCGCGGGCCGGCGCTCCGGAGACGCGGTGGGTGAGGGATCGACGGGGCGGTCGGATGGTGTCCACGAAGGATCGTCGTGAGGGCGCATGGGCTCCTTCCGGAGGCTGTTCACAAAGGGTGCACCGACGGCATGAGCAAAGGCGGGGCATGATCGCCGCGCCACATGGGGAGCATAGCTCATTGTTACCTATGCTCACAATGAACCAGGTCCTGATAGTGTTTCCCGCATGAGCACCCCCGTGCCCGCCCCCGACGCGGACGGCCTGCTGGCCGAGCAGTTGCTGCGGCTGACCCGACGGCTCCACCGGATCCAGAAGCGGCATCTGGAGCCGGTCGGCATCACCCCGGCGCAGTCCCGGCTGCTGCGGGTACTCGCCCACTACGAGGGAGCGCCCCGGATGGCGGACCTCGCCGACCGCCTCGAGGTCGTCCCGCGCGCGGTGACCACGCTGGTGGACGGTCTCGAGTCGAGCGGCCGGGTGCGCCGCGTCCAGGATCCGGCCAACCGCCGCGTCGTACGCGTCGAGCTGACCGAGCTCGGGCGCGTCACACTCAGGGAGCTGCGCAGCGCCAGGCGAGCGGCGGCGGAGGACATCCTGGCCCCGCTGGACGCCGAACAGCGCGAGACACTCGGCGGGCTGCTGTCCGCGCTGGTGTCGTGACGGCCCCCGTCCGCCCAGGCAGCCCCGGCGCATAGACGATCAGCCCTCCGGGCACCAGCCCCGCGCCGCTGACCGGCGCGGGCCCGGCCGGTTCTGCGCCGAGGCCGGAGGAAGCGGAAAAATCGGTTGCCCCGCGTCACCGCGGCGAGCGAGCCTTGCAGGCCCGAGCCGGTTTTTCCGAACGATCTGGGATGTCATGCAGATTCGCGACCTTCCGTACGCCGATCCAGGCTCACCGGATGTCCGCTCCGGCCTCAGGTTCCTCATCTGGCTCGGGCGCGGGCAGCTCGGCGGGCAACTCCGCGCGCTCGCGTGGGGCCTGGTGCACTTCGGCGCCGTGATGACCCTTCCGTACGGCGTCGGCTTCGCCGTGCAGGCCGTGGTCGAGCGCTCCGGCGGCGGGCTCGCCCTGGCGGGCGGGCTGATCGCGGTAGCCGCGGTCGCCATCGCCCTGGGTGACACGCTGCTGCACCGTGCCGCGGTCACCAACTGGATCACCGCGGCCGCCCGGACACAGCAACTGCTGGCCCGGAGGACCGCCGACCTGGGCTCCGCGCTCACCACACGGGTCGCGGCCGGTGAGGTCGTCGCGGTGTCCACCGGCGACGTGGAGAAGATCGGCTGGTTCGTGGAGGCGTTCTCACGCTTCCTCGCCGCGGCTCTGACCATCGTCGTGATGGTGGTCGGACTGCTCTTCTACCAGCCGGAGCTCGGCCTTCTGGTGGCGGTCGGGGTTCCTGTGCTGGCCCTCGGTGTGCTGCTGCTGCTGCCCCGTGCCACGCGGCTCGCCGATGTGCAGCGCGAGAAGGCGGGCCGGGCCACCGAGCTGGCTTCCGACACCGTCGCGGGGCTCCGGGTGCTGCGCGGAGTCGGCGGCGAGGAGCTGTTTCTCACGCGCTACCGGCGCGCTTCCCAGGAGGTGCGCAGGGCGGCCGTGCGCAGCTCCCGTATGTGGTCGCTGATCAGCGCGCTCCAGGTACTGCTGCCGGGGGTGCTGCTCATCTGGGTGGTCTGGTACGGCATCGGGCTGGTGTCCGCGGGCCGGATCGAGGTCGGTGAACTCGTCGCCGTCTACAGCGCGGTGATGCTGCTGTCGTATCCCCTGCGCCCCTTCGAGGAGGTCGCCATGGCCTACAGCTTCTCGCAGCCGTCGGCGCGACGGGCGGCGAGGGTGCTGTCGCTGGAGCGGCCGACGGGCGGTTCGGCACAGGTGTCCGGTGACCTGCCGGGCGGCGACCTGTACGACCCGTACAGCCGGCTGCTCGCCCCCGCCGGAGTGCTGACGGCCGTCGTGTGCGGGGACCCGGACGCGGCGGGGCGGCTGGCCGAGCGTCTCGGCGGCCATCCCGCGGACGCCGGTGGACTTCCGTCCGTGCTGCTCGGCGGGGCCGCACTGGACGACTTGCCGCGTGACACCGCTCGCACGGCGGTGCTCGTGCAGGACAAGGACCCGGTGCTGCTGTCGGGAAGCCTGGCCGAACTGCTCGATGTGCCGTCGTCCGGTACGGTCTCGGCGACCGCGGCGCTGACCGCCGCCGAATGCGGTGATGTGCTGGACGCCCTGGCCCAGGCTTCACTCGACGGGGATCCGATGGCCGCGCCCATCACCGAGCGCGGACGCTCGCTCTCCGGCGGGCAGCGGCAACGCCTGGCGCTGGCCCGGTCGCTGATCACGGACCCGGAGGTGCTGGTGCTCGACGAGCCCACATCGGCCGTCGACTCGCATACCGAGGCGCGGGTCGCCGTTGGCGTACGGGCGCTGCGTGCGGGGCGTACGACGGTCGTGTTCACCTCGTCGCCGCTGCTGCTCGACCGGGCGGACCGGGTGGTCCTGGTCCTCGACGGCGAGGTCGCGGCCGTGGGTGCGCACCGCGAGTTGTTGCTCAGGGAGCCCCGCTACCGCGAGGTGGTGACCCGGGAATCCGATGAATCCGCCGACGCCACCGGTGTTCCCGCCCCCGGGCGGTTCACCGAAGCGCCGTCCGAGCGACCTTCCGATGATCTGACCGACGCCGCAGTCGACCTCGAGGAGACCGCATGATCGGCGTGCCACCGCCGGAGTACGATCCGGCCGCACCCCGTGAGGCGACCACGCTTCCGGTGGGGACGCCCGCCACGGTACGCGCCTATGTGCGCGAGCTGCTGCGCCGGCACCGGGGCGCCTTCACCTTGCTGATCGCCGTCAACACGGTCGCCGTCGTGGCCTCGATGACCGGTCCCTGGCTGCTCGGCACCCTCGTTCAGCAGGTGGCCGACGGGGCGCGCGAGATCCCTCTCGAGCGCACGGTGGCCCTGTTCGCCGTGGCGCTGCTCGTGCAGGCCGTGTTCGTACGGCTGGTGCGGCTGCGCGGCGCGATGCTCGGCGAGCAGATGCTGGCGGATCTGCGCGAGGACTTTCTCGTACGGTCGGTCGGCCTGCCTCCCGGTGTGCTGGAGCGAGCCGGTACGGGCGATCTGCTGTCGCGTATCACCACCGATATCGATCGTCTGGGCGACGCGATGCGCGAGGCCGTGCCACAGCTGACCATCGCGGTGTTCTGGGCGGTGCTGCTGCTCGGCGGGTTGACGGTGACCGCCCCGCCGCTGGCGCCCGCGGTACTGCTGGCCGTGCCGCTGCTGGTGGTCGGGTGCCGCTGGTACTTCAAGCGGGCGCCCAGGGCCTACCGTTCGGAGGCCGCCGGATACGCGGCGGTGGCGGCCGCGCTCGCCGAGACCGTCGACGCGGGCAGGACGGTGGAGGCCCACCGCCTCGGGCCCGGCCGGGTCGCGCTGTCGGAGAAGCGCATCAAGGAGTGGACGGCCTGGGAGCGGTACACCCTCTGGCTGCGGTCCGTGCTGTTCCCCGTCATCAACTTCACGCACATGACGGTGCTCGGTTCGGTGCTGCTGATCGGCGGGGTGTTCGTGCTCCAGGGCTGGATCGGCGTCGGGCAGCTCACCACGGCCGCGCTGATCGCGCAGATGATGGTCGATCCGGTGAACCTGATCCTGCGCTGGTACGACGAGTTGCAGGTGGCCCAGGTGTCGCTGGCCAGGCTGGTGGGCGTACGCGAGATCGAGCCGGACGCGGGTGACGCGGCGGTACGGCCCGAGGGGCGCGTGGTGAGCGCGGACGAGGTGCGCTTCGGCTACCGCGAGGGTGTCGATGTGCTGCACCAGGTCTCGATGCGGGTGCCGCCCGGTACCCGGGTGGCGCTGGTCGGGCCGTCCGGTGCGGGCAAGTCGACGCTGGGCAGGCTGCTCGCGGGGATCTACGCCCCGCGGACCGGCCGGGTCACCCTCGGCGACGCCGAGCTCTCCCGGATGCCCGCGGAGCGGGTACGGGAGCATGTGGCGCTGGTGAACCAGGAGCACCATGTCTTCGTCGGCGCGATGCGTGACAACCTCCGGCTGGCCCGCGCGGACGCCGAGGACACCGAACTGTGGGCGGCTCTCGGTGCGGTGGACGCGGACGGCTGGGCGCGGGCCCTCGACGACGGCCTCGACACCGAGGTCGGCTCCGGCGGCCTCGCGCTGACTCCGGCGCAGGCCCAGCAGATCGCCCTGGCCCGCCTGGTGCTCGCCGACCCGCACACCCTGGTGCTGGACGAGGCGACCTCGCTGCTCGACCCGCGTGCCGCCCGCCATCTGGAGCGCTCACTGGCCCGGGTGCTCGACGGTCGTACGGTCGTGGCCATCGCCCACCGGCTGCACACGGCGCACGACGCCGATGTCATCGCCGTGGTGGAACAGGGGCGGATCAGCGAACTGGGCAGCCACAGCGAGCTGGTGGCTGCGGGCGGGGCGTATGCGGCGCTGTGGAGGTCCTGGCACGGATAGGTCCTGCCCGGGCGACCTCTGCGACGAGCCCGCTGCGTCAGATGCATGAGGCCTCCCCGGCCATCCGGGGCCGTACTCCGGCGGCTCCGACAACGCAGCGTGGGAGAGACCACCCCGCGAAGCCAGGGGGAGCGCCACAGCCGGCGTCGAGGGCCCGAGAAGGTCGCCAGGACAGGACCCAGGACCCAGGAGGTGGGCCCTGGGTCAGGCTCAGATGAAGTTGAGCGCCGCCGCTCCGCCCACCCCTCCGAGCAGCATGAACACCGGCATGAGGACCTTGAGCTCGACCCAGCTGCCGGCGCGGAAGCGCATGGCCTTCGGCGGGCCCACCTGGTACCAGCGCTTGTTGCCGACGGGGATCGGCCACAGGATCGGGCAGCCCGACACGGTGATCGCATCCCCGATGTCGTGCACCAGGGCGCCGAGGACCACCGGCAGACCCAGCCAGACGTACTCCTGGCCTGGGCCGGTGAACAGCCAGTCCGCTCCGTTGCCGGGCTGGTCCAGGATGCCCGCGAGGATCCAGGCGCTGGTCGCGCCGAGCAGCCACACCAGCACATCGCTGGAGACCCGGGCGGCCCGCCACAGCAGGCCCTCCACGGCGAGCACCAGATGGACGAAGAGGATGGCGAGGACGGCCCAGCGGCCACCGGCCATGGCCAGCGCAGATGTGCCGCCGCCGATCAGCACGGCCCAGAGCCAGGTGTGGGTGAGCGTGCGGTGGCCGCCTGTCCTGCGCTTGTCGCCCGGCTTCTTCGTCGCCTTGTAGACCGCGTACGAGAGCTTGTCGACGACCTCGCACAGCCCGCGCGAGACCGGTCCGAAGGCCCGGGAGATCGTAGCCGCCTTGTGGTCGAGGTCGGGCGCTAGTGCCGCACCCGCGCAGATCAGCGCTCCGACGACGAGCACGGGCCACGGCATGGCATGGCCCGCGGCGGCGGTCGCCGCACCCACCCCCAGCCAGGCCGCTGCCCCGGACAGGGAGTGCGCCGGTCCCATCATGCTCGTTCCCGCCCCATCTGCTGTTGTCGTCCACCCCAGTTGACGGCACAGCGTAGCGGTAGCGATCTTCCGGCCGGCAGCCGGTTCCCTGTCAGGGCCGGAAGCCAGGCAAGATGGGGGCGTGACCCTTATCGATCAGCTGCCGCAGGATGCCGACCCCGATGCCCTCTTCGAGGCCTTCTCGTCATGGGCCGAGGGCCGGGGGATCTCGCTCTACCCGGCTCAGGAGGAAGCGCTGATCGAAGTGGTCTCCGGGGCGAACGTGATCCTCTCCACACCGACCGGCTCCGGGAAGAGCCTGGTCGCGGCGGGGGCGCACTTCGCGGCGCTGGCCCGTGACGAGGTCACCTTCTACACCGCGCCGATCAAGGCCCTGGTCTCGGAGAAGTTCTTCGATCTGTGCAAGCTCTTCGGCACGGAGAACGTGGGCATGCTCACCGGCGACGCCTCCGTGAACGCGGACGCCCCCGTGATCTGCTGCACCGCCGAAGTACTGGCCTCCATCGCGCTCCGTGACGGCAAGGCCGCGGACATCGGCCAGGTCGTGATGGACGAGTTCCACTTCTACGCCGAGGCGGACCGCGGCTGGGCGTGGCAGATCCCGCTGTTGGAACTGCCTCAGGCCCAGTTCGTGCTGATGTCGGCGACGCTCGGCGACGTCTCGATGTTCGAGAAGGACCTGACCCGCCGCACCGGCCGGGAGACGTCCGTGGTGCGCTCGGCGACCCGGCCGGTGCCGCTGTCGTACGAGTACCGCACGACGCCGATCACCGAGACGCTGACCGAGTTGCTGGAGACCAGGCAGGCGCCGGTCTACATCGTGCACTTCACCCAGGCCCAGGCGGTCGAGCGGGCGCAGTCGCTGATGAGCATCAACATGTGCACCCGCGAGGAGAAGGACCAGATCGCGGAGCTGATCGGCAACTTCCGCTTCACCACCAAGTTCGGCCGCAATCTCTCGCGCTATGTACGGCACGGCATCGGCGTCCATCACGCCGGCATGCTGCCCAAGTACCGGCGTCTGGTCGAGAAGCTGGCGCAGGCCGGTCTGCTGAAGGTCATCTGCGGTACGGACACCCTGGGCGTGGGGGTCAATGTGCCGATCCGCACCGTGTTGTTCACCGCGCTGACCAAGTACGACGGCACCCGGGTCCGGGTGCTGCGCTCGCGTGAGTTCCATCAGATCGCCGGCCGCGCGGGCCGGGCCGGCTTCGACACCGCCGGTTTCGTGGTCGCTCAGGCCCCCGAGCATGTGATCGAGAACGAGAAGGCCCTGGCCAAGGCGGGCGACGACCCGAAGAAGAAGCGCAAGGTGGTCCGCAAGAAGGCCCCCGAGGGCTTCGTCGGCTGGTCCCAGAGCTCCTTCGAGAAGCTGATCGCCTCCGACCCGGAGCCGCTGACCTCGCGTTTCAAGGTCACCCACGCGATGCTGCTGTCGGTGATCGCCCGGCCCGGCAACGCCTTCGAGGCCATGCGCGAGCTGCTGGAGGACAACCACGAGCCGCGCAAGCAGCAGCTGCGGCACATCCGCCGGGCCATCGCGATCTACCGCTCCCTGCTGGACGGCGGGATCGTGGAGCGGCTCGGGACCCCGGACGCTCAGGGCCGTATCGTGCGGCTGACGGTCGACTTCCAGCAGGACTTCGCGCTCAACCAGGCGCTGTCCACGTTCGCGCTCGCCGCCTTCGACCTGCTCGACCCCGAATCTCCGTCGTACGCGCTCGACATGGTGTCCGTCGTGGAGTCGACCCTGGACGATCCGCGCCAGATCCTGGCCGCCCAGCAGAACAAGGCACGCGGCGAGGCCGTCGGCGCGATGAAGGCGGACGGGGTCGAGTACGAGGAGCGGATGGAGCGGCTCCAGGAGATCTCCTATCCGAAGCCGCTCGAAGAGCTGCTGTGGCACGCGTACAACGTCTACCGGAAGTCGCATCCCTGGGTGGGCGACCACCCGGTGTCGCCGAAGTCCGTGATCCGCGACATGTACGAACGGGCGCTGACGTTCACCGAGTTCACGTCCGTCTACGAGCTGGCCCGCACCGAGGGCATCGTGCTGCGCTATCTCGCGAGCGCGTACAAGGCCCTGGACCACACGATCCCGGACGATCTGAAGACCGAGGATCTGGAGGACCTGATCGCCTGGCTGGGCGAGATGGTGCGGCAGGTCGACTCCAGCCTGCTGGACGAGTGGGAGCAGCTGGCCAACCCCGAGGTGGAGACCGCCGAGCAGGCTCAGGAGAAGGCCGACCAGGTCAAGCCGGTCACCGCCAATGCCCGTGCCTTCCGGGTGCTGGTGCGCAACGCGATGTTCCGCCGGGTGGAGCTGGCGGCGCTCGACCAGGTCGCCGAGCTGGGCGGGATGGACGCCGAATCGGGCTGGGACGAGGATGCCTGGGGCGAGGCGATGGACGCGTACTGGGACGAGTACGACGATCTGGGCACCGGTCCTGACGCGCGGGGACCGAAGCTGCTCTCCATCGAGGAGGACCCCCGGCACGGTCTGTGGCGGGTCCGCCAGACCTTCGCCGATCCGAACGGCGATCATGACTGGGGCATCAGCGCGGAGGTCGATCTGGCGGCGTCCGACGAGGAGGGCAGGGCCGTGGTCCGGGTCACGTCCGTCGGTCAGCTCTGACCGTGCGCCGGGTCGCTTGGGTGCTGTGCGAGCAGGCGTGCGAGAGTGGCGCGGAAGACCGTCACCGAGGAGAGACTGATGACTCTGCACGACATTCCCCTGCGCACCCTGAGCGGCGAGCCCACCTCTCTGGCCGCGTACGCGGACAAGGCGGTGCTGCTGGTCAATGTGGCGTCGAAGTGTGGTCTGACGCCGCAGTACGAGGGGCTTGAGCGGTTGCAGCAGCAGTACGGCGACCGTGGTTTCACGGTGCTGGGTGTGCCGTGCAACCAGTTCATGGGCCAGGAGCCGGGGAGCGCGGAGGAGATCCAGACCTTCTGCTCGACCACGTACGGGGTCTCGTTCCCGCTGCTGGAGAAGACGGATGTGAACGGCGACGGCCGCCACCCGCTGTACGCGGAGCTGACGAAGGCCGCGGACGCCGATGGCGAGGCGGGCGACGTGCAGTGGAACTTCGAGAAGTTCCTGATCTCGCCCAAGGGCGAGGTCACCCGTTTCCGGCCGCGTACGGAGCCGGAGGCCCCGGAGGTCGTGGCCGCCATCGAGGCGCAGCTGGGCGCCTGACGGCAGTAACGAGGTGCGGGGTACGTCAGCTGCCGTACCCCGCACCTCGCGTATGGCCCGCGTGTATGCCTATCGGATGGGCATGCCCGCGAGGGTGCGGGCGATCACCAGGCGCTGGATCTCGCTCGTGCCCTCGAAGATGGTGTAGATCGCGCTGTCGCGGTGCATGCGCTCCACCGGGTATTCGCGGGTGAAGCCGTTGCCGCCGAGGATCTGGACGGCCTGGGCGGTGACCTTCTTGGCGACCTCGCTGGCGAAGAGCTTGGACATCGAGCCCTCGGCCGCCGTGAAGGGCTTGCCGCTCACCGCCATCCAGGAGGCGCGCCAGACCAGCAGCCGGGCGGCGTCGATCTGGGTGCGCATGTCGGCGAGCTGGAAGGCGACGCCCTGGTTGTCGATGATCGGGCGGCCGAACTGCTCGCGGTTCTTCGCGTAGTCGAGCGCGTAGTCGTACGCGGCCCGTGCCGTGCCGACGGCCATGGCGCCGACGGCCGGGCGGGAGGCCTCGAAGGTGGCCATGGCGGCGTTCTTGACCCTCTCACCGGCGTTGCCCGCCCTGGCCCGCTCGTGGGCGCGGGCGAGGCGCTCGTCGAGCTTCTCCTTGCCGCCGAGCAGGCAGCTGCCGGGGACGCGGACGTTCTCCAGGACGACCTCGGCGGTGTGCGAGGCGCGGATGCCGTGCTTCTTGAACTTCTGGCCCTGGGACAGTCCGGGGGTGTTCGGGGGGATGATGAAGGAGGCGTGGCCCTTGCTGCCGAGCTCCGGGTCGACCACGGCCACGACGACATGGACGTTGGCGATTCCGCCGTTGGTCGCCCAGGTCTTGGTGCCGTCCAGCACCCACTCGTCCTTGGCCTCGTCGTAGACAGCGCGGGTGCGCATCGAGCCCACGTCGGATCCGGCGTCGGGTTCGGACGAGCAGAAGGCGGCGAGCTTGACGTCGTCGACGTCCCCGTACATCTGCGGGATCCAGGTGCCGATCTGCTCCTCGGTGCCGTTGGCGAGCACTCCGACGGCGGCGAGTCCGGTGCCGACGATGGACAGGGCGATACCCGCGTCTCCCCAGAAGAGCTCCTCCATGGCCACGGGGACGCCGAGGCCGGTGGGGTCGAAGTACTGCTGGGCGTAGAAGTCCAGGGAGTAGATGCCCACCTTGGCGGCCTCCTGGATGACCGGCCAGGGGGTTTCCTCGCGCTCGTCCCACTCGGCGGCCGCCGGGCGGATCACATCCCGGGCGAAGCCGTGCAACCAGTCACGGACCTGCTTCTGCTCGTCGTTGAGATCGAGCGCGAACTCGCTCATAGTCCCCTCCTGATGTGCACCGGCCCGCGTGCTGCCAGCCGTGCCGCAAGCGACGTTACTAACGGTAACAACAGTCTGTTACCGCCGGGTAAGCGCTGTCAACCGGAACCAGCGCGTCGACGGCGCATCCCTGCGGAGTGTTACTTTGCGCAGGCCTCACGGAACACGCACGGGCGGGGAGAACCACTATGGACAGCACCACTCAGCAGGCCGATCAGCAGCGGTCGGCGGAACAGCGGCGGCGCGAGCTGCTCGAAGCCGCGGACCGGGTGGTGCTCCGGGACGGGCCAGGCGCCTCGATGAACGCGATCGCGGCGGAGGCCGGGATCACCAAGCCGATCCTCTACCGTCACTTCGGCGACAAGAGCGGGCTCTACCGGGCCCTCGCCAAGCGTCACACCGACGCCCTGCTGGAGGCTCTGCGCGCCGCGGCCGACGCGCCAGCGGACCGGCGCGGGCGGGTCGAGAACACCATCGACACCTATCTCGCGACGATCGAGGCGAGGCCCCAGGTCTACCGCTTCCTGATGCACCCGGCCGAGGACTCCAGCGCCGCCGAGCAGTCCGCGCGCGGCTTCGACATCGGCCGCCACTCCGCGCCTCTGCTGCGCCGCCTCGGCGAGGAGCTGGGCAAGCTCATCGAGGACCGCGTGGACCTCGGGCCCGGCGGCAGCGAGCTGGCCAGGGTCTGGGGACACGGGATCGTCGGCATGATGCACGGGGCCGGCGACTGGTGGCTCGGCGAACGACCCTGCTCCCGCACCCAGCTCGTGACCAGCCTGGTCGACCTTCTCTGGGGGCGGCTCGCCGAGGTGGAGGACCGCGGCGCGGGTACCGGGCTCTGAGCCCCGGTCCGCCGGGAGGCCGGGCCGGCCTCCCGGCGGACTACGTCAGACTCCCGGGAAGCACCCGGCCCCGTGCCCACGGCGCCCGCCGCACCGCCCTCAGGGCGCGGCTGCGGCGCAGACCCGTCACATGGTCCAGGTAGATGCCGCCCTCGAGGTGATCGCACTCGTGCTGGAGGCAGCGGGCGAAAAAGCCCGTGCCTTCCACCCGCACGGGATCCCCGTCCATCGTGACGCCCTCGACGACGGCGTGGTCGAAACGGGGTGTGCCCGCCTCGACACCGGGCAGCGAGAGACAGCCCTCGGGTCCTCTCACCGTCACCCCGTCGGCCGTGACGAGTCGCGGATTCACCACATGGCCGAGGTGGCGGACGTCCTCGTCGTCCGGGCAGTCGTAGACGAACACCCGCAGGGGCACGCCGACTTGGTTCGCCGCGAGGCCAACGCCCTGGAAGGCGTACATCGTGGCGAACATGTCCTCGACGAGCGCCGCGAGCGACGGGCCGAAGTCCGTGACGGGCTCGCACGGGGTGTGCAGCACTGGCTCCCCGAGCAAGGTCATGGCTCGCAGGAGTCCGGAACTGCCGGGGATCGAACGCTTTGGCATGGCGGCAAGCCTACTTTCCGCACCGCCCTGGGCCCTCTCCCCCGGTGACCTCCTGGTTTCGCCGTGGAGCCGGGGTGCGGGCCGTCGGCCGGATCTCGATAGGCTGATGTCCGACCGACGCAAGGAGGATCTAGGACGATGGCAGGACACCCTGGCAACGCAGAGCCACTGTCACCGCGCGCCAAGCTGGCCGTGACGGCAGGCAAGGCCGCAGCGGCGGTGTCGCGCGCGGCGGGACGCGGCAGCGGATCGGTGATCGGCGGCCGGGTGGCGCTCAAGCTCGACCCGGATCTGCTGAGCCGACTGGCCCAGCACCTCGACGTCATCCTGGTGTCGGCGACGAACGGAAAGACCACGACCACCCGACTGATCGCCGAGGCGCTGCGCGCCAGCGGACCGGTGGTCTCCAACGCGCTGGGCGCGAACATGCCCGCGGGCATCACCTCCGCGCTCGCCGGTGGCTCCGACGCCCGGTACGCCGTGATCGAGGTCGACGAGAAGTACCTGGCGGGTGTCGCCCGGGACACCACCCCCAAGGCCATCGCCCTGCTCAACCTGTCCCGGGACCAGCTCGACCGGGCCGCCGAGACCCGGATGCTGGCCGAGAAGTGGCGTGAGGGCCTGTCCGGCAGCAAGGCCGTGGTCATCGCCAACGCCGACGACCCGCTCGTCGTATGGGCCGCCTCCTCCTCCCCCACCGTGGTCTGGGTGGCCGCCGGTCAGGAGTGGAAGGACGACGCCTGGTCCTGCCCATCGTGCGGCGGTGTGATGCAGCGCCCCGGCGACGACTGGTTCTGCGGCGAGTGCGGCTTCCGCCGCCCCGCCGTGAGCTGGGCGCTCCGCGGGGACCACGTCCTCGACCCGCACGGCTCCGCCTGGCCGATCCACCTCCAGCTCCCGGGCCGCGCCAACAAGGCCAACGCCGCCACCTCCGCCGCCGTGGCGGCCGTCTTCGGTGTGCCACCGCAGATCGCCCTCGAGCGCATGTACCAGGTGCAGGCCGTCGCCGGCCGCTACGACGTGGTCTCCTTCCTGGGCCGTGACGTACGGCTGCTGCTGGCGAAGAACCCGGCCGGCTGGCTGGAGACCTTCTCGCTGATCGACCCGCCGCCGACACCGGTGATCCTCTCCGTCAACGCCCGCGGCGCCGACGGCACCGACACCTCCTGGCTGTGGGACGTCGACTACACCCGGCTCGCCGGTCACCCGATCTTCGTGATCGGCGACCGCAGACTCGACCTGGCCGTACGCCTCGAGGTCGCCGGACTGGACTTCCGGGTCTGCGACACCCTCGACGCCGCCGTGCAGGCCGCACCGCCCGGACGGATCGAGCTCATCGCCAACTACACCGCCTTCCAGGACGTCCGCCGCCGTGTCGGCAACTGACCCCCACTGACCGCGGACACCGCAGAGGATGCAGAGGAACACGAGCATGAGCGACAGCAGCCTGCGCCTGGTGTGGGTCTACCCGGACCTGCTCAGCACGTACGGGGACCAGGGCAATGCCCTGGTCGTGGAGCGTCGCGCCCGGCAGCGCGGACTCGACGTCACACGCGTGGACGTCCGCAGCGATCAGCCGGTACCGACCTCCGGCGACATCTATCTGATCGGCGGCGGCGAGGACCGGCCGCAGCGGCTCGCGGCGGAGCGGCTGCGCCGCGACGGCGGGCTCAGCCGCGCCGCCGCCAACGGTGCGATCATCTTCTCGGTCTGCGCCGGCTACCAGATCCTGGGCCATGAGTTCATCAACGACCTGGGCCAGCGCGAGCCCGGTCTCGGTCTGCTCGATGTCGTGTCGACCCGCGGCGAGGGCGAGCGCTGCGTCGGTGACGTCCTGGGAGACATCGACCCGCGGCTCGGCCTGCCCCAGCTCACCGGGTTCGAGAACCACCAGGGCATCACCCATCTCGGCCCCTCGGCCCGGCCGTTCGCCCGCACCGTGCTCGGCAAGGGCAACGGCACCGGAGACGGCACCGAGGGCGCGTACAACGACACCGTCTTCGGCACGTACATGCACGGTCCGGTGATGGCCCGCAATCCGCATATCGCGGACCTGCTGCTGAAGCTGGCCCTCGACGTGAACGCGCTGCCGCCGACCGACGACCGCTGGTACGAGGCACTGCGCAGCGAGCGGATTCTCGCTGCGACCCAGCCCTCCTGAGCGCTCCTCTGAGCGGCACACATCACGAATGGAAACGAACGGCCCGGCGCTCATCCGCCGGGCCGTTCGCACATCTGCGCCGGTGTCCACTGGGCGGACTTCCGGTTCGGCTCAAGGGGTCCCGCGCCGGTAGGGTGGCGGAGATCCCACCGGACGACGTGGTCCGGGAGTCAGCCCACGTTGCAAAGGTGTTCGGGCTATGCGCATTGGTGTCCTCACCTCCGGCGGCGACTGCCCCGGTCTGAACGCGGTGATCCGTTCCGTCGTGCACCGCGCGGTCGTCGACCACGGCGACGAGGTCATCGGTTTCCACGACGGCTGGAAGGGCCTGCTGGAGGCCGACTACCGCAAGCTCGACCTCGATGCGGTAGCCGGCATCCTGGCGCGCGGCGGAACCATACTCGGCTCATCGCGCGTCCAGCCCGCGCACCTGGTCGACGGTGTCGAGCGCGCCAAGGGCCATATCGCCGAGCTCGGCCTCGACGCGATCATCCCGATCGGCGGCGAGGGCACACTGAAGGCCGCCAACCTGCTCTCCGAGGCGGGGCTGCCGATCGTGGGCGTGCCGAAGACCATCGACAACGACATCGCCTCCACCGACGTGACCTTCGGTTTCGACACGGCCGTGGGTGTCGCGACCGAGGCCCTGGACCGGCTGAAGACCACGGCCGAGTCGCACCAGCGGGTGCTGATCGTCGAGGTCATGGGCCGGCACACCGGCTGGATCGCCCTGCACTCCGGTATGGCGGCGGGCGCACACGCGATCGTGGTTCCCGAGCGTCCCTTCGACATCGACGAGCTGACGAAGCGGGTCGGTGAGCGCTTCGAGGCGGGCAAGCGGTTCGCGATCGTCGTGGTCGCCGAAGGCGCCAAGCCGCGCGCCGGCTCCATGGAGTTCGACGAGGGCGGCAAGGACGTGTACGGCCACGAGCGCTTCGCGGGTGTCGCCCGGCAGCTCTCCGTCGAGCTGGAGGACCGGCTCGGCAAGGAGGCACGGGCGGTGATCCTCGGGCATGTGCAGCGCGGTGGCACGCCGACCGCCTACGACCGTGTCCTCGCGACCCGCTTCGGCTGGCACGCCGTGGAGGCCGCGCACCGCGGCGAGTTCGGCATGATGACGGCCCTGCGCGGTACGGACATCACGATGGTGCCGCTCGCGCGGGCCGTCGAGACGCTCAAGACCGTGCCGGACGAGCGCTACGCCGAGGCCGAGTGCGTCCTGTGACGCGGCTGCCGGTCGGCTGATCGGCCCGAGTGACCACGGATATCCACGGAACCGCCCCCGGCCGCAGCTGCGGCCGGGGGCGGTTCTAGTCTGGTGCGGACAACAAGCGCGAATCGGGACGCTCCAGGAGTACACAGATGGATCACAGCGGGCACGGCGGCGGCCATGGCGAGCACGGTATGCCGATGGACCTCCCGCCGTTCACGCTGGGGCGTGGGCTGGAGCTGTCCGCAGATCCGGTCTTCCTTATCGGCTGCCTGCTCGCCCTCGGACTGTACGGCTGGGGCGTCGTCCGGCTGGTGCGCCGTGGTGACGCCTGGCCGGTGGGCCGCACGGTCGCGTTCGCCATCGGCGTGCTGAGCATCGCCCTGGTGATGTGCACCAAGCTGAACGACTACGGCATGCTGATGTTCAGCGTGCACATGGTGCAGCACATGGTGATCAGCATGCTCTCGCCGATCCTGCTGCTGCTCGGCGCCCCGATGACCCTGGCGCTGCGTGCCCTGCCGGTGGCCGGGCGGGGGGCCAAGGGGCCGCGTGAGCTGCTGCTGGCGCTGCTGCACAGCCGCTACATGCGGATCGTCACGCACCCCGCGTTCACGATCCCCATGTTCATCGCGAGCCTGTACGGGCTGTACTTCACCCCGCTGTTCGACTTCCTGATGGGTTCCAGGGCCGGGCACATCGCGATGATGGTCCACTTCCTGGCGGTAGGTCTGATCTTCTTCTGGCCGATCATGGGCATCGACCCGGGTCCGAACCGTCCCGGCTACGTGATGCGGATGCTCGAGCTGTTCGCGGGCATGCCGTTCCACGCGTTCTTCGGCATCGCGCTGATGATGGCGAGCGAGCCGATGGTGCGGACGTACGCGGATCCCCCGGCGAGCCTCGCGATCAGCGCGATCTCCGACCAGAACGCGGCGGGCGGGATCGCGTGGGCCTTCAGTGAGATCCCGTCCGTGCTGGTGCTGATCGCGCTGGTGTACCAGTGGTACCGCTCCGAGCAGCGTCAGGCGGTGCGCACGGACCGCGCGGCCGACCGCGACGGCGACAAGGAGCTGGAGGCGTACAACGCGTATCTCGCCTCGCTCCAGGCGCGGGGGCGCTGAGCTCCCCGGCCCGGTGCGGTCCGGATCGCCGTGCCGGAGAGTGGCGCGGTGCCCGTTCCAGGGGTCACGATGGCTGCACGGCCACAGCGCCGGCCTGGAGGAGGACGCGTATGTCCGGATCCACTAAGACGATGGGTGTGCTCACCGTCATCAGCCTGGTCGTCATCACGGGCTACACGGTCGCGCTCGGCAGCAACGGCTGGCTGTGGTTCGCCTGGGTCGTGCTCGGTCTGGTCACCCTCGGGCTGCTGGCATCCAAACCGACCTAGGCCGTCAGCCGCGTCTGTCGCGCACCATGCTCCCGCGCAGCCGGGAGCCCGGAGACGGTGCCGTGCCACCGGGCAGCCCCAACTCGGTCAGCCGGTCGCCCGGGAAGTAGCGGGAGGCGCAGCCCGCGTCGCCGGCGGCGGTGAGCAGTGCGGCGGTCTCGTCTCGCAACAAGGGGTGGGTTTGCGGCTGCATACCGTAGCCGACCGCCCGCACCAGTGGCCCCAGGGTGGACGGCGCGGCTCCAGGCACCGCCGGGGCGGCGCATTCAAGGTCGGGCACCAGGTGGTCCACGACGACCAGCGGAATCCGGTTGCTGTTCGCGTAGGGCGCCAGCCGCTCCAGGACCGTCGAGGTGCCCACGCGTGCGATGGGGATGCCGTAGTAGGCGGATGCGGTGAGCATCGCCGTGGAGAAGCAGCCGACGACCAGGCCGGGGCGGCAGCGCTCGTAGAGGGTCTCGGCGAGCAGCTGACCGTGCAGGACGGTCAGCTGCACCCCGGCCGCCGCCGCGGCCTCGCTCAGCCCCAGTGAGTAGCGGGCGGGCGCGGTCGGGTGCGGTTTGAAGGCCACCGACCGGTGTCCCGCCGCCGCCGCGCCCCGCAGCATCCGGGTGTGCAGGTGCTCCTCTTCGTCCGCCGTGAGGATGCCCAGAGCTGCGAGGTACTGACCCAGCATCAGGGCGGTAGGGGCGGCCTCGACGGCCTTTGTCACCTGGGGGTCGTCGGCGGCGCTCACGGCGATCTCGGCCAGCACCGCACGGAAGGCGCCGTCGGGTACGAGCTCGGCCGGGACGTCGTACTCGGACAGCAGCAGCGGGCGCAGCCCGGGGACGAGATCGAGGTGCAGCAGCCGCTGGATTCGGCAGGCGATGGACTGCGGGACCTCGGAGCGGGTCGGGCCGTAGCTCATCAGCCCGTCGGCGTAGACCTGCACGGGGCTGTCGGCGAAGATGGCGGCCAGCGCCTTGGCGGGGTTGACCTGGATGGATTCGACGATCAGCTCGACCGGACCGCTGCCGAGCCTCCAGGCGGTGCGCAGTGCCCGCTGCCACAGAGGGGTCTCGTCCGGGCGGGGACCCCAGGTGGCGGGATGGTTGGGGCGGATGGTGCGGTTCCATTCGATCACCGTGTCGAAGCGGCCCGCGATCCGTTCGTAGCCGGCCATGGTGTCGAGCCGCGGAGCGGTCTCCGGGATCTCGGCGTTGTTCGAGACCAGGAGGATCCGCCGGATGGTTCCCGGTGCGGCGCCGGACCGGCTGGAGGGGCCGGGCCGTCCGAACTGGCCGACGTCGATCGCCGCGGCCAGGGTGGCCGCGCCGTAGAGCGTCGACACCTGGAAGATCTGCGTCCTCGTGTGCTCCCGCGTGCCCATGGGTCAGGCGGTCCTTCCCGTGTCGCGCAGGCGCCGCAGCAACGTGCTCCGCTTGGTGTCCATCGTCGCCAGGGTCTGGTCGAGCACCTGCTGGGGCATCCGCCGCAGCGCGTCGGCGACGTCGTGCCGCAGGCGCTTGGCGACGGCGGCCTCGTACCGGTCCGACTTGTTCGTATGGAAGGCGATCATGGCGCAGTAGGTCCGCACCGCCTTGGGCATGAACCGGTCGGATTCGGGGTCCGCGGCGACTTCTTCGAGCAGCAGGTCGTAGGAGGGGATGAAGTCGAGCTGGCGGTTGTCCGGGATCTGCGTCAGGGAGGTCGCGACTCCGCGCCGGTAGAACGCGCCGTGCAGGGCCAGGGCCGCGTACGTCCGCGCCGTGAGGTGGAGCCGCCAGATCCACAGTCGGTCTTCCGCGGTGCGGAGTCCGGTCTCGAATCGCGATCGGCCGTTTCCGAAGAGCCGACCGCTGTAGATTCCGAACGGGACGAAGGGATAGTCCACCATCGTCACCATGCCGGCGGGTGCGATTCCGTCCCGTGGATCCATCACCACGTGGCGCTGCCGGGCCGGGGCATAGCGGATCTGCCGGGTCCTTCCGGTGGCCAGCACATGGTCGGTCCGTGCGAAGTCACAGCCCAGCTCCTCGATTCCGGCCACCATGGCGCGCAGATGGCCAGGGGCGTACCAGTCGTCTCCGTCGAGGAAGGTGAGGTAGTCGCCGGTGGCAGCGTCGATTCCGGTGTTGCGCGCCTGGGCCACGCCTCTGTTCGTTTCGTGGCGGATCACCCTGGCGCCCGGAATCCGCTTGCTCCAGTGGTCGAGCACATCCGGTGTGGCGTCGGTCGAGCAGTCGTCGACGAGCAGGAACTCGAATTCCGGGTCCGCGTTGCGCGCGAGGCTGCGCATGGTGTCGGGAGCATAAGCGCCGACATTGTGGAGCGGCACGACGACGGACAGTTTCGGCACACGCAATCCCAACACTCGGGCGGTTCTTCGCCGCACCGTATCCACCCTGATATCCGGTCGAGCGATGCGGATTTGCACTCCAGGTGAACTCTTGTCGTCCTCAGGAGAAACCCGTGTCGGCTCGTCGTCTGCGCGTTCGCGCGATGGCCGCGAGGACCGCGAGGACCGCCAGGGACGCGGCGCCGATCGCGCCGCCCAGCCGCAGCCCCGGGGGCCGGAAAGTGCAGCCGACCGATGCCGACTTGCCGTCGAGGGAGACGGCGAGCAGCCCGAGGTGGCCGCGCGCGGGCACCGGTTCGGCATGGCCCGCGGCGCAGGTCCAGCCGGAGATCCGCGGTACGGCGAAGACGGCGGTCCCGGTGCTGCCGGGTGGCAGTTCGGCGGTGAGGCCGTGCCCCGTGGTGCGTACGGCGGTGGCTCCGGTCTCCGTCAGATTCCGTACGGCCGCGTCGAGGCGCTTCTGGTCGAGGCAGCCGATCGGTTCTCCGGGCAGCCGGAGCGCGCCCTTGCCGGGATTCCGGGGGCGGAGCTCGATGCGCAGCGCGCCGGATGCGGGGACGGTGCCGAGTGGCTGCATGGCGGCTCGTACGGCAGGGGGTTTCCCGTCGAACTCGACCGGCCGCTGCCCTTCGAGTGCGGCCGTGCCCTGGTACTCAGGTGCCCAGAAGTAGGCACGGCTGCCCGCGGGGCAGCCGGCGCCGAGGGTGGCTGCCGTGGCTCCCTCGCCCCGTGTGACGTCGCGGGGCATGTCGTACACGTCGGCGCCGAGCAGCAGTTCCTGGTTGACGAAGGCGGAGTCCCCGAGCTGTGCGCCGTGCTCCCGTAGCCGGAGCCCGGGTCGTACGGTGACCAGGGGCGGTACGGGGCTGCGTGTGGAGGTGACGGTGGCCGTGGGGGGTTCGTCCATCCGCACCGGGGCCGTGGGGGTGGAGTGCACGCGGGCGCCGATGGAGAAGATCGCGTCGGTCACGGGATTGTCCAGGCCGACCGGGTGCCGTCCCTTCGCGTAGTAGCCGAAGCCCAGGGACGACAGGGTGCGGGAGTAGCCGTCCGACGTCAGGCTGCTGTAGTAGTCGGCGCCCTGACCCCCCACCAGCAGGACGTCGTTGCCACCCGGGACCTCGCCGGGTTCGGTCCGGTACCGCGGCCAGTCCGCCCTGCGCGCGGTCTCCTGTGCCACGGCCTGGTGCCAGGGACCGATCCGCGGCGCCCAGGAGACCTCTCGTAGCTGCTGCTTCTCGATACGCGCGCCCGTGACCGCAGCCTCGCCCGCCTGTGCGGCGACAAGGAGGGTGACGGCCAGGACCGGCAGCGCCCGGCCGGCGGCGGTGTGGCGCCCGTTGAGCAGGACGGCGGCGGCAGCCGTCGCCGCGAGCAGCACCGCGGCGGTGAGCGCGGGGTAGGTCCACCGGTCGGTGTCGGCGCTCCCCCGGGTCAGGACCACCACGAGGGCGAGCGCCCCGCAGGCCCAGAGCAGCGCGGGCGCCCGGGGCAGGCCCTGCGCCGTGGACAGCCAGGCGGCGATGAGCAGCAGTCCGCAGAGTACGAAGGTCTGCCGGTAGGGGATGCCGTTGGGCGATGCTCCCGCGTGCCACAGCAGATGGGTGGGCTCCCACTGGAGCGACATCGCCACAAGGCAGATCGCGCAGGCCCAGACCGCTCGGACGCGTGGAGCCAGGGCGCGGTTGAACGGCAGGGTCAGTGCCAGCAGCAGGGCCGGGGTCCCGATGTAGAGGGCGGGGGTCGCCACGCTCGCTGTCGCCGGCAGCAGCCTGACCAGCACCTCGGTCCAGGGGACGGGTGCGAAGGCCACCTCGGGTGTGGGGTCGGCGACGCGGGTGGCGGCGTAGACCACCGTGACCACCGGGGCGGCGAGGCCGACGCCGATGAGCACCGTGCGTGCGGCGCGAAGGAGTCCGGCGAGCCGCTCGCGGCCCGGCTCGTCGGAGGTGAGCACCCGGACGGCGAGCACGATCGCCGCCCCGATGGTGGCCATGTACGCGGTGTAGAAGTTGGCGGTCCATGCGAGCGCCACGACCAGCGGCCCGAGCAACGGCCGGCGCCCGCCGCGCGCCCATTCGCCGACGAGGCAGAGCAGGGGGAACGCGAGCAGGCCGTCCAGCCACATCGGCACGGTGGCACCGTAGTTGAAGGTCCAGCCGCTGACGGCGTACGCCGCGCCGAGCACGGCTGCGACCGGCGGCGGTCCGTCGCCGCGGAGTCTCAGCAGCAGGGCGGCCATCGCGGCACCTGCCGCGCTGACCTTGGCGGCGGTGATGACGTAGAGGGCCAGCTCGATGCGGTCCGCCGGGAACAGCACGACCAGCAGGGCGAAGGGGCTGCCGAGGTAGGTGCCGAAGTCTCCGAGGAAGTTGGAGCCGTAGCCCGAGGTCCAGTTGAGGAACAGATCGCCGTCGGCGTCGCCGAGCAGCAGCCTGCGCCAGTAGGCGTGGTACGACAGGTACTGCTGGCCGAGGTCGACGGTGTTGCGGGTAGCCGGACCGAAGGGCCGGCTGCCGGCCAGCAGCCCGCTCAGGCAGAAAACCACACCGGAGAGCAGCGCGGCACCCGCCACCGCTCGTGCGGTGCCGCGTCCGCGCACGGCTGTGTCCTTTCCGGACCTCGGGCGCCCCTCCGAGCTCCGCGTACGCGCTTCGCCCCGGGCAGGCACGGCGTCGGTTGCAGGGGGCACTCGTCCTCCGGGGCAGGTGGCGCTGGGGGGTGGCAAGGGGCCGGGTCGTCCGGGCCATTAGGGCCGAGCCGGGCGACCCGTCTCCGATCACCAGGAGGATCCGGGACATACCGGAGGTGAATTCGGGGTACCGCGCCCACGAGGAGTGTCATCACTCGGGGGACCTCGTCGGCTCAGGGACGGGACGTCGGGCTGTTGTGCGAGGCGCCCCGGAGCCGAGCCGGTCAGAGTTGGGAGCGCCCCGTGTTCTACTACGTGCTCAAATATGTCGTCCTGGGCCCGCTGCTGCGGCTGCTGTTCCGGCCCCGGATCGAGGGCCTTGAGCATGTCCCTGCCGACGGGGCGGCGATCGTCGCAGGCAACCACCTGTCGTTCTCGGACCATTTCCTGATGCCGGCCATCATCCGACGCCGTATCACCTTCCTCGCCAAGGCCGAGTACTTCACGGGTCCGGGCGTCAAAGGCAGGCTGACCGCGGCGTTCTTCCGCAGCGCGGGTCAGATCCCGGTGGACCGGTCGGGCAAGGAAGCCGGTCAGGCGGCAATCCGCGAGGGGCTCGGGGTGCTGGGGCGCGGCGAGTTGCTGGGCATCTACCCCGAGGGCACCCGCTCGCACGACGGGCGGCTGTACAAGGGCAAGGTCGGTGTCGCGGTGATGGCGCTCAGGGCGCGGGTGCCGGTGGTCCCGTGTGCGATGGTCGGCACGTTCGAGGTCCAGCCGCCGGGACAGAAGCTGCCGAAGATCAAGCGGGTGACCATCCGTTTCGGGGAGCCGCTGGACTTCTCGCGCTACGAGGGCTTGGAGGACGAGAAGTCGGTGCTGCGTGCAGTGACCGACGAGATCATGTACGAGATCCTCGCCCTGTCGCGACAGGAGTACGTGGACGAGTACGCGGCCACCGTGAAGGCCGAGGAGGCCGCCGCGCAGAAGCAGGGCAGGCGGTTCCCCCGGTTGCGGCGCTGAGCAAGGGCTCCCCCGCCGGGCAGGCGGTCAGATGCTGCCGCAGCCATGGAGCGCGGCGTCGAGCGTCCGGCGCAGCGCGAGGGCGTCCGGCGCCACGGCGGTGACGAGCGCGGCGGGCCCCGCGAGCGGGGTGAGCACCGCGGTCTCCGCGAGTTGCCGCGGCCGTACCGGGTGCTTCTCGAACTCGGGGTCCACGATGAGGAGTTGCCCGACCGCGCGGTGGCCGCCGAGCACGGCCGGGCCGTCCCAGCCATCGGGGGCGGCCGGTCCGTAGGACAGTTCCTGGTCGAGCAGAGGGCGCTCGGCGCGGTGCACGGTGAGCCGGGTGGTGAGACTGCCGGTGTCCTCCGCGTGGCGTCCGAGGATCTGCTCCTCGCGCAGCACCAGGCGCGCGGTATGGGCGAGCCGCACCAGGGTGCGCATCCGCAGCTCGCTCCCCCGGGCGCTGATCAGCGGCTCGGGCAGCCAGCGCAGCTCGGCGTCGTCGCCCACGTCCAGCGTGATGCCGTAGTCGGCCGGTGCGGGCGTGGGGCCGGGCAGGGCGACGGTCGCCGCGGCGGAGTCCACGTACAGCCGGGCCCCTTCGCGGACGTCCGCCTCGATGGCCAGCCGGTCGCCGCCGAGCGGTGCGCTCATCGCCCCGACGACGGTGACTCGGGTGTGCGCTCCATCCGCCCGGGTGCGGCGCAGCGCGAGCGGCCCCGCGCTCTCGAGTACGGGCAGCCCGCCGTCGCGGGTCGCGACGATCCGTGCGGTGGCGTGGACGGTCACGCGGCGGCGTTCCAGGCGGAGAGCCGCGCACGCACCCATTCGGCGACGGGGCCGACGCCGTCCTCACCGGTCAGGGAGGTGAAGGCGACGGGGAGTTCGCCGCGCTGCTCCTTGGCGTCGCGGGCCATGCGTCCGAGGTCGGAGCCGACGTAGGGGGCCAGGTCGGTCTTGTTGACCACGAGGAGATCGGCGGTGGTGACACCGGGGCCGCCCTTGCGGGGGATGTCGTCGCCGCCGGCCACGTCGATGACGAAGACCTGGGCGTCGACCAGGCCCTTGGAGAAGGTGGCCGTGAGGTTGTCGCCACCGGACTCGACGAGGATCAGATCCAGGGGGCCGACCCCGTCCTCCAGGTCCTCCACCGCTTCGAGGTTGGCGGAGATGTCGTCGCGGATGGCGGTGTGCGGGCAGGCCCCGGTCTCGACGGCCTGGATCCGCTCGGGCGGCAGCACCGCGTTGCGCAGCAGGAACTCGGCATCCTCGCGGGTGTAGATGTCGTTGGTGACGACCGCGATGGAGAACTGGTCGCGCAGGGCGCGGCAGAGGGCGGCGACGGTGGCGGTCTTGCCGGAGCCGACGGGCCCGCCGAGGCCGATCCGCAGGGCACGCAGGGTGCCGTCGGGGCGCAGGGCGCCGGCGCTCACGGCCGACGGGCCGAGGTGGTCGTGGTCGTGGTCGAGGTGCATGGGGGGCGGCTCCTTTGGGTGCTATGAGGCGAAGAGGCGTACGGACCAGGCCGCGTGCTGCTCGGCGGTGACGTCGAGCAGGGGCGCCGAGGCCGCCGGCAGCTCGTCGATCCCCTTCGCGGCGGCGGCCGTGGCGCGGTCCGCGACCTGGTCCATGGCCGGTGCGAGGCGGGCGAGTACACCGGTGGCCTCGAAGGGATCCAGGCCGAGCAGGCGTACGGCGGCCGACGCGGATGCGCTGACCGTCTCGTACACGGCGCAGTACGCGGCGTCGCGTTCGGTCAGTCCCGCGGAGCGGGCGGTGAGTCCGAGCACCACCGGCTGGTGTGCGCCCTTGGGACGTGCGGCGGCGAGTGCGTCGAGCTCGGGCGACGGCCAGACGGCCCGGGCCGCCCGCATCAGCTGGCGGCCGAGTCTGCGGGCGGTGGTGCGCAGTGCCGGTGAGGCTGTGCGGGCGTCGGCTGCGGCGTCCAGGGCGAGCGCGTCGACACCGGCCGCCGCGGCCGCGGCGAGTGCGGCGGCGGTCAGGCCGGTGGTGTGCAGCCTGCCGTGGCAGAAGGCGCCGAGCCCGGCGGCGTCCCGGATCCGGCCGGCCTTGACGGCCGCCTCCACACCACCGGAGTGGGCGTGCCCGCCCGCCGGGAAACGGCCGTCCGCGAGGATGAGCAGGGCGGCGCGGGCGGACCCGGCGGAGCCCGTGCGGCTGTTCACGTCGTGCGTCTGCGGGGGCATCAGAACAGGAAGTAGCGCTGGGACATGGGCAGTTCCTCCGCAGGTGCTGGTTCGACGGCTTCGCCGTCGATCGTCACCGTGAAGGTGTCGGCGTCGACCTCGACGCGCGGCAGGGCGTCGTTCTCCCGCATGTCCGCCTTGGTCACCCGGCGGGTGCTGCGGATCGGGGTGAAGCGCTTGCCCAGGCCGAGGCGCCCCGGAAGGTCGTCCTCGATCGCCTGCCCGGTGGTGAAGTTGACGGAGTTGGTTGCCGGGGCTCGTCCGGTGGCGCCGAACATGGGGCGTGGCAGCACCGGTTGAGGTGTCGGAATCGACGCGTTGGCGTCTCCCATCTGGGCGTAGGCGATCTGACCGCCCTTGATGACGAGCTGTGGCTTGACGCCGAAGAAGGCGGGCTCCCAGAGGACCAGATCGGCGAGCTTGCCCGGCTCGACCGAACCGATCTCGTGGTCCATGCCCTGAGCGACAGCCGGGTTGATGGTGTATTTGGCGACATAGCGACGGGCCCGGAGATTGTCGGCGCGGCCGTCGCCGGGCAGCGCGCCCCGGCGCAGCTTCATCACGTGCGCGGTCTGCCAGGTCCGCAGGATCACCTCTCCTATGCGGCCCATGGCCTGGGAGTCCGAGGAGATGATGGAGATCGCGCCGAGGTCGTGGAGGACGTCCTCGGCGGCGATGGTGGAGGGCCGGATCCGTGACTCGGCGAACGCCAGGTCCTCGGGGACGGCCGGGTTGAGGTGGTGGCAGACCATCAGCATGTCGAGGTGTTCCTCGATGGTGTTGACGGTGTGCGGCCGGGTCGGGTTGGTGGAGCTGGGCAGCACATACGGCTCGGAGACGACCGTGATGATGTCCGGAGCGTGCCCGCCACCCGCACCCTCGGTGTGGTAGGCGTGGATGGTGCGGCCCGCGATGGCCGCGAGTGTGTCGCCGACGAACCCTGCCTCGTTCAGGGTGTCCGTGTGGATGGCGAGCTGGGCGCCCGACTCGTCGCAGACGCTGAGGCAGGCGTCGATGGCGGCGGGCGTGGCCCCCCAGTCCTCATGGATCTTGAAGCCGATGGCGCCGCCGCGCAGTTGGGCGTGCATGGCCTCGCGCGAGACGGTGTTGCCCTTGCCGAGCAGCCCGATGTTGACGGGGCTGTTCTCCAGCGCCTCGAACATCCGGGCGAGGTGCCAGGAGCCGGGGGTGGTCGTGGTGGCTTTGCTGCCCTCGGCGGGCCCGGTGCCGCCGCCGACCAGTGTGGTGATCCCGGAGGACAGCGCCTGGTCGACCAGGGTCGGCGAGATGAAGTGCACATGGGCGTCGATGGCCCCGGCGGTGACGATCTTCCCGTTGCCCGCGATGATCTCGGTCTCGGGCCCGATGACCAGGTCCGGGTGGACGCCGTCCATCGTGTCGGGGTTACCGGCCTTGCCGATGCCGGTGATGCGGCCGTCACGGACACCGATGTCGGCCTTGACGATCCCCCAGTGGTCGATGATCACCACGCCGGTGATGACGGTGTCCGGCGCCCCCTCGGCGCGGGTGGTGCGGGACTGGCCCATGGACTCCCGGATCACCTTGCCGCCGCCGAAGACGGCCTCGTCCCCGGCGCGGCCCGGGCCGCCCGAGCGGTCCTCCTCGATCTCGACCAGCAGTGCGGTGTCGGCGAGCCTGATGCGGTCCCCGGTGGTGGGCCCGAAGAGGTCCGCGTACCGGGCGCGCGACAGCACGGTGGCCCCGGCGCCCTCGGAGCTCTCGGCGTTTCCGGAGTTCGCGGCGCGCTCAGTGTGCTCAGCCATCGAGCGGACCTCCGGTCTCGCCGCGCAGGCCGGGCACCACGCGCAGGCCGGCGATCGGCACCAGTGCGACCTCGACAGGGATGCCGGGCTCGAAGCGCACCGCGGTACCCGCGGCGATGTGCAGCCGGCGTCCGTGCGCGGCGGCCCGGTCGAAGCGGAGGCCGGGGTTGGCCTCGGCGAAGTGGTAGTGGGAGCCGACCTGGACGGGCCGGTCGGCGGCGTTGAGCACGGTCAGCCGGGTCACGTCGCGCCCTTCGTTGAGGACGACGGGCTCGTCGGCGTGGAGGATCTCCCCGGGAATCATCGTCGGCACCCCCGGTCAGACGATCGGGTCATGGACGGTGACGAGTTTGGTGCCGTCCGGGAAGGTCGCCTCCACCTGGACGTCGTGGATCATCTCGGGGATGCCCGGCATGACGTCGTCCCGGGTGAGCACCTTGCGTCCGGAGGCCATGAGTTCGGCGACGGTGCGGCCGTCCCGGGCGCCTTCGAGGACGTGCGAGGTGATCAGGGCCACCGATTCGGGGTGGTTGAGCTTCACCCCGCGGGCCCGGCGCTTGTCCGCGACGTCCGCGGCGACATGGATGAGCAGGCGTTCCTGCTCGTGCGGGGTCAGTTGCACGCTTCCACCTCACAACTCGATCCGGTCGGGGCCCGTTCGGCCGGCAGCCGAGCGCAGCCCTCCACACCAGCAGGCATCGGCGGCGGCGTGGTGCTTCGTGACCAGGAGTTTGAACGTTAGGGCGGAAGTTTTTCCGGCACGTTAACTGATCTTTGGCGGCTGCATGGACATCAGCCCGCGCAGCCCGTTCTCCAGCACCTTCACGTCCGCGTCACCGAGCAGGGCCTTCTGGGCGATGAACCCCTGGGCGGTGGCCATCAGAGTCTGGGCCAGGTCCTCCGAAGGCACGTCGGCGTGCAGGAATCCGCTGTCCCGGTAGGCGTCGACGAGCCGCACCCACGCCCCGCGCATATCGGCGAAGGCACCGTCCAGCATCCGGCTGAGGCGCTCGTTGCGGAGGGTCTCGGTCCACACCTGGATGATCAGGCCCGCGGATGCCTGCCGCCCTCCCCCTGGGGCATCCTGCCGCTCGCCCTGGCCGGAATCGCGGTCGGCGCCGCGGTGACCCTGCTCCGGCTGCGCGGATGGCAGGCGGCGACGGCGCTGACCGGTACCGCCGCGCTCGCCGGGCTCGTCGCGACCGCCATCGCCCACAGCTGGCTCGGGGCGCTGACCGGCAACTGGTGGGCCGAGGCCGGGGTGCTCACGCTCACCGTGGGCGCCGTGGGCGCGGGCGTAGCGGGGCTCGCCGCAGTCACGGGACGGGCCGGGATCGGCCTCGGCGCCCTGCTGATCGTCCTGATCGGCAATCCGTTCTCGGGCGTGGGCACCGCACCGGAACTGCTGCCGGAGCCGGCCGGCCTGATCGGCCAGTGGCTGCCCCCGGGCGCGGGCGGTTCACTGCTGCGGTCGGTGACCTTCTTCGACGGCGCCGGGGCCGTGTGGCCCGCGGTCACCCTGACCCTGTGGGCCCTCCTCGGGCTGAGCGCCGTCCTGGCCGGCGGACGCCGGCGGGTCCCGAGCTCAGCACCCGAGGCGGTTCCGGTGCCCGCTACGGCGGGCTGAACCGCCCGAACGACCCGCGCGCCTGAGCGCCCCCACACCGGCCGCGTGCCCCTGATGTAGCGGACAGGAGCACGCGGCCTTCTCGCGCCTCAGGACCGGGCGCCAGGGTCGCGGTGTTCCGCCGCGATACCGAACCTGCCCCGTTCGCCGGTAGCGGACGGTGCGGGTGTGTGGAGCGTCGAGACCGAGGCCGCCGCCGACTCGTCCGCCGGCACCTCCGCATCCTCGAGACCCTTGAGTCGTTCCAGGTCAGCGGCGGAGACCAGAGCGACGAGCGGCTTTCCATGACGGGTGACGACCACCCGTTCGCCCCCGTACACGACGCGGTTGATCAAATCGGCGAGCTCTGCCCTCGCTTGCGTCACCGGAATCTCGTAGGCCATGCTCCCCATCATAACGGCCTGTACGTCCTGTACATTTTTTACGGATGGGGGTATCCGTGAACCATCTTCACGCCCGCTATGTCCTTCCTGAGTTCAGCGAGCGGACCAGTACCGGGGTCCGCACCCTCGACCCCTACTCGAAGCTGCTGGGTGAGCGCATCGTCTTCCTCGGCACGGCCATCGACGAGACCTCGGCCGGTGACGTGGTCGCCCAACTCCTGTATCTCGAATACGCCGCTCCCGACCAGGACATCCACCTCTACATCAACTCCCCTGGCGGCCCTGTCAGCGCGATGACCTCGGTATACGACACCATGCAGGTGGTGGGGTGCGATGTGGCCACGACCTGCCTCGGGCAGGCCGCCTCCACCGCCGCCGTACTCCTCGCCGCAGGCACTCCCGGCAAGCGCATGGCTCTGCCCGGCGCCCGGGTCGTGGTCCAGCAGCCCGCGCTGCCCGATCCCGTGCAGGGCCAGCCATCCGATCTGGACATCCAGGCACGGGAGTTGCTGCGGCTGCACGAGCAGATCGCGGAGCTGCTCGTGGCCCACACCGGACAGAGCGAGGAGCGCGTCCGCGGTGCGCTCGACCGGGACACGGTCCTCGACTCCGCGTCCGCGAAGGAGTTCGGTCTGATCGATCACGTCATCAGGAACCGCAAGGCGTCGGCCGCTTCACCCGGAACGCGGTGAACGGGCCGTGCTGCCGCCCGAGCTCCCGCCGCTGCCCGCACTGACGCGCGCCGAAAGCGAGTTCATCGACCGCTATCTCGAAGTCGTCGACCAATTGGGACGGATCAACCCCGCCCGCGGCACGCACACCTACGGAGCCCTGCGCGCGGCGCAGGCATTGGCCGCCCGGGCGGGCGCACTCCGGGACGCGCTGACGCTGATGCACGCGCGCGGCGAGAGCGAACTGCACGCACCCACGCTGGCCCGCGCCTTGCGGGTGCTCGACGGGGAGCGGCGCACGGCCAGGATCACCGTCCCCCCGGAGCAAACGAGTTGAGGGCGCCGCCGCGGCACGCGCGCGTACGAGTGGGTGTCAGCCAACCGGACCAGTCGTCTCTTCCGCTTACGTGCCGCGCGAGTTGCGTTCCGCGATGGGCCATCCGGTGGACGGCGGCGTGACGTCGCAGGTACGGCGCTTGCCGCGACGCCACCCCAACTGGGCCGAACGGGGCCCTCCACCTGAACGGATCAGTGGTGATGAGCTTCACAAAACGTCGTTTCGGGTCGGAAATCCGGCAGTTCATGCGTCAAGATCGCTGGGACGACAAGCCCCCGCCACCACGGCGGGGCGGTCCGGGCGGACGCCGAGTCCTGCCGCCGCACCGGATGCCTGAGTCGACATGAGTGCTTTCGGCAGGAGTGGAGGACCCAGGCAGTACGGTCCGGCCGCCCTATCCGGCCGGATCTTGGGGTGAAGCCGCTCACGCGGCCGGGCACCTTCGCCAGCCCGAACCCGACAGGTCATCCTTCACAGGCGGCTGACGAAGGGTTGCGCATGACTGCGCATGCATACAGTCCGTCCCTGTTCACGCGGACGGGTGCCGTCTCCGCTGTCACTCTCGCCGCCGTCGGCGGTTCCCTGATCGTGCCGGGCGGCGCCCCCGAGGCCCATGCCGCCTCCGCGTTCGCGGCCAAGGCCCTGAACGTGGCCGCGTCCAAGAAGGGCGCACCTTACCGGTACGGCGCCATCGGTCCCAGCCGGTTCGACTGCTCGGGCCTGGTCCTCTACTCGTACCGGAAGGCGGGCCGGAGCCTGCCGCGCACGGCACAGGCCCAGTACAACCGCACGAGCCATGTCCCGGCGTCCGGCCGCCGAAAGGGTGACCTGGTGTTCTTCCACCACGGCGGGCAGGTCTACCACGTCGGGATCTACGCGGGCGGGGGCAAGATCTGGCACTCCCCCAAGTCGGGCTCGGTGGTGAAGCTGAGCAAGATCTGGTCGAAGGGTGTCCGGTACGGTCGCGTGGGGTGACGGGTCGCGGGACCGCGGATTCAGCAGATCATCCCGACAACAGGACACGAACCGCGCAATGTGGGTTACTCGTACCAAATGAGTAACGAGGAATCCCGCATGGCGCGGGACGAGACCGAGACCGAGCGGGCGGACCGCAATTTCGCCGAGCTCCTGCAAGAGCTGCGGGTCATCCAGACCGGCGTCCAGATCCTGTTCGCCTTTCTGCTGACCCTCGCGTTCACGGCCCGGTTCCCCTCACTCGACTCGTTCCAGCGCGGCACCTACGTGACGACGCTGATGCTGTCCGTGGTGGCCGCGGCGCTGTTCACCGCACCTGCCGCGGTGCATCGGGGGCTGTTCCGCAAAGGCGCCAAGAAGGAGATCGTCTCGGTCTCCTCCCGCCTGGCGGGGACGGGGCTCGCCGTCCTCGCCCTGGCGCTGACCTCGGCGGTGCTCCTCGTGGTCGACGTGGTGCACGGTACGCCCGAGGGGATCGTCGCCGCCGCCGTCACCCTTTTCGTCTGCACCATGCTGTGGGGAGCCCTGCCCCTGGGCATGGCGCGGAGGTTCGACCGGCGGGGGCGGCAGACGGGCCGGGCCGCCCGGGGTCCGAACTCCCACTCGGGCCCCGGTTCGGACCCGGGTTCGGACCCGGGTTCGGACCCGGGTTCCCGCCGGCCCTGAGAGCTCAGCGGCCCGGCGCGGTGCGCAGGATGGTGGTGATCGCCTCGTCGAGCTGCCGGTCCGTGAGGTCGGCGCGTGCGGTCAGCCTGATCCGTGAGATGCCGTCGGGCACCGACGGCGGCCGGAAGCAGCCGACGGCCAGCCCCGCGGCGCGGCAGTCGGCGGCCCAGCGCACGGCCGACTCGGGCGAGGGCGCCCGCACGGAGACGACCGCGGCGTCCGGGCGGGCAGCCGTCAGCCCGGCGTCCGTGAGGCGTTCGTAGAGCGTCGCCGCCACCGCGCGGGCACGCTCCGCCAACTCCGGCTCACGTCCGATCAGACGCAGACTCGCCAGTGCCGCGCCCACCGCTGCCGGGGCGAGGCCGGTGTCGAAGATGAACGTCCGCGCGGCGTTGACCAGATGGGCGATGACCCGCGCGGGGCCGAGCACCGCGCCACCCTGGCTGCCCAGGGACTTGGAGAGGGTCATGGTCGCGACGGCATCGGCCGCGCCCGCGAGCCCGGCCGCGTGCAGCGCGCCCCGGCCCCCGTCGCCCAGCACCCCGAGCCCGTGCGCGTCGTCGACCACCAGCGCGGCGCCATGCGCACGGCAGGCCGCGGCGAGCTCGGCGAGCGGCGCCGCGTCGCCGTCCACCGAGAAGACCGAGTCGGTGACGACGAGCGCCCGCCGCCCGGGGTGCGCGTCGAGGGTCTTGCGTACGGACTCCGGGTCGGCGTGCGGGACGACAGCCGTCTCGGCCCGGGCCAGCCGGCATCCGTCGACGATGGAGGCGTGGTTGCCCGCGTCCGAGACGAGGAGGGAGCCGTGTGCGCTCAGCGCAGTGAGAGCCGCGAGGTTGGCCGCGTAGCCGGAGGAGAACACCAGCGCCGCCTCGAAGCCGCAGAACCGTGCCAGCTCCGCCTCGAGTTCGGCGTGCAGGGCGGTGCTCCCGGTGACCAGGCGCGACCCCGTGGCTCCCCCGCCCCAGCGGTGGGCCGCTTCGCCTGCCGCAGCGGTGACCTCCGGCCTGCGGGTGAGCCCCAGATAGTCGTTGCTCGCCAGATCGAGCAGGACGTCGTCGGCGGCACGCGGACGCAGCGCGCGGACCAGACCGGCGTCCGCGCGCGACCGCGCCGCTTCGTCGATCCACTCGAACGGATCCTTGAGCATGGCCTGAGGCATGGCAGTGCGGTCCTTTTGTAGGCAGCGAACAGACCCTAGCGTCGTGCCGCAAAGGTCAGAGTGTGGCCATGCACACACATCAATCCGCGTGTGTTGTCCAGTTCCTCCTTGGCCGAGGGGTGCCCGGTAAGCGAGGATCTCCGCCATGGACCTCCTGAACACGCTGGTGGACAAGGGCCTGCGGCGTGAGCTGCCGACCCGCGAAGAAGCCCTCGCCGTACTGGCGACTTCCGACGACGATCTGCTCGATGTGGTGGCCGCGGCCGGCAAGGTGCGCCGCCAGTGGTTCGGACGGCGGGTGAAGCTGAACTATCTGGTGAACCTCAAGTCCGGTCTGTGCCCCGAGGACTGCTCGTACTGCTCGCAGCGCCTCGGCTCCAAGGCGGACATCCTCAAGTACACCTGGCTGAAGCCCGATGAGGCGTCGAAGGCCGCCGCCGCGGGTGTCGCCGGCGGTGCGAAGCGGGTGTGCCTGGTGGCGAGCGGCCGGGGACCGACCGACCGCGATGTCGACCGGGTCTCCAAGACGATCGAGGCGATCAAGGCGGAGAACGAGGGCGTCGAGGTGTGCGCCTGTCTGGGGTTGCTGTCCGACGGACAGGCGGAGCAGCTGCGCGAAGCGGGCGCGGACGCGTACAACCACAACCTCAACACCTCCGAAGGCACATACGGGGACATCACCACGACGCACACCTACGCGGACCGCGTGGACACCGTCCAGAAGGCGCATGCCGCGGGGCTTTCGGCCTGCTCGGGGCTCATCGCCGGCATGGGCGAAAGTGACGAGGACCTGGTCGACGTGGTGTTCGCGCTGCGCGAGCTCGACCCGGACTCGGTGCCGGTGAACTTCCTGATCCCGTTCGAGGGAACGCCGCTCGCCAAGGAGTGGAACCTCACGCCCCAGCGGGCGCTGCGGATCCTCGCCATGGTCCGTTTCGTCTGCCCGGACGTCGAGGTACGGCTCGCCGGGGGCCGCGAGGTGCAGCTGCGCTCGCTCCAGCCGCTGGCGCTGCATCTCGCCAACTCGATTTTCCTGGGCGATTATCTGACCAGCGAGGGGCAGGCAGGCCAGGCGGACCTCGACATGATCGCGGACGCCGGCTTCGAGGTGGAGGGCGCGGACACCACCACGCTGCCCGAGCACCGGGCGGACGCGGTCGCGACCGCGGGCGGCGGCTGCGGCTCGTCCCACGGTGACGGCGGCTGCGGTTCGTCCCACGGTGACGGCGGCTGCGGTTCGTCCCACGGCGGTGGCTGCGGGCCCTGCGGTGACGGAGCGTCCGCATCCGCACCCGCATCCGAGACCTCTGCCGCGCGTCCGGATCTGGTGGCGGTGCGGCGCCGTGGCACCGGGACGGACCTCGCGCCGAATGCGTAGCGACGAGGTACGCCGGCTCGTCGAACTGGACCGGGCGCATGTCTGGCATCCGTACGGCCCGATGCCGGGTCGTACGGACCCCCTGGTCGTCGAGTCGGCGTCCGGGGTGCGGCTCCGGCTCGCCGAACCGGCCCACGGCCGGCGGGAGCTGGTCGACGGCATGTCCTCCTGGTGGTCGGCGATCCACGGCTACAACCACCCCGTGCTCAACGAGGCGGCGCGCGGCCAGCTCGACCGGATGAGTCATGTGATGTTCGGCGGGCTCACCCACGAGCCCGCCGTCCGGCTCGCCGCCCGACTGGTCGAGATCACCCCGGAACCTCTGCGGCACGTCTTCCTGTGCGACTCCGGCTCGGTCGCGGTCGAGGTCGCGGTGAAGATGTGTTTGCAGTACTGGCGTTCGGTGGGACGGCCGGAGAAGCAGCGGATGCTGACCTGGCGCGGCGGGTACCACGGCGACACCTGGCAGCCGATGGCGGTGTGCGACCCGGACGGCGGGATGCACCACCTGTGGTCGGGAGTGCTGCCGCACCAGGTCTTCGCGGACGCCCCTCCGAACGGCTACTCCGATGCCGCCGGGGACTCCGGTGCCGCCGGCTACGAAGAGGCGTACGCGGACCATCTGCGTGGGCTCATCGCGCGTCATGCGCATGAGCTGGCGGCGGTGATCGTGGAGCCGGTGGTGCAGGGCGCGGGCGGGATGCGGTTCCACTCCCCCGAGTATCTCCGGGTGCTGAGGGAGGCCTGCGACGCCAATGACGTGCTGCTCGTGTTCGACGAGATCGCCACGGGCTTCGGGCGCACCGGCGCGCTCTTCGCGGCGGAGCACGCAGCGGTGTCCCCCGATGTCATGTGTCTGGGCAAGGCACTGACCGGAGGGTATCTGTCGATGGCGGCGACGCTGTGCACCGCCAGGGTGGCTGACGGGATCTCCCGGGGCGAGGTCCCGGTGCTGGCGCACGGGCCCACCTTCATGGGCAACCCGCTGGCTTCCGCGGTCGCCTGCGCGTCGATCGATCTGCTGCTGGGCCAGGACTGGGCGCAGGAGGTCAAGCGGATCGAGGCGGGTCTGCACACGGGGCTCGCGGAGGCGCGGTCGCTCCCGGCCGTACGGGACGTACGGGTACTCGGGGCCATCGGTGTCCTACAGCTCGACCACCCGGTGGACATGGAGGCGGCGACCCGGGCGGCCGTCCGCGAGGGCGTCTGGATCCGTCCCTTCCGCGATCTGCTGTACACCATGCCGCCGTTCGTCACGAGCGACGAGGATCTGGCGCTGATCGCGCGGGCGGTGTGCGCGGCGGCGGCCGCGGGCTGACTCGACCACGTCTGCGCGGCAGGGGAAGAACGAGAGCGAGGAACGGCATGGGTGTCATCGTCGTCAGCGGAACCGGGACCGAGATCGGCAAGACCGTGGTCACCGCGGCCGTGGCCGCCGTGGCCGCGGCCACGGGCCGGAAGGTGGCCGTGCTCAAGCCCGCGCAGACCGGGCTGGTGCCCGGCGAGCCCGGGGACGCCCACGAGGCGGCACGGCTCGCGGGCCCCGGAGTGACGGCGGTGGAACTCGCGCGGTTCCCCGAGCCGTTGGCTCCGAACACGGCCGCACGCAGGGCGGGCCTTGCGGCGGTGGGGCCGCGGGAGGTCGCGGAGGCCGCGGAGAAGCTCGCCACCGAGCACGATCTCGTGCTCGTCGAGGGCGCGGGCGGTCTCCTCGTGCGCCTCGACGACACGGGCGGGACGCTTGCCGACGCCGCCGGGCTGCTGGGCGCACCGGTGCTCGTGGTCACGGCCGCCGGGCTCGGGACGCTGAACGCGACACAGCTCACCACCGAGGCGCTGCGGGCGCGTTCGCTGGAACCCCTGGGAGTCGTCGTCGGCAGCTGGCCCGCCGCACCCGACCTCGCCGCACGCTGCAACCTCGCCGACCTCCCCGTCACGTCGGGCGCTCCGCTGATCGGTGCCGTGCCCGCGGGCGCGGGCGCGCGGGAGCCCAACGACTTCCGCCGTAGCGCGCCGTCCTGGCTCGCACCGGTGCTCGGTGGCGCCTGGGACGCGGACGTCTTCGCCACGGCGGTAGGCTGACCGGATGGGTCGGTTGGTGCCCGCGAGGGTCAGCGAGATCGTCTTCGACTGCGCCGAGCCGGCGGCACTGGCCCGGTTCTGGGCCGCGCTGCTCGGCGGTGAGCCGGTGGAGCGCGAGCCGGACTGGGCGTATGTCGACCCGCCCGGGTTCGTACGCATGGCGTTCCAGCGCGTACCGGAAGGCAAGCAGGTCAAGAACCGGCTGCATCTCGACCTGGAGGCGGACGGCATCACGGACGCGTCCGCCGCCGCCGTGCGGCTCGGCGCTTCGCTCGTCGGCGGCATCGTCAGCGACGAGCAGGGCTCGTTCCAGGTGCTGCGGGACCCGGAAGGCAACGAATTCTGCTTTTGTGAGTGACGGACCGGCTGATCCTGGCCGTCCGGGGGGAGAATCTCCGTACCGGTCGTCCGAGGAGGCCCACGATGCCGTTGCGCGCGCCGAACGTCACCAGGGATGCCGTCCACCACCCCCTGTTCGCCCGTTTCTACGCCCGGATGAGCGTCGCCGCCGACACCAGAGCCGGGGTCGCGGAGTACCGCGGTGAGCTGCTGTCCGGCCTTTCCGGCCGGATCATCGAGATCGGCGCCGGCAACGGGCTGAACTTCCCGCACTACCCGGCCGCCGTGTCCGAGGTCGTGGCGATCGAACCGGAACGTGTCCTGCGGCAGTTGGCGGTGACCGCGGCGCGGCACGCCGATGTGCCGGTCGATGTGGTGCCGGGCGCCGCCGAGGCCCTGCCGGTGAAGAGCGAGGCGTTCGACGGGGCCGTGGTGTCCCTGGTGCTCTGCTCGGTACGGGATGTCGCCCGGGCGCTCGGCGAGATCAGGCGGGTGCTGCGCCCGGGCGGCGAACTGCGCTTCTTCGAGCACGGCCGGGCGCCCGGACGGGTCATGGCCGGGGCGCAGCGCGCAGTCGACCGCACGGTGTGGCCCCTGCTGTTCGGCGGCTGCCACACCGCCAGGGATCCGCTTGCCTCGATGGAACGGGCCGGCTTCGAGATCGGCGCCTACCGGTCGCTGTACATCCCCGAGAAGGGGCCGCGGCTCCCCTCGTCGTTCACGATGCTCGGAGTGGCGCGCCGGCCCTTCACGGCGGACGGACCGGACGGACCGGAGCGGAACGAGCCCTGAGCCGCTCCGCTCCTCCCCGGGTCACCAGGGGCGGGAAGCGGAGCTAATCACTCCATTGCCGCAGTCCAGCGGCGATGGTCCGGACATCCGCCTTGCCCTGTTTGACCAGCCGGGCGAGGTCCCTCACCTGCTCGGGCGTGGTGGCCACCTTCAGTCCGCAGGCGACGAGATAGCCGTAGGCGACGGCGGAGGCGAACATGGCGTTGGAGTGCTCCAGAGCCGGTACATGCAGCAGAAGCTGGAGGAGGGACGCGGCCCGTGTGTGGGGGTCGCTGTAGACGGGCGTACCGAATATCTCCGCCTCATGGCGGCTCACGGCGGCCACGAGCGCGCCCCAGTCGGTGACCTGGGGGTCTCCAGGGGTCCTGTACTCGGCGACCATGAGGAGCCAGGCGAGGTCGATCGAGAGGGTCAACGCCCGCTCTCGTTCCCCTGCGACGCACCGCCCGGAGCGTCCGGCGCCCCGAACTCCTCGGTGAACACCGCCTCGTACTGCTGCATGAAGTCCGCCGCCGCCTCGACGAAGGTGCGCCCCACCTCCCCCGCGTCCTGCTTGACGAGCTCCTCGATGTAGCGGTTCACGCTCACGCCCCGCTGCTGGGCCCGCCGCCGAGCGGCCTCGGCGGTGCTCTCGTCCACGCGTACGTTCAGCTGAGTCTTCGCCACACTCTCAAGCTAGCGCCGGATCGCTAGCACCGGCAAGCACGGCTGTCCGGCCCGTTCGGCCTGTCCGCCCGGTCAGCCAGCCCGGTCAGCCCGGTCCACATGACGGAGTCCCGTCGACGGCTCGCAGGGGCCGGTGGTGGGATGACGGCCATGGACGATCTCCACATCCGCGCCGCGACGGCCGGCGATCTCGAGGCCGTACTCGGCTTCTGGAAGACGGCCGCCGAGGGCACCAGCATCAGCGACGACCGGGAGGGCCTCGAGCGGCTCGTAGCCCGCGACGCCGGGACGCTGCTCCTGGCGGAGCGGGACGGCGACATGGTGGGCACCGTGATCGCCGGATTCGACGGGTGGCGCTGCCATCTGTACCGGCTCGCGGTACTTCCCGGGCAGCGGCGGCGCGGTGTCGCCCGCGCGCTGCTCGCGGCGGCCGCGGAGCGGTTCGTTGAGCTCGGCGGGAGGCGCGCGGACGCGATGGTGCTGCATGACAATGAACCGGCGCACCACGCATGGCGCGCGGCGGGCTATACACCGCAGGCCGAGTGGGGGCGCTGGGTGAAACCGCTCGTCGAGGGGTGAGCCGGCACTCCCGGAAGAGCAAACCGGGGGTGGCCGTCACCGACCGCTTTGCCGGTCCTTTACCATAGGTGAACCTCCTTACCTTCGAACGAAAGGTGTGAGCGTCCGCCCATGGGCGAGCCTCCCAGTAGCAGTCATCACCTCGGAAACCGAGCGTTCCTCCTCCCACTGGCCGATCATGGGACGGAGGTGAACCGATGACCGAAGTGCTCCTGCTCCTGGTGGCGGTGCTGCTCTGCCTCGCCTGCGGAGCGTTCGTCGCGGCGGAGTTCTCGCTCACTACGGTCGAGCGCCCCGAACTCGAGCGCGCCGCCGAGCGGGGTGAGCGCGGCGCCGCCAGCGCGCTGAAGGCGGTCCGCGGGCTCACCTTCCAGCTCTCCGGGGCCCAGCTCGGCATCACCGTCACCAATCTCGTGGTCGGCATGCTCGCCGAGCCGTCGATCGCCAAGCTGATCGCGGGTCCGCTCGAGGCGATCGGCGTGTCCGAGTCCGTGGCCTCGTCTCTCGCGCTGGTCATCGGTACGACACTGTCGACGATCGTGCTGATGGTCGTCGGCGAGCTGGTCCCCAAGAACTGGGCGATCTCCTCTCCGCTCGCGGTGGCCAAGGTCGTCGCCACCCCGCAGCGGGTGTTCTCCGCGGCGTTCCGCCCGCTGATCGGCCATCTGAACAGCATGGCGAACCGCATGGTGCGCCGGTTCGGGTTCGAGCCGACGGAGGAGCTCGCCTCGGCGCGCACCCCCGAGGAGCTCATCGCCCTGGCCCGGCACTCCGCCAAGGAGGGCGCGCTGGAGGCGGACACCGCCGAGCTGTTCGTCCGCACCCTCAACCTCGCCGAGCTGACGGCGGAGAACGTGATGACCCCGCGCGTCCAGGTCACCGCCCTCGAAGCGCAGGCGACCGCCGAGGACGTCGCCAACGCCACCCGGGCCACCGGGCTCTCACGCTTCCCCGTCTACCGGGACAGCCTCGACACGGTCATCGGGATCGCCCACATCAAGGACGTCCTCGCCGTACCGGCCGACGAGCGGCACCGGCACCCGGTGGTCGAGCTGCTGCGGGAGCCGGTCCTGGTGCCCGAGACGCTGACCGTGGACCGGCTGCTGGACCGGCTGTCCGCCAAGCGGACGATGGCCGTGGTCATCGACGAGTACGGCGGCACGGCCGGAGTGGTCACCCTGGAGGACATCGTCGAGGAGGTCGTCGGCGAGGTGCGCGACGAGCACGATCCGCACGAGACCCCCGACCTGGCCCGCGCGGGCGAGGACGCGGACGGCCGGGCCCTGTGGTCCGCCGACGGGGCCGCGCGCACCGATCAGCTCCAGGCCATCGGGCTGCGGGTGCCGGACGGTCCGTACGAGACGCTGGCCGGTCTGATCGCCAGCACCCTCGGGCGGATACCGGCCGTCGGCGACACCATCGAGCACTCGGGCTGGCGGCTCGATGTCGTGGACGCGTCCGGGCGGCGTGCCGCACGGGTGCTGCTGCACGCGCCCCTCCTCCCGGCGGACGATGACGCCGACACCGAAACCGACACCGATACCTACACCGACGGGCCGGCCGGCCACGACGCCGACGGGAGGCCCGCGCGATGACCGCGATCCAGCTCTTCATCGCCTTGCTGACCCTGGTCGTCAACGCCTTCTTCGTCGGCGCCGAGTTCGCTCTGGTCTCGGTGCGCCGCAGCCAGATCGAGCCGAAGGCCGAGCAAGGCGACCGGAGGGCGCTCAGCGTCATCTGGGGCCTGGAACACGTCTCGGCCCTGCTGGCCGCGGCTCAGCTCGGCATCACCCTGTGCACGCTGGTGCTGGGCGTGGTCGCCGAGCCGGCGATCGCGCACCTGCTGGAGCCCGTCTTCGACGCCGTGGGAGTGCCGCACGGCCTGGTGTACCCGATCTCGTTCGTGATCGCGCTGGCGGTGGCGACGTATCTGCACATGCTGCTCGGCGAGATGGTGCCCAAGAACATCGCGCTGGCCGAGCCGACCCGTACGGCGCTGACCCTCGGTCCGCCGCTGGTGGCGCTGGCCCGGGCACTGCGTCCAGTGATCTTCACGATCAACGCTTTCGCCAACACCCTGCTCAAGCTGCTGCGGGTCGAGGTCAGGGACGAGGTCTCCGCGACGTTCTCGGACGACGAGCTGGCCCGGATGGTGCGCGACTCGGGGGACGCGGGACTCCTGGACGACCGGGCCGCCGAGCGGCTGCACGACGCGCTCGAGCTGGGACGGCGGCCGGTGCGTGAGGTCGTGATGCCGGTCGGGCGGGTGGTCTACGCACAGGTCGGCACCACGCCCGAGGAGCTGGAGCGGCTCTCCGCGGAGTCGGGCTTCTCCCGCTTCCCGGTCCTGGACGACACGCGCCAGATCCTCGGCTACCTCCACGTGAAGGACGCCCTGGACGAGGCTCCCCGCGATATGCCGTTCCCGGTCACGGCGCTGCGGCCGATCGCCCGCGTACATGGCGTGACCCCGCTCGACGACGTGCTGACCGCGATGCGCCGAAGCCGTACCCATCTCGCCGCGGTGCTCGACGAGGACGGCAAGCTGGCCGGACTGGTCACGATGGAGGACATCCTGCGGGAGCTGGTCGGCACACCGGATCAGGGCCGCTGAGGCGAGGGGGCGCGGTCCGTGGTCTCGGTGATGCCGGGGCCGCGCCCGCCCACGCCCGAGGCGCCTATCGCCGTGAGCACGGAGAGCAGGGTGGCCAGGCCGGCTGTCGCCAGCGCGGCGGGCCAGTCCACGTCGAAGAGGCTCGTCGCCTTGGCGACGAGCACGGCGGCGAGGGACTGGGCGAAGGTGCGGATGGCGCGTTCGGCGGTGGCGGCCCAGAAGGCACCGCTCAACAGGTTCGTCATGTACGGGACATTATCGAGCCGTGAGCGACCGACTACGACCGGTCCCCGACCGCCGGCCGGACACCCCCGGACCCCCATGGCATACCGCGCGGTATGATCGGCCCGCCATGGAGATGAATGCCGCGTACACCAGCTTTGTCGCGATCGGCGACTCCTTCACCGAGGGCATGTCCGACGGACAGCCCGACGGCACGTACCGGGGCTGGGCCGATCTCCTCGCGGCACGGCTCGCGGCCCGCACCCCCGGCTTCCGGTACGCGAACCTCGCGGTCCGCGGGAAGCTCATCGGCCAGATCGTCGATGAGCAGGTGGACCGCGCCGCCGGCATGAACGCGGACGTGGTGACCCTCGTCGGCGGACTCAACGACACCCTGCGCCCGAAGTGCGACATGGGACGGGTGCGGGGGCTGCTCGACGAGGCGGTGGAGCGGCTGGCGCCCTCGTGCGGCCGGCTGGTGCTGATGCGCAGCCCGGGGCGCAACGGTCCGGTCATGGAGCGCTTCCGCCCGCGCATGGAGGAGCTGTTCGCCCATATCGACATGCTCGCCGCCCGGCATGGCGCACTGGTGGTGGACCTGTACGGCGCCCCGGTACTCGGGGACCAGCGGCTGTGGGACGTGGACAGACTGCATCTGACCGCCGAAGGCCACCGGCGGGTCGCCGAGGCGGTCTGGCAGACACTGGGGCTGGCCGCCGAGGAGGACTGGCGAATTCCGCTGCCCCCGGCCGCACCTCCGGGATGGTCCACCCGGCGCGCGGCGGATCTGCGCTTCGCCCGGGAGCATCTGGTGCCCTGGATCGGACGGCGGCTCACCGGGCGTTCCTCCGGCGACGGCAGGCCGGCCAAGCGGCCTGAGCTGCTTCCGTACACCGCCCCGCTCATCGCGCAGCACACTGCCCCGCACACCGCCGCGACCGACGGGGAGACCGCGGGACTCTCGTAGCAAGCCACAAATCGGGGCGGGGCGCTGGCCTGCGTAAACCGCCAGTAGAATCCCTACACGTGACTGCCAAGCCCCGCATCCCCAATGTCCTGGCCGGCCGCTACGCCTCCGCGGAGCTCGCCGACCTGTGGTCCCCCGAGCAGAAGGTGAAGCTGGAGCGCCGGCTCTGGCTGGCCGTGCTGCGTGCCCAGCGGGACCTCGGGATCGAGGTGCCCGAGGCCGCGCTCGCCGACTACGAGCGCGTACTCGACCAGGTCGATCTGGCCTCCATCGCCGAGCGCGAGAAGGTCACACGGCACGACGTGAAGGCCCGCATCGAGGAGTTCAACGCCCTCGCGGGTCATGAGCATGTGCACAAGGGCATGACCTCCCGTGATCTGACCGAGAACGTGGAGCAGCTCCAGATCCGGCTCTCGCTGGAGCTGGTCCGCGACCGCACTGTGGCGGTGCTCGCCCGTCTCGGCGCGCTGTCCGGTCAGTACGCGGAGCTGGTGATGGCCGGCCGCTCGCACAATGTGGCCGCGCAGGCCACGACGCTGGGCAAGCGCTTCGCGACGGCCGCCGACGAGCTCCTCGTCGCCTTCGGGAGGCTGGAGGAGCTGCTCGGCCGCTATCCGCTGCGCGGTATCAAGGGACCGGTCGGCACCGCCCAGGACATGCTCGATCTGCTCGGCGGTGACGCGGCCAAGCTCGCCGAGCTGGAGCAGCGCATCGCCGCTCACCTGGGCTTCGCACAGGCCTTCACCTCCGTCGGCCAGGTCTACCCGCGGTCCCTGGACTACGACGTGGTCACGGCGCTGGTGCAGCTCGCCGCCGCGCCGTCCTCGCTCGCGAAGACCATCCGGCTGATGGCGGGACACGAGCTGGTCACCGAGGGCTTCAAGCCCGGCCAGGTCGGCTCCTCGGCGATGCCGCACAAGATGAACACCCGTTCCTGCGAGCGCGTCAACGGTCTGATGGTCATCCTGCGCGGCTATGCCTCGATGACCGGCGAGCTGGCGGGTGACCAGTGGAACGAGGGCGATGTCTCGTGCTCCGTGGTGCGCCGGGTGGCGCTCCCGGACGCCTTCTTCGCCTTCGACGGACTGCTGGAGACCTTCCTGACGGTGCTGGACGAGTTCGGTGCCTTCCCCGCGGTCGTCGCGCGTGAACTCGACCGCTACCTCCCCTTCCTGGCCACGACCAAGGTCCTGATGGGCGCCGTTCGCGCCGGAGTCGGCCGGGAGATCGCCCATGAGGCCATCAAGGAGCACGCCGTGGCCTCCGCCCTGGCGATGCGCGAGCAGGGCGCCGAGCGCAACGAGCTGCTGGACAAGCTCGCAGCCGACGAGCGCATCCCGCTGGACCGCGCCGGGCTCGATGCCCTCATGGCGGACAAGCTGTCCTTCACGGGCGCGGCGGGCGACCAGGTCGCGGCGGTGGTCTCGCGTATCGAGGAGATCACCAAGCAGCACCCCGAGGCCGCGGGATACGCCCCCGGGTCGATCCTCTGACTCGGACGCCCCGGTTCACGCCGGCTGAGCTGGAGGCCGCCCGCGATCGCCTCGTACCCGATGTGATCGCGGACGGCCTCGCCGTGCTGTTCTGCGGGATCAACCCCGGTCTGCTGACGGCGGCGACGGGCCATCACTTCGCCCGTCCGGGCAACCGCTTCTGGCCGGTGCTGCACCTCGCGGGCTTCACCCCACGGCAGTTGCGGCCGGACGAGCAGGACGAGCTGCTGACGTACGGACTCGGCATCACCAATGTGGCCGCCCGTGCCACCGCCCGCGCCGACGAGCTGGGTGCGGAGGAGTTCCGTGAGGGAGGCAGGATCCTGACGGAGAAAGTGGAGCGGCTGCGGCCCCGCTGGCTCGCCGTCGCCGGGATCACCGCGTACCGCACGGCCTTCGGGGAGCGCGCCGCGCGCATCGGCCCACAGGAGCGGACGATCGGCGGGACGCGGATCTGGGCGCTTCCCAATCCGAGCGGCCTCAACGCCCACTGGACCGTGCGGTCCATGGCCGAGGAGTACCGGCGGCTGCGGCTGGCCGCCGGCGTGGCCCAGCAGGCGGCCTGACTTCCCCGGGCACGCTGCCGCGTACGGGGCAGGGCCGCACCGCGCGAGGATCTCCCGGCGGCTGTGTTGCGGGCTCCCCACGCCAGGTCCATAGTCCGAAGCATGGACCCGCGAGGGGCGGCGGACCCGCGAGAGGCGGCGCTGCACCGGGCGTACGACCATGCCGTTCACTGGCTCGCGAGCCTGTCCGAACGGCGGATACCGGCCCGGGCGTCCGTCGAGGAGGTCGTACGCGCGCTCGGCACCGAGCTACCGGACGGTCCGAGCCCGCCCGAGGACGTGATCGAGCTGCTCGCCACCGCCTGCGAGCCCGGGCTCACGGGCTTCCCCAGCGGCCGTTTCTACGGCTTCGTGATCGGCGGGACCGAACCTGCTGCTCTGGCCGCCGACTGGTTGGTGAGCGCATGGGACCAGAACTCCGTGCTGCGCCTGATCTCCCCTGCGCACACGGCGGTGGAGGACATCGCCGAAGGATGGCTCCTGGATCTCCTGGGTCTGCCGCCGGGCAGTGCCGTCGGCTTCACCACCGGCGCCACCATGGCCAACTTCACCTGTCTCGCCGCGGCACGCGACACGGTGCTGAGACGGGCGGGCTGGAACACCGCCCGCGACGGTCTCAGCGGCGGCCCTGCGGTCCGGGTGCTCGCGGGTGAGTGCCGCCATATGACGATCGACCTGGCGCTCCGCTATCTCGGGCTCGGCGCACCGCGTCCGGTGGCGACGGACAGCCAGGGGCGCATCATCCCCGCCGCACTGCTGGACGCCCTGGCCGCGGGCACGGACGAGGGCGCCCGCTCGGAGCCACCGACGATCGTCGCGCTCCAGGCCGGGGAGATCCACACCGGAGCCTTCGACCCGTTCGAGGAGACGGTCGAAGCCGCCCGCGCCGCGGGCGCGTGGGTGCACATCGACGGAGCCTTCGGCCTCTGGGCCGCGGCGTCCCCCGAGTACGCCCGGCTGACCGCGGGCTGCGCGCGGGCCGACTCCTGGGCCACGGACGCCCACAAGACCCTGAACGTCCCCTACGACTGCGGTCTCGCCGTCGTACGGGACGCCCCGGCGCTTCGCGCGGCGATGGGCCAGCGCGGCGACTACCTCATCCAGCACGAACGGGGCGACCCGTTCGACAAGGTCCCCGAACTCTCCCGTCGGGGCAGGGCCTTCACCGTCTGGGCCGTGCTCCGTTCGCTCGGCAGGTCGGGTGTCGCCGCCCTTGTCGAACGGTTGTGCCACCATGCCTCGGTGTTCGCCCATGGCATCGCCGCCATCGAGGGGGCCCGGGTGCTGAACGACGTGGTGTTCACCCAGGTCTGCGCCGACTTCGGCGACGACGCCCGCACGGACCGGGTACTGGACCGGCTGCTCGCGGACGGCACGGTCTGGATCAGCGGCTCCACTTGGAATGGCCGCCGGGTGATGCGCATCTCGGTGTGCAACTGGTCCACGACCGACGACGACGTGGCCCGGGCACTGGACGCGATCCGGCGCGCGGCTGCGGCAGCCCCGTAGAGCCCGGTCAGGGAGGATCCGTCTCGGTGACCACGGCCAGCAGCTGGTACGGCAGCTCCGTGTCCCACTTCGAGATGCCGAGCACCACCCACAGCCCGTCCACACGCCACAGGTGCACATCCGGCACCGAGTTGCCGAGCACCCTCCAGGGCTCGGGTATCTCCTCACCGTCCTCGACGGACCGGGTGAACAGCGAGTACAGACCGAACACCTGCGGCTCCCCCCACCGTTCGCTGAGCAGCAGCGCCAGTGCCTCGCGCTCCGCCTCGAACTGCTCGGCCACGATCTCCATCCGGGAGCGGTCGTCCCAGAACCCCCCACTCGTGATCAGCTCGGTCGTGTGGAAACCGGGGCCGCTGTCGCCCACGTCAGACCGGCCGGCCGCCACGGGGAAGGGCCGTGAGCGCAGCAGGTCGATGGTCGCCAGATGCCGAGCGAGGGTGGTCATGCGCTCCAGTAAAGCCGTCCCCACTGACATATGGCGTGCCGTCAGGCGTCCCGGCAGCGAGTACGATCCGCCAGACACCCGCACGACCAGGAAGGACCCACCGTGGGGCGGCTGACCGGTGGAGACCCGTCGCTGCTGCGGCGCATCAACTCCGCAGTGGTGCTGGACGCGCTGCGGGGCGCCGGTACCGCCACGCTCACCGATCTGACCCGTGTCACCGGCCTGTCGCGCCCCACGGTCGAGGGAGTGGTCGAGGGACTGATCGGGGACGGGCTCGTCGCCGAGGTCGCGCCCGGGGAACCCGAGAAGGGGCAGACCAGGCGGCAGGGCCGCCCGGCGCGGCGGTTCCGGTTCCGGACGGAGGCGGGACATCTCCTAGGTGTGGAGATCGGCCCGCACCGGGTGGCCGTGCTGCTGTCCGGTCTTGACGGCGAGATCTCGGGCACCGGCTCGCGGGAGGTGGCTCAGACCGCGTCAGCCGATGAGCGACTGGAACAGGTGCGCGCGCTGGTCGCCCAGGTGCTGCGCCGCTCCGGTGTCGCCCGCAGCTCGCTGCGGGCCGTGGGCGTTGGCACCCCGGGCATCGTGGAGGCCGACGGCACCGTACGGCTGTGCACCGCGCTGCCCGGCTGGACGGGGCTGGCGCTGGGCGAGCGGCTGCGGCGGTCGTTCCGTTGTCCCGTGCTGGTGGAGAACGACGCCAACGCCGCGGCGGTCGCCGAGCACTGGAAGGGCTCGGCCACGGACTCCGACGACATCGTCTTCGTCCTCGCCGGGCTGAGCCCCGGCGCCGGCTCCCTGATCGGAGGACGGCTGCACCGGGGCTTCGGCGGTGCGGCCGGGGAGATCGGGGCCATGCATCTGCTGGGCCGCGAAGCCACTCCGGAGGCCCTGCTGTCCACCACCGGTGAGCCCCTGCCCCCGCTGGACGAGCAGGCCGTCGCGGAGGTCTTCGCCGATGCCCGCCGGGGCGACGAGCGTGCGCGTGCGGCGGTGGACCGGTTCATCCAGCGCCTGGTGCACGACGTGGCGGCTCTGGTGCTGGCGCTGGACCCCGAGTTGGTCGTGGTCGGCGGCTGGGCGGCGGGGCTGGAGGGTGTCCTGGATCCGCTGCGCGAGGAGCTGTCACGCTTCTGCCTGCGACCGCCCCGTGTGGCCCTGTCGGTGCTGGGCGATGCGGCGGTGGCGACGGGTGCGCTGCGCGTGGCGCTGGACCATGTGGAGGATTCGCTGTTCGCGCTGGCGGGGACGGTGACGGAACGGCGCTGACCGGTGCGCCGCCGCGCCGTTTCAGTCACCGAAGGTGAGCCGGCAGGTGTCCGCTCGATAGGTGGCGACGGAGACCGCGGCGGTGCGGTCGGCGCTGACGTAACGCGTGGTCACGACCAGTACGGGCGCGCCCGGCAGCCGGTCCAGCTCCTTGGCGTCGTCGGCGCGGGCCGAGCCGAGCTCCACGGCGCGGTCCTGCCCGTCCAGGGGGAGCTGCCGCAGTGCGCGCAGCACCTCACCGGCCCGAGCGGCGCCTGAGGAGGCGTCGGCGGTGCACACGAACTCGAAGGAATCACCGGGCACATAGAGCAGTTCGGCCGCGACGGGCTGACCGTGACGGACCAGCATCCGGCGCACCGTGTGGACTTCGTCGTCGCTGTCGGTAGCGAGCGCCATGGCAACGGCGGCCGGTGGCTGGGAGAACAGGCAGCCGACGGGCTCCCAGGCGTCCCCCGGCCCCCCGGGCCAGTCCTGCGATGACGTGGAGACATCGACGCCCATGCGGGGTGGCGCCACGGTGGTGCCCACGCCGCGGCGACGCTGCAACCGCCCTTCCAGCGTGAGCTGTTCCAGGGCCTGACGGAGCGTGGCACGGGCGACACCGAAGCGGGCGGCGAGCTCGCGCTCGTTGGGCAGGACCTCGCCGACCGCGAACTCGGAGTCGAGCGCCTCGCCGATCACGGCCTTGAGATGCCGGTACTTCGGCTCCGGCACCGCTTCCAGCTGCGTGGTCCCCACCCTGTCCTCCGTGCCTGCCTGTCCCGGTGGTTTTCCGTGGCTTGTTTATTAAAGGTTCCTGCACTATGTCTGCGACCATAGAGCGGCCCCATCGGCTGGTCAAGACCAATCCTTGGGCCCGCGGCGACCCGACGTCACCCTCTACGGGAGGCTGGGGATCCCGGATCGTTTACCGGAAGTTCGTGAGTTTGTCGGGGTTGCGCACCAGGTAGACGCACTGGATCCGCCCGTCCCTGACCTCGATCTGCACGAGGGTGTCCGGCTCCCCGCCCACGAGCAGCAGCAACCCGGGCGCCCCGTTGACCTGCATGAAGCGGTACTCCACCCCGGCCACTGACCCCGTGGCGACGGCCAGCAGGAAACGGCCCACCTTGTCCGCCGTCTCGATGACGCGCCGTGCCGCCTTGGCCCTGCCGCCGCCGTCGCTGACCAGCCGCACATCGGGGGCGAGCAGTCCGATCAGGGCGTCGAGGTCACCGCCGCCCGCAGCGGCCAGGAACCGCTCGGTGAGCTCACGGCGCTGCGCCGCGTCGACGTCGTACCGCGGCTTGCGCTCCCCGACATGGCGGCGGGCCCGCCCGGCAAGCTGCCGCACCGCCGCCTCGCTGCGGTCGAGGGCGACCGCGATGTCGGCGTACGGGAATCCGAACGCCTCCCTGAGCACGAACACGGCGCGCTCCAGCGGTGACAGCGACTCCAGGACGATCAGCACCGCCAGCGACACGGACTCCTCGAGCACGGCGCGCTCGGCGGTGTCCGGCGAGAACGGGCCGGACTCGGTCGCGATCGGCTCGGGCAGCCAGGGCCCGACATAGGTCTCACGCCGGGACTGCGCCTGCCGCAGCCGGTCGATCGCCAGCCGGGTGGTGACCCTGACCAGATAGCCGCGGGGCTCCCGGACATCCCCGCGCTCCTCGGCGGACCAGCGCAGCCAGGCGTCCTGGACCACGTCCTCGGCGTCGGAGAACCGGCCGAGCATGCGGTAGGCGACACCGGTCAGCACGGGGCGGTGGGTCTCGAAGACATCAGCGGCGGATTCGGCAGGCACGTGTGGCGCGCTTCCCCTTGAACTAGAGGCTACTGAGCGGTAATCCTGTGCTGACAAACCGTATCAGCGGGCGCGGCCGCCGAGTTCAAGGAGCAGCAGCATGACCTCGAAGGTCTCGTTCGACGTGGTTTCGGCCGGTGTGCGCCAGTCCCTGACCGTGGCCTATGAGCGCACGGGGTCCGGCGAGCCCCTTCTGCTGCTCCACGGCATAGGCCACCACTGGCAGGCCTGGGAGCCCGTCATCCCGCTGCTGGCACCGGAGCGCGATGTCATCGCCATCGACCTGCCCGGTTTCGGCACGTCCGCCGCGCTGCCCGCGGGCATGGCGTACGACCTGTCCACCGTGGTGCCCGTGCTCGGCGGGCTATGCGAGGCACTCGGCGTGGAACGACCGCATGTCGCGGGCAACTCGCTCGGCGGGCTGCTCGCCCTGGCCATGGGCCGCGAGAAGCTCGTCCGCTCCGTGACCGCGCTCTCCCCGGCCGGCTTCTGGACGGAGGCAGAGCGCCGCTACGCGTTCGGGACGCTGCTCACGATGCGGCGCGCCGCCCTGGCGCTGCCCCGGCCGATGATCGACGGCCTGGCCCGCAGCGCTCCCGGGCGCGCGGCCCTCACCAGCACCATCTACGCCCGCCCGGGCCGCCGCTCACCCGAGGCGGTGGTCGCCGAGACCCTTGCCCTCCGTGGCGCCACCGGGTTCCACCGGACCCTGGGCGCCGGTCGCGGGGTCCTGTTCACCGACGACGTACCCGGGATTCCGGTGACGGTGGCCTGGGGCACCCGCGACCGCCTGCTGCTACGCCGCCAGGGCGTCCGCGCAAAGCACGCCATCCCCGGCGCCCGTCTGGTGCGACTGCCCGGCTGCGGTCATGTCCCGATGAACGACGACCCCGCGCTGGTGGCCCGGGTGATCCTCGACGGCAGTCGCTGAGCCGGCGGGGCGGCGCCGGTACACCAGGGTCTCCCGGCGCGCGTCTCCACGACCCCACCGATGCTCGCCGCCGGACCACCGGCTTGCGGTGAACCGCCCCGCGCCATGGTCGACCTGACGATGGCCGCCGGCTCCGTGCAGCGCCCGGCACCGGCGGGCCGGTGCCCGGGTTTCGCCGACTCCCCGCGCGGTGTGGCTCATCACGCCCGGCGGCCCGTGCAGGTCGGCTGCTGGGCACGACCGACCGAAGGCCCGATCACCCTCAGACGGGAACGACCAGAACACACAAAGGCGCCCAAACGGACACTTAACCAGTCAGTCACAAGGCGTTCGTGATCACGCAACAACGCTCCGCCACAGTGATGGCATGACTGACACGACTTCCGCGAAGCATCCCCGCCGCCGGCATCAGTGGCGGCGGGACCTGGTCGAACTGGCCGCCCTCTTCAGTGCTGTCGCCGTGGCCGACGCCGTCGCGAACACGGTCGCCCACGGCCCCGACGGCCCGTATCTGCTGGCTGTCTCGGCTGTCGCGCTCGTCGCCACGGCCGTGTTCCACGCCTGGTGGGCACGCCGCCACGGCCACGCGCCTCCGACCGCGGATACCGGCGGTCCCGGAGCCGCAGCATCCGGGACCGCCGGCACCGACGCGACCCATGCCACGGGCACCACCGGGGAGCCGGGGCGGCCGGACGGGACCGCGCTGTGGCGCATGAGGACCACGGTGAAGGACCAGCCGGGCAGCCTCGCCGCCCTGTGCACCGCGCTCGCCCGCCACCAGGTGGACATCCTCACCCTCCAGACCCATCCGCTGGCCGCCGGCACGGTCGACGAGTTCCTGCTACGCGCCCCCGCCGCGCTCCCGGCCCAGCAGATCACCCGCGAGGTGGCGGCCGCGGGCGGCAGCAGCACCTGGATCGAGCGGGCCGACGCCCATGACCTGGTCGACATTCCGACCCGGCTGCTCGGCCTCGCGACCCGCGCGGCCCTCGACGCCGCCGAACTCCCGCTCGCCCTCCGCCAGCTGCTCGGCCGCTGCACCATCCACGCCCAGCCCGCGCTCACCCTCGGAGGCCGGCCGAACGGCGACCCCGTGCCCGTCGAAGGCGTCCTGGACGAGACCGTGCTGCGGCTGCGCGATCCGAACGGTGGCACGATCACGGTGGAGCGGCCGTATCTGCCGTTCACTCCCACCGAGTTCGCCCGTGCCCGCGCCCTCGTGGAGCTCGACGCCCGGCTCGGTCCGCGGGTCCCGCGCGGCCAGGATGTGCTGACCCTGCCGGAGGCGGGCGAGATCACCGTGCGCCGTGCCGACCGCGGCGACGTCCCCGCGGCCCGTGCGATGCACGACCGCTGCTCCGCACGCACGCTGGCGCTGCGCTACCACGGTCCGGTGGGCGACGCGGACCGCTATCTGAACCATCTGCTCAGCCCGAGCTTCGGCCGGAGCCTCGCCGTCGAGACGGCGTCCGGCCGGCTCGTCGCCCTGGGCCATCTGCTCTGGGACGGCGACGAGACGGAGGTGGCCCTCCTCGTCGAGGACGACTGGCAGCGCCGCGGTATCGGCTCCGAGCTGCTCGGCCGTCTGGTCGCGATGGCCGTCGACGCGGGATGCGAGAGCGTGTACGCCGTGACTCAGGCGTCCAACACCGGCATGGTCGCCGCCATGCGCGGGCTCGGCTTCCCGCTCGACTTCCAGATCGAGGAGGGCACCCTGGTGATCAGCGCACGGCTGGGCTCGGCTCCGCCGCCGTCCGGGCTCCCCCATGAGCTGCCGCGGGCGCCTGGCCGCGAGCCGCGGTCGCCGCTCCCGCACGGCCGGACCGCGCGGGGGTAGCGCTCAGCGCCTCGCGCAGATCGGCCCAGAGGTCATCCACATCCTCGAGACCGACCGACATCCGCAGCAGCCGGTCACTGACGCCTGCGGCGTGCCGGTCTCCCTCGGCCACGATGCGGTGGCTGATGGAGGCCGGGTGCTGGATCAGGGTGTCGACGCTGCCGAGGCTCACCGCGGGCGTGATCAGCCGGACACCGGCGATCACCTCGCGGGCGTCTCCATGGACCTCGAAGGCGACCATGGCGCCGCCGACGGCCGGGTAGTGCACCCGGGCGACGCGCGGGTCGGCGGCGAGCCGCCTGGCCAGCTCGGCGGCCGTCACCGATGCCGCGCGGATCCGCACCGGGAGCGTGGCGAGTCCCCTCAGCAGGAGGTAGCCCGCCATCGGGTGGAGCACCCCACCGGTGGCGAACCGCACCTGGCGCAGTGCGGCGGCGAACTCCTCGTCGCAGGCGACTACGCCACCCATCACATCGCCGTGTCCGCCGAGGTACTTGGTCGCGCTGTGCAGCACGATCCGTGCGCCCTGCTCCACCGGGCGCTGGAGCACAGGGGTGGCGAAGGTGCTGTCGACCAGCAGGGGCACCGAGCCGCAGGCGTGGGCGAGCGCCCTGATGTCGGTCTCGGCGAGCGTGGGGTTCGCGGGGGTCTCGACCATGACCAGTCCGGTGTCCGGCCTGATCGCGGCGGCGACGCCCGCCGGGTCGGTCCAGGTGACCTCGGTGCCGAGCAGGCCGCCCTCCAGCAGATGGTCGCTGCAGCCGTACAACGGCCGGACGGCGACCACATGACGCAGCCCCATCGAGGCCCTGACCAGCAGAACAGCGGTCAGCGCGGCCATTCCGCTGGCGAAGGCCACCGCATCGCCCGCGCCTTCGAGCCGGGCGAGTGCCGTTTCGAAGCGGGCCGTGGTGGGATTGTCCAGCCGGGCGTAGACGGGCGGTCCGTCGAGCCGGGCGCCGGTCGACGCGAAGGCGTCGATCCGCGCCGCCTCCTCCGCCACGTCGTGCGAGGGGTAGGTGGTGGACAGGTCGATGGGTGCGGCGTGCAGGCCGAGCGACACGAGGTCTTCGCGGCCGGCGTGCACGGCTTCGGTGGCGAGTGCCCGGCTGCCCGGGGTGGGGACGTTCGAGGCGACGTGATCCATGAGCGAAGAGTGAACAACTACCGGTGAGTAGCGGGGTCGCTCCGTGTTACGTTCGGGCCATGGCTTCATCCGTCGTACTGGACCCGGTCGATCTCCACATACTGCGCGTTCTCCAGAACGACGCCCGGACCACCTACCGGGAGGTGGCCGCCGAAGTGGGTGTCGCCCCCTCGACCTGTCTGGACCGGGTGGCCCGGCTGCGGCGCAGCGGAGTGATCCTCGGCCATCAGCTCCGAATAGATCCGGCCAAACTCGGCCGCGGGCTTGAAGCGCTGCTCTCCGTTCAGGTACGCCCGCACCGGCGCGAACTGATCGCCCCTTTCGTCGACCGGATCCGGGCGCTGCCCGAGACACGTGCTCTCTTCCATCTGACGGGCCCTGACGACTATCTGGTGCATGTGGCCGTTGCTGACACGGCCGATCTCCAGCGACTGGTGCTGGACGAGTTCACCTCGCGACCCGAAGTCGCCCGTGTGGAGACCCGGTTGATATTCCAGCAGTGGGACTGCGGGCCGCTTCTTCCGCCGGGAATCGAGGCCTGAGACCGGCCTGGGGACAGGCTCGTTTGTCAGCCGACTGAGATCGAACGGCGGTGACGGCGGCGCCCGCGCGTATCAGGATGAACGCATGCCAGAGACACCGAGCAGCGCACTGCCCCGCCAGATCGCAGACGCCTATGTAGACGCCCTCATCGATCTCGACCCGGTCGCCGGAACCTATCTGGGGGTTCCGGAGAGTGCGGGTCGGCTCCCCGATTTCTCCCCGGCCGGCCTGGAGGCCACGGCCGCGCTCACGCGCGCGACCCTGGCCCGGCTCGATCTGGCGGAGGGGCTGCCCGGCGCGGCCGCGGACCAGGAGCGGCGCTGTGCCCGGCTGCTGCGGGAACGTCTCACGGCCTCACTGGCGGTGCACGAGGCCGGCGAGGGGCTGCGCGCGGTCAGCAATCTGCGCTCCCCGGTCCATTCGGTACGCAGTGTCTTCACCGTGATGGCGACCGAGTCGAAGGCGGACTGGGCCGCGGTTGCCGAGCGACTGCGAGCCGTACCGGAGGCACTCGGTGGGTACCGGGCCGCACTGACCCTCGGTCTCGAGCGCGGTCTGCCCGCCGGGCCGCGGGCCACCGCGGCGGTCGTCGGCCAGCTCGCGAAGTGGTCGGGCGCGGCGGACGCAGAGGACACGAGGGCGACGAAGGGCGCGGCCGAGCAGGACGGATCGACGGCCGGCGCTGCGAAGCCACCGGCCGGAGGTGGACGGAGCTGGTTCGAGGATTTCGTCTCGGGGGGCCCGGACGATCTGCGCGCCGAGCTGGAGGACGCCGCCCAGGTGGCCACGGCGGCGTTCGTCGGACTGCACGACTGGATGCGCGACGTCTACGCTCCGGCGATCGCGAGCGCTCCCGACACGGTGGGGCGCGAGCGGTACGCCCGCTGGAGCCGCTACTTCCTGGGCATCGACCTGGACCTCGACGACGCGTACGCGTACGGCTGGTCCGAGTTCCACCGGCTGCTCGACGAGATGAGGACCGAGGCCGACAAGATCCTTCCCGGCGCGGACCCCTGGGAGGCCATCGCCCACCTCGACGAGCACGGCACGCACATCGAGGGCGTCGAAGAAGTCCGGCTGTGGCTCCAGAAGCTGATGGACGAGGCGGTCGAGGCGCTCGACGGCACCCACTTCGAACTGGCCGAGCGGGTGCGGAAGGTGGAGTCCCGCATCGCCCCGGTGGGCAGCGCGGCGGCCCCGTACTACACCGGTCCGTCGGAGGACTTCTCGCGCCCTGGCCAGACCTGGCTGCCGACCATGGGCAAGACCCGTTTCCCGGTGTACGACCTGGTGTCGACGTGGTACCACGAGGGCGTGCCGGGCCACCACCTCCAGCTCGCCCAGTGGGCGCACGTCGCCGACCAGCTCTCGCGCTACCAGGCGACCGTCGGCGGGGTCAGTGCGAACGTCGAGGGCTGGGCCCTGTACGCGGAGCGGCTGATGGACGAGCTCGGCTTCCTCCCCGACCCGGAGCGCCGACTGGGGTATCTGAACGCGCAGATGATGCGCGCCTGCCGGGTGATCATCGACATCGGTATGCACCTCGGACTCGCCATTCCGGCCGACTCCCCCTTCCACCCGGGCGAGCCCTGGACACCGGCCCTGGCCCAGGAGTTCTTCGGCCACTACGCCGGCCATCCGGCGGAGTTCGTGGAGAGCGAGCTGACCCGCTACCTCTCCGTGCCGGGCCAGGCCATCGGCTACAAACTCGGCGAGCGCGCCTGGCTCCAGGGCCGTGAGAACGCCCGTGCCGCGCGAGCCGCACGCGGTGAGGTGTTCGACGCCAAGGCCTGGCACATGGCGGCGCTCTCCCAGGGCTCGCTGGGCCTTGACGATCTGGTCGACGAGCTTTCCAGGCTCTGACCCGGGCACGCCCGGTACGAAGGGGCCCCGCCGCGCGGCCGTGCGCGACGGGGCCCCTGGTCCGCTCAGCAACCGCAGTCCCCGGCCTCCACCGGCGCGATCAGCGGGTCAGGGGCACGGCGGGCCGGGCCGGACGAGACGGATGCCGCGGATTCATAGGCGAATCCTTCCCGTACCCAGTACTCGAAGCCGCCGAGCATCTCCTTGACCTGGTAGCCGAGTTCGGCGAACGCCGGCGCCGCGCGCGCGGCGCCGTTGCAGCCGGGTCCCCAGCAGTACGTCACCACGGGCACTGTGCGATCCTGCAGCCGTTCGGCCTGCAGGGAGAGAGTGCCGTGGGGACGACTGCTTCGTCCTCGAGGTCGCCGCCCGGTCGATGCGGCATCTGGAGGAGATCACCGGGAGGATCGGCACACTCGGATCGGTGACCACGAGCGCCGTGTACTCGTCTCCCCTGCCCAGCCGGCCCGTCAGCCCCTCAGCGGCGCCGTGCGCAGCCGAACCCGGGAGCCGTGCCGCTCTTTGACGACCTCCAGCTGCACGGGGACGCGGCGACGCAGATCGGCGACATGGCTGACGATCCCGACGCTGCGGTCGCGTTCGCGCAGCGAGTCGAGGACGTCGAGCACCTCGTCGAGGGTCTGGTCGTCCAGGCTGCCGAAGCCCTCGTCGATGAAGAGCGTGTCCAGGCGTACGCCGCCTGCCTCGTCGGTCACCACGTCGGCGAGCCCGAGCGCGAGGGCGAGCGAGGCGAAGAACGTCTCTCCTCCGGAGAGCGTGGCGGTGTCCCGCTCCCGGCCGGTCCAGGCGTCGACCACATGCAGTCCGAGGCCGGCGCGTTTGCCGCCCGACCGGCTGTCCGAGTGGACCAGGGTGTAGCGCCCGGCGGACATCCGCTGCAGCCGGACGCTGGCCGCGGCGGCAACCTGCTCGAGGCGGGCCGCGAGGACATACGACTCCAGTCGCATCCTGCGCTCGTTCTCGGCGGACGTACCCGCGGTGAGCCCGGCGAGACGGGCAAGGCGGTCGTACTCCTCGCGCAGCGGCCCGAGGCGACGCACCTCGGTGGCCGCCTGTGCGGAGAGCCGGTCGACTTCGGCGCAGCGTTCCCGGGCCGACGCGAGCGCCGACGCCGCTCCACGCAGAAGCCGTTCGGCGTCGTCGTGGGCCCGCTGCGCGGCATCCGGGTCCGCGGGTGCGTGCTCGGCCGCATCCCGGGCCTCGGCCTCGGCGAGCCGGTCGGCGACCGCTGCCGCCTCCTGCTGCCAGGCATCGAGCCGGTGCTGCAGCTCGCGCTGCCCGTCGTCGCCCAGCAGCGCGGATGCGGCCTCTTCCGGCGTGCGGTACCCGGCGCGGAAGGCGGCGTCGGAGAGCCGGTCATCGGCTTGCTTCAGCCGCTGCGCGGTGTCCTCGGCGACCCGGGCGGCCTCGGCGGCCGCGCCGAGCAGTCCGATCCGCCGCTCAAGCAGCGCCGCCCGCTCGGCAACGCTCCCCGCGCCCCCGGTGGCGCGGGCCACCTCGGCGTCCAGCACCGCCAGCTCGCGGTCGAGCACCTCCCGCCGCGATGTCCGTGCCGCGGCCCGCCGCCCGGTCTCCTGACGCTCGGCAAGCCTCCCCGCGTGCTCATGCTCGGCCCTGGTCAGCGCCTCACGCGCCTCATGCGTATCCGCCGCGAGCAGATGCGCCTCGCGGTGCTCGCGCTCGAGCCGTAGGACGACGGCGGCCAACTCGCCCACGTCGGGGTCCGGCCCACTCAGGCCGCCGGGCTCGGCTCCGGCGTCGGACCCGGCTGACGTGCCGGGAAGCCCGGTCGTGCCCCCCGCACCGAGTGCAGTCTCCGTACCGCTCTCGCCGAAGGCTTCCCGGCCCTCAGGGAGCAGCGCCGGTTCCCGGGCCGCGCGGCGGGCGGTGGTCAGCGACTCGTGGATGACGGCGAGTTCGCGTTCCGTGTCGGCGCGCTTCGCGTCGGCCCTCGTATACGCGTCGTACGCCGCCTCTTCCTGCCCGCGGTCGATGGGCTGTTCCGCGGTGCGGGCCGGGGCCGGGTGGTCCGGAGAGCCGCATACGGTGCAGGGGGTTCCCGGGGCCAGCGCGGTGGCCAGTTCCGCCGCGATGCCGCGCAGACGGCGTTCCTTGAGGTCGAGCCAGGACTCGCGCGCGCCGTGGGCGTGGTCGCGGGCGGCGCGGAGGGTGTCCTGGAGCGCGTTGGCACGGCCGGCGAGGCGGTCGCGTTCACGGGCGGCGGCCGTACGGCGGCGGGCGCGGTCGAGCTGGGCCGCGAGGTGTTCGGCGTGGGTCGCCGCGTCCCGCGCCGTGTCGATACGGGTCCGGAGGTCGCCGCGCAGCGATTCCCACCCGGCGAGCCAGGTCTCCGCGTCGCGCAGGAGCTCCTCGTCCGCCTGGGACTGCCGGTCGAGCTCGGTGCGCTCGCGCCGGAGTTCGGTGGCGCGGGCTTCGGCGCGGCGCGCCGCGTCGAAGCCGCCCAGTTCCTGCCGCAGTTCGCGCTCCAAGGCGGTGAGCCGCTCGCCGCCCGCGTCGGCGAGCGAGCCGGGCAACGAGCCCCTCAGGCCTTCCCACGTGTGGTTCGCCGAGCGGTGCTCCCGCTCCGCGTCACCCCGCAGACGCAGGGCCGGGCCGACGAGCTCCGCCTTGCGCGCCCCGTCGAGCCGCGCCTTGACCCGGTCCCGCTCCGGCTCCGCGGCCTTCAGCTCGGCCAGGCGCCTGCGGGTCTGCGCGTACCGGTCCTGGAGCCGTGCGAGCTCGCGCTCCTCGTCCAGCGCGCGCCCTGCCACGTGCTGACGGCTCTCCGCTGCGGTAAGCGCGCACTCGGCAATGGTGAGGAACTCCCTCGATCCTGCCCGGGCCACGGCGGCCCAGTCGAGCACGGACGCGGCGAGGCCGGCATCGCCGGGCCGGCCGTCCGGGGCCGGCCAGCCCCGCCCCGCGCCGCCCGCCGCCTGCGCCAACCGGTGGGCGATGGCCAGCAGCCGCTCGTCACCCTCGCGTACCTGCTGCTCCGCCCCTCGCCGCAGTGCCGCGAGGCGCTCCTCGACGGCAGCGAAGCGCCGCGTGTCGAAGAGCCGTCCGAGGAGCCTCCCCCGCGCCTCCGCGTCGGCCCGCAGAAAGCGGGCGAAGTCGCCCTGCGGCAGCAGGACCACCTGGCAGAACTGCTCCCTGCTCATTCCGACGAGTTGGGTGACCTCCTCGCCGATCTCCTGGTGGGAGCGGCTCAGCCCCTTCCACTCGCCGACCTCGTGGTCGTACTCCCGCAGCCGGCTCTGGGCTTTCTCGGTGGTGAGGCCGGTGCCCTTCTTCTTGGGGCGGGTCTGCGCGGGCCGCCTGGTGATCTCCAGCCTGCGCCCGGCCACCGTCAGTTCCAGGCACACTTCCGTGGACGTACCGGATGCGGCGTGATCGCTGCGCAACGAGGTGCCGGGGCTCTGCCGGTCGCCCGGTACCGCTCCGTAGAGCGCGTAGCAGACGGCGTCGAGCACGGAGGTCTTGCCCGCGCCGGTCGGGCCGTGCAGCAGGAAGAGACCGGCCGCGCTGAGCGTGTCGAAGTCGACGTCCTGCCGGGCGCCGAAGGGCCCGAAGGCGGTCACGGCGAGTCGGTGCAGCCTCACCCGGTCACCTCGCGCACCGCCGCGTCGACCCGCACGTCGTCGAAGGCCCCGCGCAGCACCGCGCGTTCCCGCTCGTCGGGCACCGCACCGCCCCGTACATGGGCGACGAAGTCCTCGGCGATCTGCTGGTCGTCACGGTCACGCAGCCGCTGTGCGTAGCTGCCGTGCGGGTCCTCCTCGGCCCGATCGGGCGAGAACACCAGGTTGAGGACGTGTGGGAAGCGTTCGGTGAGCCTGGCCATGGGGTCGGCGGGGCGTACGGGGTCGGTGAGCGTCGCCTCGGTCCAGGAGTGCTCGTGGCGGGTCAGCCCGGGGTCAGCGAGGAGTTCCTCCAGTCGTCCGCTGATCCGGGCGAGCGGGCGGGGCACGGGGCAGTCGACGCGCTCGGCGGCGATACCGCCGTCCGGCCCCAGGTCGACCTGCCACATGGTCTTGCGGTGGTCGGTCTCGGAGAAGGAGTAGGCGAGCGGTGAACCGGAGTAGCGCACGCGCTCGTTGATGGTCTGGCAGCCGTGCAGATGCCCGAGGGCCGCGTAGTCGACGCCGTCGAAGACACCCGCGGGCACTGCGGCGACCCCGCCCACGGTGATGTCCCGCTCGCTGTCGCTCGGCAGGCCTCCGGTCACGAAGGCGTGTGCGAGCACCACGCTGCGGGTGCCGCGGGGGCGCTGGGCGAGGTCCTCGCGTACCCGGCGCATCGCGGCGCCGAGCACGGCCTCGTGACCGGCGTCGGCTGCCCCCAGCTCGTCCCGCACCAGGGAGGGCTCCAGGTAGGGCAGTCCGTAGAAGGCGACCTCGCCGTGTGCGTCGGCGAGCACGACGGGGGTGGCGCAGCCGCCGGGAGAGGTGCGCAGATGGATACCGGCCCGTTCCATCAGCCCGGCGCCGACGCCGAGCCGCCGTGCGGAGTCGTGGTTCCCGGAGATCATGACTGTGGGCACGCCCGCGTCCGCCAGCCGGTGCAGTACGTCGTCGAAGAGCTCCACCGCCGCAAGGGGCGGCACGGCACGGTCGTACACGTCACCTGCCACCAGGACCGCGTCGATGGCCCGCTCGCGGACCGTGGCCACCAGGTGGTCGAGGAAGGCCGCCTGGGCGTCCAGCAGGCCCACACGGTGGAAGGACCGCCCGAGGTGCCAGTCCGATGTGTGCAGAATCCTCACGAGCCCGCCCCGACCTGCATGTTTCCGTTCCCCTTTGCCCGCTCATACGGGACACCACGATCAGCAGCGACCACGCTACCGCTCCGACGGGCCCGGCGAGCCCGGACGCCGGGCACCGGTGCCGCCTCACGCCTCGCCGTAGGCCTCCCCGCCCAGCAGCAGCTCCGCTCTGCCCGCGGTGGTATCCGCGAGCCACGCCCGGAAGGTGTCCACATCAGCGTCCGGCAGCGCGATCTCGATGGTCACCGACTCGCCGTAGCGCACCTCCCGCACCAGACGCCCGGCCGCCCGGAGGTCGTTCTCCAGCCTGCCCGCCCGCTGGTGGTCGACCGTGACGCTGGCGAGCCGGAAGCGCCGGCTGGTGACGGTGCCCAGGGTGTCGAGGGCCTCGCCGACCGCGCCGCCGTAGGCGCGGATCAGTCCGCCGGCGCCGAGCTTCACCCCGCCGTAGTACCGCGTGACGACGGCCACGGCATAGCGGACCTCTCGGCGCATCAGCATCTGGAGCATCGGCACCCCCGCCGTGCCACCTGGCTCCCCGTCATCGCTCGCCTTCTGGATGGCGGCGTCGGCGCCGATGACGTAGGCATAGCAGTTGTGGGTCGCGGTGGGGTGCTCCCTGCGGATGCGTGCGACGAAGTCCTGGGCCTCCTGCTCGGTCGCGGCGGGCGCGAGCGCGCAGATGAAGCGCGATCGGTTGATCTCGGTCTCGTGCACGCCCTCACGGGCGACCGTCTGGTACTGCTCCTGCATCCGGCCAGCCTATGCGGCGCTGCGGAGCGCGAGGAAAGCCGGGGAATGGGCGGACCCACCCGCCGGTTGTGCCCGGCATGTACGCAGACGCAGACGCAGACACGGTCCGCAAGATCCTCACGGAGTCCGGAGACACCTGGGCGGTGGTCGGCCTTTCGAACAACGAGTCCCGCGCGGCCTACGGCGTCGCCAGGGTGCTCCAGCGGTTCGGCAAGCGCGTGGTGCCGGTGCACCCCAAGGCGGAGACGGTCCACGGGGAACCCGGTTACGCCTCGCTCGAGGAGATTCCCTTCCCGGTCGACGTCGTGGATGTCTTCGTCAACAGCGGGCTTGCCGGGGCCGTCGCGGACGAGGCGGTCACCAAGGGCGCGAGGGCCGTGTGGTTCCAGCTGGGCGTGATCGACGAGGAGGCCTGCGTGAGGACCCGGGACGCCGGGCTCGACATGGTGATGGACCGCTGCCCCGCGATCGAGATCCCGCGCCTGGGCTGAGGGGACCCCGCCCCGGCTTCAGCGGGCGGGCGGCACGGCGACCGTCATGGTCATCTCGACCGTCTCGGGGCCCTCGTTGCGATAGGTGTGCGGCACGCCGGCCTCGAAGCTGGCCGAGGTGCCGGCCGGTACGGCATGGGATTCGCCGTCGATGACGAGGGTGAGTTCACCGGCCGTGACATGCAGCAGTTCCACCGTTCCGCCCGGATGCGGGTCGGATGCGCTCTCGTCGCCGGGCATGAGCGTCCAGGCCCACATCTCCAGGGGCCCCCTGGCGTCCGCACCCACCAGCAGGGTGGTGGAACTACCGGCCGGGGTCGACCACATGCGGACCGCCTGCTCCGGCGGGACCAGGCGGACCTGCGGGCCCTGCTCGAAGTCGAGGAGGGTGGTGATGCTGACCCCGAGTGCATCGGCGAGCTTCACCGTGGTACCGACGCTCGGGTTGGTCCGTGCCTGCTCGATCTGGATGATCATGCCGCGGCTCACGCCGGAGCGGGCAGCGAGGGCGTCGAGGGTGAAGCCCCGCTCACCGCGCCAGCGCTTGAGGTTGCGGGCGAGCGACTGCGTGAGCTGGTCGAGGTCCGACACGTTCCGTCCAATATTTTAATTGATAGAGTTCAACAGGCTGCACTACGCTGAGCTGCACCCCATCGTTCATCACACTGTACTGCGAGGCTCCCCATGACCGCGCTGTTCGCCCTGGCCACCAGTCTCCTGTGGGGGCTGGCCGACTTCGGCGGCGGTCTGCTGACCCGGCGCATCCCGGCCCTCACCGTCGTCGTGGTCTCCCAGGCCATCGCCGTGGTCGTGCTCGGTGCGGTCGTGCTCGCCACCGGGGGTCTTCACGAAGCGGGGCCGGAGCTCTGGTACGCCGTGGCCGCCGGTGTCGTCGGGCCGGTCGCGATGCTCAGCTTCTACCGGGCCCTGGCGCTCGGCCCGATGGGCGTGGTGTCGCCGCTCGGCTCGATCGGGGTCGTCGTACCGGTCTCCGTGGGGCTGCTGCTCGGGGACCGGCCGGGTCTCATGCAGTTCGCGGGCATCGGCGTGGCCGTGGTGGGTGTCCTGCTGGCCGGCGGCCCCGAGCTGCGCGGAGCCCCGGTGCAGCGGCAGTCGATCCTGCTGACCCTGCTCGCCGCCTTCGGCTTCGGCTCGGTGATGGCACTGATCTCCGAGGCGTCGACCACGCTCACCGGGCTCTTCCTGGCTCTGTTCGTCCAGCGGGTCACCAATGTCGCCGTCGGCGGCGCGGCGCTGTTCGTTTCCGTCAGGAGGGGCGGCCGGGCCCTTCCGGAACAGGGCGGCTTGGGGGTCGTCCGCGGCTCGCTGCCCGCGCTCGCCTTCGTCGGACTCGCGGATGTCGCCGCGAACGGCACCTACTCGATCGCCGCGCAGTACGGTCCCGTGACCGTGGCCGCCGTACTCGCCTCGCTCTACCCGGTGGTGACGGCACTGGCCGCGCGAGGCGTGCTCAAGGAGCGGCTGCGTGCCGTGCAGGCGGCCGGCGCGGGGCTCTCGCTCATCGGCACCGTGCTGCTCGCCAGCGGCTGACCCTGCCTCGACGCTCCAGGGGCAGTTCCCTCGCCGTCGGGTCCAGCGGCAGTTTTCCTCGCCGTCGGGCCCAACGGCCGTCAGGTCTCGTCCGGCTCCAGTTCCAGATCGAGCTCGGCGAGCGCCCGCAGATCGTCCGGAGTGACACCCTCCGGAATCGGCACCGGCGCCGGCGTCCGCAGCGGCGGCTGCCAGCCGCGCTCGGCGTCCCAGCGGCGCACGACCCTGGCGGGCGCCCCGGCCACCACCGCGTGGTCGGGTACGTCACCGCGGACCACGGCACCCGCGGCGACCACCACGTTGCGCCCGAGGCGCGCTCCGGGAAGGATCACCGCGCCCGTGCCCAGCCAGCAGCCGGGGCCGATCTCGACCGGGTCGGTACGGGGCCACTGCTTGCCCACCGGCTGGTGCGGGTCGTCGTAACTGTGGTTGGTCGACGTGATGTAGACGTAGGGCCCGCAGTAGGTGTCCGACCCGATGGACACCCTGGTGTCGGCGATCACATGACTACCGCGGCCGAGGACCACACCGTTGCCCAGAGTCAGGATCGGGTCCGGCCCGAGGTCGAGATCCGGCATCATGCCCGCGGTCAGGGTGACCTGCTCGCCGATGATGCAGCACTCCCCCAGTTCGATCCACGGCGCACCGAACACCGTGCCCTGCGGAAACGCGAGCCGGGTGCCCGCCCCGATGCTCCGGAAGCGCAGCCGCCCGGGGCTCTCAGCGGTCACCGCTCCCGTCCGCTGCACCCAGCGCCAGCCGCTCTGCACGGCGCCGGCCAGGACACGCCGACGCCAGGCGGCGAACGATGAGAACGTGTTTCTGTTCTTGGGCACTCCGACACGGTAGTCGGCGGTGACCTGACCAGTCAGAACGGCGGGCTGTGATCTTCGCCCCACGGCCGCGCCGTCCCACGTACGCGGCCCCGTGCACGGCAGTCTGGTGGGGTGTCGGAAGCCACGGAGCCACTGCGCCAGTTCGTACGGCGCCATCGTGAACCGGCCGTCGTCCAAACGGCGCGGTCGACCGCCGCGGCGGTCATCTCCTATGTCGTCGCCCTCCAGCTCAGCAGTGAGCCCTTGCCGCTGACCGCCCCCCTGACCGCGCTTCTCGTCGTACAGGTCACCCTGTACTCGACCCTCACCACCGGCATCCGCCGGGTGAACGCGGTCGTCGCCGGAGTGCTCATCGCCATCGGGTTCAGCTCGCTGGTGGGGCTGACCTGGTGGAGCCTCGGGCTGGTGATCCTCGCCTCGCTGGTGATCGGGCGGTTCGTGAAGGTCGGCGAGTTCGTGCCCGAGGTCGCGATCAGCGCCATGCTCGTGCTGGGCGTGACCCAGGTGACGGCGACGGCATGGGACCGCGTGCTGGAGACCCTGATCGGTGCCGTCGTGGGCCTGCTGTTCAACGTGCTGCTCGTACCGCCCGTATGGGTGAATGACGCGAGTCAGGCCATCGACGGACTGGCCTCCCGGATGCGGAACCTACTGACTCACATGTCCGAGCAGCTCGGCGAGCACACGCCCGTGGAGCGGGCGGCGGCACGGCTGCACGAGGCCCGCCGTCTCGACCATGACATCGCCCATGTGGACGCGGCGCTGCGCCAGGCGGAGGACAGCCTGCGCCTGAACCCCCGGGTCAAGGAACCGGTGCTCTCCCGGCTGGTGCTCCGCACCGGCCTCGACGCGCTGGAGATCTGCGCGGTGATCCTGAGGGTGTCCTGCCGTACGCTCACCGATCTCGCCAAGACGCAGCCGTCGGGCACGCTTTTCCCCCCACCGCTGACGGCCTCGCTCCAGGAGCTCTACGGGCACCTGTCCACCGCCATCGGGGATTTCGTCGTACTGATCACGTCGCAGGTCGCGGAGAACGCGGAGGAGGCGGAGGAGCGCCTCGCCACCGAGCTGGCCGCGGGCCGGCAGTGCCGGGAACGGGTGGCTCTGCTACTGCTGGGCGTCCGGGCGGAGACCGCGCACTGGCAGCTCCATGGGGCGCTGCTCGCCGAGGCGGACCGGATCCTGGACGAGCTGGACGTGGAGAAGCGCAGCGAGCGCCTGATCGAGGAACTCGACCGGCATTCGCGGACCCGCTCGGCGGGCCATCAGTGGCTGGGCGACCTCAAGCGCCGGGTGCGGGGCAGTGTGCGGCGGGGCGGCGGGGAAGCCGGCCAATAGCAGCCGGCAGCAGCGGACAGCGGCCACGCAAGGGCGGCTGCACCCGCGGTGGCAGGTGCAGCCGCCCTGGCCGGACCATTGGCCCGGCGCTGGTCACCGCATTTACCGCGCGGGCCGCTTCATCCGCTCGGCCGTGTTCTCCGCGGTCTCCTGGGCCTTGCCCGCGGCCTGTTCGCCACGGCCCTCGGCCTGCATGGAGCGGTCGCCCATGGCCTTGCCCGCGGTCTCCTTCATCTTGCCCTTGGCCTGCTTCGCCTTTGCCTTTGCCTTAGCCATGACGGCGGTCCCTTCACGTGGGGGTGGACTGGCATATCCACCTTGCGCCGATCACTCAATGTCCGCAATCGGTGACGCTGAGCGCATGGTCAGTCGGGGGGCTCCGGCACCGGCCGGGTGCCCGGCTCCGGCTCTCCCGGCGGCTCGTGACCGGGTTCGGGAGCAGGCGGCGAAGGCTGTGGATCGCGGGGTACCGGTCGCGGACCGCTGGGCACGGGTTCGGGTCCGTCGGGGGGCGGCTGTGTCGGAGTGGTCATGCCGTATGCCTTTCCCGGGATTGCGTTGCCGTGTGCGTACGCTGCGGCTACCCGGGGACCGCGCCGTGAATCAGCGCACCGGCCGGCAGCCGCTCGTCAGGCATCGGGTGGGCGGCGGTCAGCCCTCGGTCACCGCCTGGTGCTCCTTGGCCAGTTCCAGGTACATGAGGGCGTTGACCTTGAGCCCTTCGCGCTCCTCGTCCGTCAGTTCGCGCCTGACCTTGGCCGGTACCCCGGCCACGAGTGAACCGGGCGGCACCCGCATCCCCTGCGGGACGAGGGCCTGGGCCGCCACGAGTGAACCCGCCCCGATATGGGCGCCGTTGAGGACGGTCGCTCCCATGCCGATCAGGACGTCGTCCTCGACGGTGCATCCGTGCAGTACGGCGTTGTGCCCGACGGTCACGCGCTCGCCGACGGTGACGGGGAAGCCGGGATCGACATGGACCGTGCAGTTGTCCTGGACGTTGCTGTCCACGCCGATCACGATCGGGCCGCAGTCGCCACGCAGCACGGCGTGGTACCAGATGCTCGATCCGGCGGCCAGGGCGACCTCGCCGATCACGACGGAGGTGGGGGCGACGTACGCGCCGGGGTCGATCCGGGGCTGCTTCCCGCCGACTCCGGAAATGAGTGCCCGCTGTCCCTGTGCCATCGCCTGCTCCTCGTGAGGGTGACCGCCGCAGGGGCTGGTCACATCGTCAGTTCTGGGCCGCGTCGGCTTGCACCGCGGAGGACGCGACCGGTTCGCCGCCGTCGCCGTCCGTGGCCGCGCTGCGTGCCGCGGCCTTCTTGGCCCGGTTCCGGAGCACGAGCATCGAGGTGAGGCCGAACAGCACGGCCAGCACGAGTCCGAGCCACGAGAAGCGCTTGAGCCAGGCCTCGGCCACGATGCCGACCGAGTAGATGACCGCCGTGGTGCCGCCCGCCCAGAGGATGCCCCCGAAGACATTGGCGATCAGGAACTTCCAGTACGGCATGCGCAGCACACCGGCGAGCGGGCCGGCGAAGATCCTCAGCAGAGCCACGAAGCGGCCGAAGAAGACCGCCCACATGCCCCATTTCTCGAAGGACCGCTCCGCCAGCGCGATATTGGCCTCGCTGAAATGCTTGGGGAATTTCTTTCCGCACCAGGCGAGCAGCGGCCGGCCGCCCTTGCGTCCGATGGCGTAGCCGATGGAGTCGCCCACGATGGCACCGGTGCTGGCGCAGATGCCGAGCACCCAGGGGTCGATCTCACCGTGCTGGGAGGCGAGGAGGGCGGAGCTGACGAGGACGATCTCGCCCGGCAGCGGAATGCCGAGGCTCTCCAGCCCGATGACCACACCCACCAGGATGTAGATACTCACCGCCGGGATGGTCTCGAGCCACTCCTGGACGTGCACCGCCGGTCCTCCCGTTGTCGTTCGGCCCGGGCCCGTGGTTCGCGGGGCGCGGCGTGGGCGCGGCCGTTGTGTTCGGGCTCGTGCCGCCCGGCGTGCGCCCCCGTGGCACACGCCGGGAAGCCTACCTGGTCGGACGAAAGCCGCCGCCCTGCCGTCCCGCGTCGGGACGGCAGAGCGGCGGGGTGGCTCCCGGGACCGGGGGTGGCTCAGGCGTTGGGACGCAGGGTCCACAGGACGGTCATCTCGCCCGTCACGGCGCCGTCCTCGCGGGTGATCGCGACCTCGACGGGGAACTCGGGGCGGACGCCCGCGTCCAGCTCGGCGATGACCTCGGCGGCGGGACGGCCGAGGGTGGCGGTCGCCGTGACGACGCCCATGGCCAGCTTCTTGTAGCCGATCTCCGCCTTGACGGCGAGCGGCACGGCCCGGCTGAGCTGCTCGCCGAAAGCGGCGATCACGATGGCACCGCTCGCGGACTCCGCGAGGGTGAACATCGCTCCGGCGTGCGGGCCGCCGACGTGGTTGTGGTAGTCGGCCTGGTCCGGCATACGGACCACGGCGCGTTCGGCGGTGCTCTCCAGGAACTCGAGGTCGAGGGTCCTGGCCATGGGAACCGTCGCGAGGAGAAGCTCGCCGGCGGACATCTGGTCTGCGCTCATAGGGACGGATGTTACCGGCCAGTAGCCGTCTTGGCCATCCCCTGCCGGGACTCCGGATGGGCATGTCCACCCGTTATGTCCGCACAGAAGGCGGGGGTGGATTGCGACAGCGGATGTCAGCGGTGGGAGCGCTTGGCGACATGAACTCGCCAACCTCTATGGTTGGGGGCCATGTGGCCAGGACAGCAGCCGCCCGGGGGCGAGCAGAACCCGCAGGACCCGAACCAGAACCCGTACGCGCAGCCGGGATACCAGCAGCCGAACCCGTACGCGCAGCCGGGATACCAGCAACCGAATCCGTATGCCCAGCCGGGGCAGCAGCCGAATCCCTATCCCCATCAGCAACCGGCCACACCCCCGTACCCGCATCCCGCTCCGCCGCAGCCCGGTCCTCCGCAGCCCGGCGGGCCCGGCGGGTCGTCGGACCGCAAGAAGACGACCATCGTCGCCATCGTCGCCGCGACGGCCGTGGTCGCCGCCGCGGTCATCACCGGCGCCGTGGTGCTGAACGGCAAGGACGAGGGCGACGACCGGGCCGACGACGGCAAGAAGCCGGTCGTCTCCCCCGCTCCCTCCACCCAGGCTCCCTCCCCCACCGCGAACCCGCGCGACGGCTCCAACGAGGCCAAGCCGCTCATCACCGGCTGGAAGGTCGTCACCAACCCCAAGCACGGCACCCAGTTCGACGTGCCACCGGAGTGGGAGGTGGCCGGTACGGGCGTGGCCACCGGGTTCGAGGACCAGGAGAAGGGCGACGGCTCGCCGCTGATCATGATGACGGCGCCCGCGTACTTCAAGAGCAAGTGGTGCAGCATCGACTCCAACAAGGACGGCCGCGACGAGGACTCCAGCCTCGCCGGGACCGGCACCAAGGGCGGCCAGGGCGCCAAGGACACGGCCAGCGCCTCGCACAGTGAGGCCGGCACCTGGGTGTGGGCCGCCTACGGGCAGGCGGAGCCGCAGAGCAAGGTCAAGTTCACCAAGCCGAAGCCGTACACGACGAAGTCCGGGCTGAGCGGACATGTCTCGACGGCCTGGATCGACGGCGTCAAGAAGGACGACAAGTGCGACACCGACGGCAAGTCGATCGCCTTCTCCTTCAAGAACGCCAAGGGTGACTTCGCGAACTGGATTCTCTACGCCAACAAGGGTGTGCCGGACGAGCTCCCGGACGCGACGATCGCGCAGGTCCTGAGCACGGTGCGCCTTGCGGGGGCCTCCGCGTCCTGATCGTCCCCGGCCACGGCGTGCGGTTTGGCAGGAAAGGCCGGGGCGGGCGATAGTCCACGGGTGACAGGTCCCGCCCCGGCTCCCCGGAGCCGTACACCCCGCCGCCCGCGCCGACCGGAATGGGCGGGCCGCAACTACACGTTGCTGACCGCCTCCGCGGTCGTCACCAATCTGGGCACCCACGGTGCGCTGATCGCGGCGGCGTTCGCGGTGCTGGAGTCCGGCGGAGACGGCGGGGACGTGGGGCTCGTCGCGGCGGCGCGCACCCTGCCGCTGGTGCTCTTCACGCTGATCGGCGGAGCCATCGCGGACCGGCTGCCGCGCCACCGGGTGATGGTGGCCGCGAACGCGCTCAACTGCGTGTCCCAGGCTGCGTTCGCCGCGCTGGTCCTCATGGGCGAGCCGCAGCTCTGGCAGATGATGCTGCTGACCGCGCTCTGCGGCACGGGGCAGGCCTTCTTCAACCCCGCGGCCGAAGGCATGCTGATCTCCAGCGTGCGCGGGGAGCAGGCAGGCAGGGCGTTCGCGCTCTTCCGGCTGGCGATGCACGGCGCGGGCATCGGTGGTGCCGCGCTGGGCGGTGTACTGATCGCCGGATTCGGTCCCGGCTGGGTGCTGGCGGTCGATGCCGCGGCCTTCGCGGTGGCGGGCGCGTTCCGGGCGTTCCTGGATGTCAGCCATGTGCCGCGGCGCGGGAACGGCGGCGGGCTGCTGGCCGATCTGCGCGACGGCTGGAGTGAGTTCGCCGGCCGGACCTGGCTGTGGTCGATCACGGCGCAGTTCGCCGTGGTGAACGCGGTCGTGGGCGCGGCGGAGGCGGTGTACGGACCGCTGGTGGCCGAGGAGTCCCTGGGCGGTGCGGGCCCCTGGGGTCTGGCCCTGGCGGCGTTCGGCGCGGGCACCATCGGCGGGGCGCTTGTGATGACGCGCTGGAAACCGCGGCGGATGCTGTTCGTGGGCACTGTGTGCGTGTTCCCGCTGGCGCTGCCGTCGGCAGCGCTGGCCGTGCCGTTGCCCTTCGGTGGCCTTGCCGCGGTGATGTTCGTCAGTGGTGTCGCGATCGAGGTGTTCGGTGTGGTGTGGATGACCGCGCTGCACCAGGAGGTGCCGGAGGAGAAGCTGTCCCGGGTCTCCGCGTACGACTGGTTCAGCTCCACGGCGATGCTGCCCCTGTCGACGGCGCTGGCGGGTCCCACAGAGCAGCTGTTCGGACTGGAAGAGTCGCTGTGGGGGTGTGCGGCGCTCGTCGTGCTGGTGACGGGACTGGTGCTACTGGTGCCCGACGTACGGAATCTGACCAGGCGTACGCGCCAGGTGGCCGGGCACCGGATCGAGTCCACGCCCCCGGTGTCGGCGGCGGCCTCAGGGTCCTGAGGTCCTGGGACCTGAGGGCGGCCACTCGGTCCTCGGGCCCTCAGCCGATACCGAAGGCACCTTCGGGCGGCTCTGGCGAGGCGACGGCGTCCCCGTCGCCCACCGGCTCGGCGTCCCCGATGAGGCGGCGCAGCTCCCGGCCGTGTTCGACACGGGCGGGGAAGGCGTCGGACGCGCTGCGGCGGGCGAGGCCGGCGAGGTCGAGCGGGTGGTGCGAGGCGAGCAGTATCGCGTTGCCGAACCTCCGTCCGCGCAGCACGGCCGGCTCTGCGACCAACGCCAGTTCCTCGAACTCGGCGGCGAAGTTGGCCAGTTGCGAGCGGAGGAAGGCGAAAGGCGCACCGTCGGCGAGATTGGCGGCGTAGAGGCCGCCCGGGCGCAGCACGCGCCGTGCGGCACCCGCGTACTCGCGTGAGGTGAGCTGCGCGGGCACCCGCGAGCCGCCGAACACATCCGCGATCAGCACATCGACGCTGCACGCCGGCGCCTTCTCCAGCCAGCCGCGGGCATCGTCGGCGTGCACCGTGATGTCCGCGGTCCCCGGCAGGGGCAGGTGGTCGGTCACGAGTGCGAGCAGCCCGTGGTCCGCCTCGACCACGACCTGCCGGGAACCCGGCCTGGTGGCGGCGACATAGCGGGGCAGGGTCATCGCCCCACCGCCGAGGTGCAGCACGTCGAGGGGTTCCCCCTCGTCCGCGGCGCAGTCCACGGCATGGGCCAGCCGCCGGGCGTACTCGAATTCGAGGTGGGCCGGGTCGTCGAGATCGACGTACGACTGGGGCGCCCCGTCCACGGTCAGCAGCCAGGCCCGCTCCCGGTCGACATCGGGCATGAGCTTGGCGATGCCGTGGTCGACGCGACGGCTGACGGGGAGGGCCTCATTCACCTGCCCATTGTGCGCCCGGACTACTGCATTCGGGCGATCCTGCCGGGCTCAGGGCTTGGTCCGGGAGGGTTTGGCTCCCGAGGTCGTACCGGAGAGCTTGGTGCGGGAGGACTTGGCACCGGAGGGCCAGACCGCCCCCACAGCGTCCGCGTGGGCCTTGGCCTGTGCGAGACCCGCGCGTGCCGATGGCGCGCGGCGGGCGGGGTCGAGGACATTGCGGCCGAACGCCCTGCGAGCGGCCCGGTCCGGGGTGATCAGGGTCACCCGGGCGCCCGATGCGGCCAGCCGGGCGGCCAGGGTGCGGGCGGAGAGCACGGGGCCGCCACCGACCGCGATGGGGGCCACGATGACGACGGTTCCGTATCCCAGGGCGAGGTCGGCGTTGGTGGAGGAGCGGACTCCGCCGTCGATGAAGCGCCTTCCGCCGATGGTGACGGGTGGCCAGACACCCGGTACGGCGCAGCTCGCGCCGACCGCGTCGATCAGGTCCACACCGCTGTCGCGGTCGAAGGCGCGGAACTCGCCGCTGACCGCGTCGACGGCGGTGACGACCAGTCGCCGCGCACGCGGCCATTCGTGTGTGAGCAGCCGCTCGGCGAAGACCGCCCGGCGTACCTCTTCCGGCTCGGTAGGGGCGGACAGGGCGAGCCGCCCCATACGCGCACCGTAGGCCTCGGGTTCGCGGCACCACAGGACACCCCAGAGGTAGCGGGCCAGCACGGCCGCCCCCATGCCGGCGGGAACCTCCCCGTCGGGGTCGGCGAGCTGACGGTCGTACAAATCGGGCAGGGTGAGCCGTCCGGAACCGAGCTGGGCACCGACGACCGAGCCCGCCGATGTACCGACGATCAGATCCGCATCCGTCGGGTCGACACCCTCCCGGGCGAGTCCGCTCAGAATGCCGATCTCCCAGCCGATCCCGGCGAGGCCGCCGCCGCCCAGTACGAGGGCCGTGCGGTGCTCGTTCGATGCGCGCTTGGCTGCCGGTGCCTGCTTCGCTGCGTCGTCCTTGTCCGCCATGGCAACAGTGTGGCGCCGGACGGCCGGGTCCGCCCCCCGCTTGTGGCGGGTGGCGGACCCTTCACGCCGGATCGCGCCGGTCAGAGCAGCTCGGTCACGGTCCCCGCGCCGACCGTGCGGCCCCCTTCGCGGATCGCGAAGCCGAGACCGGGCTCCAACGGGATGTCACGGGCGAGCTCCACGGTCATCGTGACCGTGTCGCCCGGGCGGGCGATCGCCGGCTCACCGAGGTCCACGTCCCCGACGACATCGGCCGTGCGGATGTAGAACTGCGGCCGGTAACCGGTGCCGACCGGGGTCGTACGGCCGCCCTCACGGGCGGACAGCACGTACACCTGCGCCGTGAAGCGGCGGCGGGGCACAACGCTTTCCGGCGCCGCGACGACATGCCCGCGGCGCACGGCGTCGCGCGGCACACCCCGCAGCAGCAGCGCCACGTTGTCGCCGGCCTCCGCCGACTCCATGGGCTTACCGAAGGTCTCCAGACCGGTGACGACGGTGGTCACCTCCGCGCCGAGCACCTGCACCCGGTCGCCGACCCGTACGGTGCCCCGCTCGACCGCTCCCGTGACCACCGTGCCGCGCCCGGTGATGGTGAGGACGTTCTCCACCGGCATCAGGAACGGCGCGTCCGTGTAGCGGACCGGCACGGGCACATAGGTGTCGACCGCGTCGAGCAGCGCCCCTATGGCCGCCGTCCACCGGGGGTCCCCCTCCAGCGCCCGCAGCCCGGACACCCGGACGACCGGCACCGAGTCACCGCCGTATCCGTGTGCGGTGAGCAGCTCGCGGACTTCGAGCTCGACCAGGTCCGTGAGCTCGGGGTCGCCGGCGTCCGCCTTGTTGAGGGCGACGACGATGTGGTCGACACCGACCTGACGGGCCAGCAGGACGTGCTCGGCGGTCTGCGGCATGATGCCGTCGAGCGCGGAGACCACCAGGATGGCCCCGTCGAGTTGCGCGGCCCCGGTGACCATGTTCTTGACGTAGTCGGCGTGGCCGGGCATGTCGACATGGGCGTAGTGCCGGGTGTCGGTCTCGTACTCGACGTGCGCGATGTTGATGGTGATACCGCGGGCGGCCTCCTCGGGCGCGCGGTCGATCCGGTCGAAGGGCACGTACGTCGTGGATCCGCCGGAGCTGGTGGCGCCGTCGTTGGGGGTGCGCTCGCTGAGCACTTTGGTGATGGCGGCGGTGAGGGTGGTCTTGCCGTGGTCGACGTGGCCCATGGTGCCGATGTTGAGGTGCGGCTTGGTGCGCACGAATGCCGTCTTGGGCATGGCTGTCGCGGTTCCTTCCCGGAACTCTTCGCGCGATTCCCCGCGTGAACTCCCTGCGGAGGGGGACCCCTTGACCGGACCGACCCTCCCCCTGCGGGGTCCGCCGGACAATCCGGAGAGGGTCAGCTTCGGGCGCCGTCGAGCGGCGCGGCGGCGACTGCCGCTGCGAACGCCGCGACCGCGGCGACCGCAGCGGCGGTCGTGGCGGCATCGACCGCGACCGCGGCCAGGAAGGCGGCAGCCTTCGGCGCGCCCGCGACTGCGGACGGCGCTGAGGTGAAGGCGTACCGGAACATGCGTCCATGATCGATGGACGGTGGGGTCCACGTCGAATGGTTTTCGGGTGCGGCGTGCCGTCAGGAACCCGCGTGTCGGATGTTCTTGAGCGCCTCTCGTACGGAGAGCGGGGCGAGCCGGTCATGTGCTTCGTCGACGAAGGCGCGCACCGCGTCCGGATCGGTCTTGGCGTACTCGCGCAGGCTCCAGCCGATCGCCTTGCGGATGAAGAAGTCGGTGTGGTCCGACTGACGCAGGCAGTAGCGGAAGAGGCGCCCGGCGTCGGTGTCGGCCTTGTAGCGGAGCTGGTGCAGCAGCGCGGTACGGGCGATCCAGAGGTTGTCGTCCTCGATCCACTCGTCCATCACGGACACCAGTGCGGGGTCGGCCGCGACGAGAGGGCCGACGACATGCGCCGCGAGGGTGTCGACGGTGTCCCACCAGGAGACGGTGACCAGGAGGTGCCGTACCACCGGCAGGAATCCCGGTGAGCAGTGCCCGACCCAGCGGCGCAGGTAGTCGGCGGCGAAGTAGTGGTACTCGCGCTCGGGCAGGTCCCAGCAGCGCAGCGCGATCGCGGTGCAGTCGGTCTCGTCCGGACGCGGAGTGCCCCGGAGCACGGTGCGGGACAGGGCGCGCCGATCGGGGGTGCGCAGGCCGAGGAACGGCGCGACGTGCTTCATGTACGCGGCGGCCTCAACCGCACGTGCAGGGTCGGCGGCAGCCGCGTAGACGGTGGTGAGCCGGTCCAGCACGGTGTCTGCGAGTGCGCTGGCGAGCGCGGCCGGGAGCGTCATGCGGCACAGATTACGGCGATCGAACCGATTCGTCGGATAGTCTCCCCGGATGCTCGACCCCGTAACCGGACCGCGGGACGGCCTCGCCCTGCGCTGTGGCCGGGCCCTGCTCTCGCCCTGGGCGCGGCTGGTACTGCTGGCGCTGCTGCTCGTGTCCGCGGCCTGCGCCGTGCTGGTCTACGAGCCGCAGCGGCTGCTGGCCGCCGGCTGGCCGCCGCAGCTGAGCGGCGGCACGGCGTTGGCCCTGTTCGGTGTCTGCTACGGGCTGTGCACCGCCGCACTGGTGCCGCGCCCGCTGCTGAATCTGGCCGCGGGCGCGCTCTTCGGTGCCCCCGCCGGGCTCGCGGCGGCGATCGCGGGCACGGTGATCGGGGCCGGCATCTCCTTCACCCTGGGGCGGGTGCTGGGGCAGGAGGCGCTGCGCCCTCTGCTGCGCGGGCGCTGGCTGAAGGTCGCCGACGGTCAGCTGAGCCGCCATGGGTTCCGCTCGGTGCTGGCGCTGCGGCTGTTCCCCGGTGTTCCGTTCGCCGCCGTCAACTACTGCGCCGCCGTCTCCCGTATGGGCTGCGTTCCGTTCCTGCTGGCCACGGCCGCCGGTTCGGTGCCGAACACCGCCGCGTATGTGATCGCGGGCAGCAGGGCGGGGTCACCCGACTCACCGGTCTTCCTCGCGGCGACGGGCTTCATCGTGCTGTCGGCGCTGGCCGGGGCCGCCGTGGCCTGGCGCAAGCGCCACCGTCTGCGCGAGTCCTGACGGGGCCGGGGCGGGGCTGCGCCCTGGGCATCCGGCTGCGCGTCGTCTACAGCGCTTCGAGGATCGTCGCGTTGGCGAGTCCTCCGGCCTCGCACATGCTCTGGAGGCCGTAGCGGGCCCCGCGGGCGCGCATGGCGTGGACCAGCGTCGTCATCAGGCGGGTGCCACTGGCGCCGAGCGGGTGCCCGAGCGCGAGGGCCCCTCCGTTCACGTTCAGCCTCGCCGGGTCGGCGCCGGTCTCCTGGAGCCAGGCGAGCACCACGCTCGCGAACGCCTCGTTGACCTCGAAGAGGTCGATGTCGTCGAGGCGGAGCCCGGCCCGCTTCAAAACCTTCTCGGTGGCCGGGAGCACACCGGTGAGCATCAGCAGCGGATCCGAGCCGGTCACGGCGAAGCTGTGCAGCCGGGCGAGCGGTCGCAGACCGAGGCGTTCGGCCAGCTCCGCCGAGGTGATGAGCACGGCGGACGCCCCGTCGTTCACCGGACTGCTGTTGCCGGCGGTGACGGACCACTCGATCTGCGGGAAGCGCTCGGCGAACACGGGGTCCTGGAACGAGGCCCGCAGCCCCGCAAGCACCTCCGCCGTCGTGCCGGCTCGTACGCTCTCGTCCGTGCTGAGCCCGCCGATCGGGGCCACTTCGGCGTCGAAGAGGCCGTCCGCCCAGGCCTGGGCGGCGCGCTGATGCGAGGTCACGGCGAAGGCGTCCATCGCCTCGCGTCCGATCGACCACTTGGCCGCGATGAGTTCGGCGCTGATGCCCTGCGGCACCAGTCCCCCGGGGTACCGCCCGGCGACTCCCGGGCCGAAGGGGTCGGCGCCCGGGGGCACGTTGGACCACATCGGTACGCGGCTCATGGACTCGACCCCGCAGGCGACGACTGCGTCGTACGCACCGGCCATCACGCCCTGAGCGGCGAAGTGGACGGCCTGCTGGGACGATCCGCACTGCCGGTCCACCGTGGTGGCGGGGACGGACTCGGGCAGTCCGGCCCCGAGCCAGGCGTACCGCGTGATGTTCATGGCCTGCTCGCCCACCTGGTCGACGGTGCCGCCGATCACGTCGTCGATCAGTTCGGGGGCGATCCCGCCACGCTCCACGAGCGTACGCAGGGTGTGGGAGAGCAGTTCCACGGGATGGATCCCGGAGAGCGCGCCGTTCGGCTTTCCTTTGCCGACCGGGGTCCTGACTGCTTCGACGATGACGGCATCACGCATGGGAGGGCGCCTCCTCGTTCGGGGCACGGCGACAGGGGGATGGCTCCGGCCTCGTTAGTTGGAAAACCGGACCCACTCAGTGCTCCACGGTAGAGGGTTGAGTTGGATTTTCCAACCCACTACTTCCTAAGCTGTCCCCATGACGACCCCGCGCCCCTGCTCCATCGCCGCCACCCTCGCCGTCGTGGGCGAGAAGTACGCACTGCTGGTGCTGCGCGAGGTATTCCTCGGCGTCCGCCGCTTCGACCGGATCGCGCGCAACACAGGCGCCCCGCGCGACGTCCTGACTGCGCGGCTGCGCCGCCTCGTGGAGGCCGGCGTGCTCGAGAAGGTCCCGTACAGCGAGCGGCCCCGGCGGTTCGAATACGTCCCGACGGACGCCGGACTCGAGCTTCAGTCCGTGCTGCTGACCCTGATGGACTGGGGCGACCGGCACCTCTCCCCGCACAAACCGACCGTGCTCGTGCACGAGTGCGGGGAGGAGCTCAGGCCCGTCGTCGTATGCGCCGCCTGCGGCGGTGCGGCGCCCCAGGACAGCCTGACCGCCCGTATCGAAGCGCCGGGCTGGACGGTCTCCGGACCGGCCGATGACGACCACTGACCAAAGCCCTCCGGCAGAGGCCCCAGGGGACGCCCGAGGGGCGGCGGCCACCGCCCCTGATCGCGATTCCCGGCGGTGTCGTAGATCACCCGGGGGGAGCCCGCCCGTTCGGCCGAATCCGCCGGACGCTACGCTGCCAGGCGCGGACGCATGATCGCGGCCCGCGCCACCCGTACGTTCCGACCCCTGACAGCACTTGGACGGCTTAGCTTTCATGTCGTGGTTCGAATCATTCATCCTCGGGCTCGTCCAGGGGCTGACGGAGTTCCTGCCCATCTCCTCCAGCGCGCACCTTCGCCTCACGGCGGCGTTCGCCGGATGGCACGACCCGGGTGCGGCCTTCACCGCGATCACCCAGATCGGCACCGAGACGGCCGTGCTGATCTACTTCCGCAAGGACATCGCGCGGATCGTGTCCGCGTGGTTCCGCTCGCTGACGAACAAGGCCATGCGCGGCGACCACGACGCGCAGATGGGCTGGCTCGTCATCGTGGGCTCGATCCCGATCGGCGTACTCGGCGTCACCTTCAAGGACCAGATCGAGGGGCCCTTCCGTGACCTCCGTCTGATCGCCACCACGCTGATCGTCATGGGCATCGTGCTGGGTATCGCCGACCGCCTCGCGGCCCGTGACGAGGAGGGCGGCAAGCACCGTGCCCCCCGGCACCGCAAGAGCCTCCAGGAGCTGTCCGTCAAGGACGGTCTGATCTTCGGCCTCTGCCAGGCGATGGCCCTGATCCCCGGCGTCTCCCGCTCCGGCGCGACCATCAGCGGTGGTCTGCTGATGGGCTACACGCGTGAGGCGGCGGCGCGCTACTCGTTCCTGCTCGCCATCCCTGCCGTGCTGGCATCCGGCATCTTCGAGCTGAAGGACGCGGGCGAGGGCCACGTCTCCTGGGGCCCGACGATCTTCGCGACCCTCGTCGCCTTCGCGGTGGGCTACGCCGTGATCGCGTGGTTCATGAAGTTCATCACGACCAAGAGCTTCATGCCGTTCGTGATCTACCGGATCATCCTCGGCATCGTGATCTTCATTCTGGTGGGTACGGACACCCTCAGCCCGCACGCGGGCGAGTCCGCGGGCTGACGCCCCGGCCCGGCCATGCGGCCGCCCGTGTGACGACACCCCGGCGCGGCGGGATGTCGTCACATGGGGGGCCGCATACGCTCGCGCCGTGTTCAACCTGACGGCGTTTCTGAAACGGCTGGTCATCGGGCGGGCGCTGCGCAGCGATGAACTGGGGGCCACCCTGCTGCCCAAGCGGCTGGCGCTCCCGATCTTCGCCTCGGATCCGCTGTCGTCGGTCGCGTACGCCACGCAGGAGATCCTGCTGGTGCTCACCGTCGGCGGACTGGCCTATCTGCACTTCACCCCGTGGATCGCGGCCATGGTCGTGCTGCTGATGACGGTCGTGGTGCTGTCGTACCGGCAGGTGGTGCATGCCTATCCGACCGGCGGCGGCTCGTACGAGGTCGCCTCGACCAACCTCGGCGAGTCGGCCGGCCTGGTCGTCGCCGCCGCGCTGCTGGTCGACTATGTGATGACCGTGGCGGTGTCGGTCGCGTCGGGGGTCGACAACATCATCTCGGCGATCCCCTCGCTGGCCGACTTCCGGGTGGCCCTGGCCCTTGCCTTCGTCGCCCTGCTCACCGCGATGAACCTGCGCGGGGTGCGGGAGTCCGGCCGTACGTTCGCCGCGCCGACGTATCTGTTCATCGCCGGTGTGCTGATCATGTGCGGCACGGGACTTCTCCGCTACCTGCTGGGCGACGCCCCGGTCGCCGAGACGGCGCAGTACGGCATCGAGCCCGAACCGGGAGAGGCGGACCTCATGGGTCTCGCCCTGGTGATGCTGGTGCTGCGCGCCTTCTCCAGCGGCTGCACCGCGCTGACGGGAGTCGAGGCGATCTCGAACGGAGTGCCGGCCTTCCGCAAACCGAAGGCGCGGAACGCCGCCACCACACTGGCCGCGATGGGCCTCGTCGCCGTCACCATGTTCGTCGGGGTCACCACCCTCGCCATCGTCGCCAAGGTGCATATCGCGGGGAACAGCTGCGACCTCATCGGCCTGCCGAACTGCGCGGACTACACCCAGCGCACGGTCATCGCCCAGCTCGCCGCCTCGGTCTTCGGCGGCGAGCACAGCTTCGGCTTCTACTACGTGCAGGCCGCCACCGCGCTGGTGCTGATCCTCGCCGCCAACACCGCCTTCAACGGGTTCCCGCTGCTCGCGTCGATTCTCGCCCAGCACCGCTACCTGCCCAGGCAGTTGCACAACAGGGGAGACCGGCTGGCCTTCTCCAACGGCATCCTGGCCCTCGCCGTCGTCGCGGGAGCACTGCTGTGGGCGTACAAGGCGAACGTGACCAGCCTCATCCACCTCTACATCCTCGGCGTGTTCACCTCCTTCACGCTCTCCCAGACCGGAATGGTCCGGCACTGGAACCGGGAACTGCGCACCGAAAGGGACCCTGCGCTGCGCAGGCGCCACCACACGGCCCGCGTCATCAACGCCACGGGCGCGGTCATCACCTGTCTGGTGCTGGTGATCGTGCTTCTCACCAAGTTCACCCAGGGCGCCTGGCTGGCGGTGCTCGCCGCGCTCGTGCTCTGGGTGACGATGCGGGCCATCCGCCGCCACTACGACACCACATCGGCCGAACTGGCAGTGACGGACCCTCATGTCGAGCTGACACCGCCGTCCCGGGTCCTCGCCATCGTGCTGGTGTCGACCCTGCACAAGCCCACGCTCCGGGCACTCGCCTACGCCCGGGCCTTCCGGCCCGACCGGCTCGAGGCGCTGACTGTCGCCGTCGACCGCGACGCCACCGCCGAGTTGCAGCGCCAGTGGGACGAGTACGGCATCGACGTGCCCCTCAAGGTCGTCGACTCCCCCTACCGGGAGATCACGAGCGCGGTCCTGGTGTACGTGCGTTCCATCGTGCGCGAGAGCCCGCAGGACGTGATCGCCGTGTTCATCCCCGAGTACGTGGTCGGGCACTGGTGGGAGAACCTGCTGCACAACCAGTCGGCACTGTGGCTGAAGAGCCGGCTGCTGTTCAATCCCGGGGTCACGGTGACCAGCGTGCCCTGGCAACTCAGCTCATCGGCCGCGGCCGACCATCCCGCCGCCCGTGCGCCCGGGGCGGTACGGCGCGGCGAGCCGGTCGGCCGCTTCAGGCGCTGACCGTGCGGGCCTCTTGGCGCCGCGCCCGCGCTGACCGACACTTGGCCGATGACGCAGCGCGTGGATCTCGCGACGGTGATGGACCGGCTGGCGATCGACGACTTGGTCACCGGGTACGCGGTGGCGGTGGACGACGCGGACTGGACGGCTTATCGGGGCCTGTTCACTCCGGACGGACGCGCCGACTACCGCGGCGCCGGTGGTATCGAAGGCCCTGTGGCGGAGGTCGCGCGGTGGCTGGAGCAGACACTCCGGCTGTTTCCGGTGAGGCAGCATCTGATCGTGAACCGCCGGGTGCACATCCAGGACCTCGGCGGCTATCCGGGGGACGGGGCGGAGGTGCGGTCCGACTACGTCAATCCCATGAGACTCGAATCGGGCGCGGACTTCGTGTCCGGTGGTCGGTACACCTTCAGTCTGACGCGTACGGAAGGTGGCTGGCGGCTGCGCTCGGTCACCGTCCAGGAGAAGTGGCGGCGTGCGTCGTTTCCGGTCGGCGCCGCCGAGTGAGTGCGGCACCGCCGAAGGCCCGACTCCGACCCTCGGCGCCGCCGAGTCCCCCCGTGTGAGCCGCTGACCCACACTGGAGGCACAGACACTGCTCGCGGGAGGCGCGGCATGCGGATTCCGGTCGGCCGGCGGGAGCGGCTGACGAAGCTGCTGTCGTCGCCGTGGTGGCGCGGCGTGGCCGCGCTCGTGGCGGGGGCGCTGCCCGTTTTCGTCTTCCCGGCTCCCGGGCTGTGGTGGTTCGCGTACGTCGCCCTCGTACCGTGGCTGCTGCTGGTCCGCACGGCACCGACAGCGCGACGTGCGCTGCTCGACGGCTGGCTCGGCGGTACCGGCTTCATGCTGGCCGTGCACCACTGGCTGCTGCCGAACCTGCATGTGTTCCTGATCGTGGTGGCGGCGCTGCTCGGGCTGCTGTGGGCTCCGTGGGGGTGGCTGGTCCGGCTGATGCTCGGCGGGCACCCGTCGTCCGCTCGCGCGGTGGCCTCGCTGGCCGTACTGCCTTCGGCCTGGCTGATGGTGGAACTGGTCAGGTCGTGGGAGGGGTTGGGCGGCCCCTGGGGGCTGCTCGGTGCGAGCCAGTGGCAGGTGCCTTTCGCCCTGCGGTTGGCCGCGTCGGGCGGGGTGTGGCTGGTGAGCCTGCTGGTGGTCGCAGTGAACACAGGGGCGGCCTTGCTGGTGGCTGTTCCCACGGCACGCGTCCCCGCGGTGGCCGGGCTCTGCGCGTGCGCCGTGGCGGTGGGGGCGGTCTGGCTGGGGTCACCGGGGCCGGGGCCTTCGGACGGGGAGTTCCGGATCGCCGTTGTCCAGCCGGGGGTGGTCCAGGGGCCCGAGCGGCGCTTCGACCGGAGTGAGCAGCTCACCCGGGAGCTGTCCGGCCGGAGCCCGGACCTGGTGGTCTGGGGCGAGAGCAGCGTCGGCATGGATCTGGCCGCCCGGCCCGATCTGACGGCGCGGCTTGCCGCGCTGTCCCGTGCGGTGGGCGCCGAGATCCTGGTCAATGTCGACGCACGGCGCCCGGCGGGGACGCGGGCGGGGTCCGCCGATGGCGAGGGCGGCATCTTCAAGAGCAGTGTGCTGGTGGGGCCGCGGGGCCTGACCGGCGACCGCTACGACAAGATGCGGCTGGTGCCCTTCGGTGAGTACGTACCGGCCCGTGCGCTGCTCGGCTGGGCCACATCGGTGGGCCGGGCCGCGGGTGAGGACCGGATGCGCGGAAGTCGCCAGGTGGTGATGACGGTGCCGGACGGGCGGACGGGTACGGCTGTCCACCTGGGGCCGCTGGTGTGCTTCGAGTCGGCCTTCCCCGACATGAGCCGACGGCTGGTCAGGGATGGCGCCGAAGTGCTGATCGCCCAGTCGGCGACATCGACGTTCCAGTCGAGCTGGGCTCCGGCGCAGCACGCCTCGCTCGCGGCGCTGCGGGCGGCGGAGACGGGCCGGCCGATGGTGCACGCCACCCTCACCGGCGTCAGCGCGGTGTACGGGCCGGACGGCGAGCGGGTGGGCGAACGGCTGGGCACCGGCGACAGTGCCGCCGCCGTGTACGTCGTTCCGCTGGTCCACGGCACGACGCCGTATGTGCGCATCGGCGACTGGCCGGTGTACGGGGCGCTGGCGGTGCTGGTGGCGCTGTGCCTCACCGGGGTGGTGCGCCAGATCGTACGGTCGCTCAGGAGGCCTGCTCCAGCGCCTCCCGCACGATCCGCTCGCACAGCTCATGGGTCAGCAGTGCGTCCTCGGCGCTGAGGAACTTCCCGGAGCGCACGGCGTCGAGGAAGGCGAACACCGTCTGCTCGATGCCGCGTTGACGCGCGACGGGCACCCAGTCACCGCGCCGGCGCACCGTCGGCTGGCCCTTGTGGTCGATCACATCCGCGAGGTTGAGCACCTCGCGTTTGGTGTCCTGTCCCGCCACTTCGAGGATCTCCTCGTTGGAGCCGCCCCGCCGGTTCATCATGCCGATCGCGGTGAAGCCGTCCCCGGAGAGTTCCAGCACGACGTGGTGCATGAGCCCGTCCTTGACCCGGGCCCGTACCCCGGTGTGCTCGACAGGCCCCGGCAGCAGGAAGCGCAGGGTGTCCACGACATGGATGAAGTCGTCCAGGACCAGGGTGCGCGGGTCCTCGGGGAGACCGATGCGGTTCTTGCGCATCAGGATCAGTTCCCGGGGGTGGTCCAGGCACTGGCCGTACGCGGGCGCGAAACGGCGGTTGAAGCCCACGGCCAGTGAGGTGCCGGTGCGCTCCGACAGCTCCACCAGCCGGGCCGCGTCGGCGAGCTGGTAGGCGAGCGGTTTGTCGACATAGGTCGGCACACCCGCCTCCAGCAACCGGGTCACGATCTCGGGGTGCACGGGTGTGGGGGCGTGCACGAAGGCGGCGTCGAGGCCCTGCGCGATGAGGGAGTCCAGGGTGGTGTGGCACCGGTCCGCGGGGATGTGGTGGCCTGCGGCGATCCGGTCGAGGTTGGCGGCCGTTCGGGTGTGCAGGTGCAGTTCGGCATCCGCCCGGGTGGTCAGCACCGGCAGGTACGCCTTGCGCGCGATGTCCCCGAGCCCGATGCAGCCGACCTTCACCGTGGTCTCCCTCATCCCTGAGTCCCGCGTCAGCGCGCGCCCGTATGCCGGGGCGCGCTGACGCCAGGATACGGCGGCTGCCAGTCGGCGATGCCGTCGAAGCCGCGCAGGACGAGTCCAGGGCCGAAGCGCGAGACCGCCCTGATGAGGGCGTCGCGTACGGCGACGCCGACGGCGCTGTCGTGCAGGGCCATCCGCCCGGTCCGGGTGGCCAGGCGGACGATGCCCATGGTGCGCGGCAGCCGTTCGCGCGTGTACGCGGCGAGGCCCCGGCCGGTGTCCGGACCGCTGCCCGCGTGCTGGGCGAGCACGATCGCGTCCTCGATGGCCTGGTTGCCGCCCTGGCCGAGGGTGGGCTGCATGGCATGGGCGGCGTCGCCGATGAGCGCCACCCGGCCGCTGTGGTAGGCGGGCAGCGGTTCGGCCATGTGGTGGACGTCGTGGCGCAGCACCTGGCCGGGTCGGGCGCACGCGATGATGCCGGGGACCGGCTGGTGCCAGTCGCCGAAGCGGCGCAGCAGTTCGGCCCGCTCGTCGTCGGCCGCGTGCTCCCCCGGGGGTGCCAGGGCCGCCGCGTAGGCGTAGACCCGGCCGTCCTTCAGGGGCTGGGTGCCCCAGAGACGGCCCCGGCCCCAGGTCTCGTGGGGGGCGAACGGAGCGTCGGGGGCGGGGACGACGACACGCCAGGTGGTGTAGCCGGAGTAGCGGGGTCCTGGATGTCCGGGGAAGAGCACGGCGCGCACCGCGGAGTGGATGCCGTCGGCGCCGACCACGAGGTCGGCTTCGAGGTCTGTCCCGGGGGTCCTGACCACCGCGGGACGGCGGTCGTCGCCCGGATCCGCGAGTGTGGCCGCCGCTGCTGTGCGTACGGCTCCGTCGGGCAGTGCGGAGACGAGGATGTCCACGAGGGTCGCACGGTGCACCAGGACCAGGGGGCCGCCGAACCGCTCGGCGGCGGCGCCGCTGTCCGTGCGGTTGAGCCAGCGGCCCCGTGGGGTGCGCAGACCGCCGTCGCCCTGCCAGGCGGACAGGGCTCTGACCTGGTCGCCGAGACCGATGACATCGAGCGCGCGCTGCGAGTTGGGGGCGAGTCCGATTCCGGCGCCCACGGGGGCGAGGGCGGTGGCGCGTTCGAGGACGGTGACGTTCCAGCCCCGCTGGTGCAGGCCGACGGCGGCGGTGAGTCCGCCGATGCCGCCGCCGATGACGATGGCCCGGGGCTTGCGTGCGTGGTCCATGATTCCTCCGTGACTACACCTGTAGTGCGCTTTACGGTACTACAGCCGTAGTGCGAGAGGTAGGGTGCCCTCATGCCCGCACGCTCCACCGGCTCCACCAACTCCACTGGCCGCTCCGCGCTGATCGCCGACACCGCGCTGGCCCTGCTGGCGGAACGGGGGATGCGCGGGCTCACCCACCGCGCGGTCGACGAGGCGGCAGGACTCCCCCAGGGGTCGACGTCCAACCACGCCCGCACCCGCCAGGCACTGCTCGAAGCGGCCGTCCGGCGGCTCGCCGAGCGGGAGGCGCAGGTGCTCACGCCGGACGAGCTACCGGACGGGACCGGGGGCGTGGACGGGGTGCTCGACGCGCTGTCGCTGGCGCTGCACCGCTATCTGACCGGGCATCGCACGCTGCTGGTCTGCCGCTACGAGCTGGCCCTGGAAGCCACCAGGCGGCCCGAGCTGCGGGCGTTCTATGACCGGACGGGCGCCGCCTTCCGCGAACCGCTGGTCGCACTGATGCGGGGCGCCGGTTCCGCCGAGCCCGAGCGGCACGCCCTCTCGGTGGTGGCCTGGTGCGAGGGGCTGATGTTCTCCTGCGCGGTCGGCTCGTACCACGCGTCCGTCCCCACCAGGAGCGAGCTCAGGAAGGGGTTCGGTGAGCTGCTGCACGGAATGCTCTGTCCTTGACGGGAGACGAGGCGCCGCCGGAGCGGGAGGCCGCGGCACGGCAGGTACGAAATGCCTTGCACCCGAGCATGCCCATGATCAACGATGCGCCTCATGACCACCTCCGAACGCACCAAACCATCCATCACCGCGGGCGAGCGCGACATGCTCGAAGGCTGGCTCGACTTCCACCGGGAGACACTCGCCCAGAAGTGCGCGGGGCTCGACGACAAGCAGCTGCGGGACCTCTCCGCCCCGCCGTCCGAGCTGACCCTGCTCGGGCTCGTCCGGCATATGGCGGAGGTCGAACGCCACTGGTTCCGCCGGATCCTCATGAACGAGGACATAGCCCCGCTCTACTACGGCGAGGAGGATCCGGACGGGGACTTCCACGTGACCGCCGACGACACCTGGGAGCGGGCGCACGGCGACTGGGAGGCCGAGATCGCACGCGCCCGTGAGCTCACCGCCCCGCTGTCCCTGGACGAGCGGACGCAAGGCACCAACAGCGCCGGAGAACCGTTCAATCTGCGCTGGATCTACGTCCACATGATCGAGGAATACGCCCGGCACAACGGGCACGCCGATCTGCTGCGCGAGCGGATCGACGGAGCGACCGGATTCTGACGCCGCCCGCTCACTCCCCCGCCAGCCGGCCCTCCAGCCGTGCGATCGCCGCCCGGACCCCCTCGCCATAGGGGTCGTCCGTCAGCACCGCCGAGGCGGCCCGGGCCCGGTCGAGATGGACCCTGGCCGCCTCGAGGCGCTGGAGCTTCAGATAGTCGGCCGCCAGATTGAGGTGCAGCGCCGGGTGGAACGCCGCTTCGCCGGCCAGCCCCTGCGCCGCCGACAGCGCCCGCAGATCCCAGGCGAGCTCGTCGCCGGGATCGTCCTGGGTGTCCGCCATGTAGTGCGCGAGCGTGCAGCGGTGCAGCGCGGGCCCGCACTCGCCGATCTGCTGCCACAGCTCCCCGAAGCGATTGCGCGCCTCCTCGCGGTCCCCGGCATGGAGCAGCATGACCGCCTGCCCGATCCTGGTCATGACGGCGTCATCCGGCGTCTCACCCTGCTCGCTCACTGCGGCCTCCAGCGCCTTGACACGGGTGATCCCGACGCTACCCCGGAATGCCCGGCGCAGACCCGGAGCAGACCCGCAGCGGGCTCCGAGCCTGCATCGCCCGGATGCGGCACCTCAGGGCCGTCCCCTGGGCTACCCCAGGTCGGGGATCCGCCAGTCGATCGCCTCATGGCCCTGGGCCGCCACTGCCTCGTCTATCTGGGTGAAGGGGCGGGAACCGAAGAACTTCTTCGCGGACAGCGGTGAGGGATGCGCGCCCTTCACCACCACATGGCGCTCCTGGTCGATCAGCGGCAGCTTCTTCTGGGCGTAGTTCCCCCAGAGCACGAACACCGCCGGGTCGGGCCGCGATGCCACGGCGCTGATCACGGCGTCCGTGAACTTCTCCCAGCCCTTGCCCTTGTGGGAGTTGGCCTCGCCGGACCGCACCGTCAGGACCGCGTTGAGCAGCAGCACGCCCTGCTGGGCCCACGGCATCAGATAGCCGTTGTCCGGCACCGGGTGCCCGAGCTCTTCCTTCATCTCCTTGTAGATGTTCCTCAGCGACGGCGGGGTCTTGACGCCCGGGCGCACCGAAAAGCACAGGCCGTGCCCTTGGCCCTCGCCGTGGTACGGATCCTGGCCCAGGATCAGCACCTTGACCCGGTCGAAGGGCGTGGCGTCCAGCGCCGCGAAGACCTCCTCGCGCGGCGGGAACACCGGCCCCTTGGCGCGCTCGTCCTCGACGAAGTCGATGAGCTCCTTGAAGTAGGGCTTCTGGAGCTCCTCGCCGAGGACGCCGCGCCAGGACTCGGGCAGCATATCGGTGTCGGTCACGTCAACAACCTCCGGTGAGCGATCAGTTCTCGTCCAGAGAACTTACCGGCGGCCACTGACAATCGGGGCCACGGCCGGACTCCGGAGCCCGGCGGGGACCGCTACCAGCTCGTCTTCCGCTCCAGCGTCCACACCTGCATGATCGTCTGCGGGTCGAGGGCGCGCTCGCAGCCCGCGATCTCCTCGCTGGCGGCGATATGCAGCTTGCCCTGCCACAGCGGCAGCAGCCGCACGTCCTTCACCAGGAGCTTCTGGGCTGTCTCGAACTGGTTGGACACGGACACCGACCCGCGGTCGCTCTCCTTGCGGGACAGCGTGAGCTGCTCGGCGATCTCCGGGCTGTCGTAGGGGGTGCCGAGCGCGTTCTCCTTGCCGACGAACGGCGCGATGAAGTTGTCGGGGTCCGGGAAGTCGGGGAACCAGCCTCGGCCGAAGACCGGGTACTGCCCGTTCTTGTAGCCCTCCTGGTACTCCTTCCAGGGCTTGCTCTGCAGTTTGACCTCGAAGAGTCCCGACGCGTCGAGCTGGCGCTTGATCTCGGCGAACTCGAGGGCGGTGGAGGAGCCGTACCGGTCGGTGGTGAACCAGAAGGTCAGCTTGACCGGGGTGTCGATCCCCGCCTTCTCGAGGATGCGGCGCGCCTCCTCGACGTCCGGGTCGCCGAACGTGTCGAAGAAGCTGGTGGTGTGGCCCGCGATGCCCTTCGGGATCATGGAGTACAGCGGCTCCGCGGTGCCGTTGTAGACCTTGGCCACGAGCGCGTCGCGGTCGATGACCTGGGCGATCGCCCGGCGTACGGGGAGCTTGGCGGCAGCCGGGTCCTTGGGGTTGAACACCAGGTACCGGATGTCGGCACCGACGGTCTCGACGACCTGGATCCCCTCGTTCTCCGGCTTCTTCTCCTGGAGGGAGGTGACCTCTTCCGCGGTCAGACCGCGGTTGGTGGCGTCGATCTCCTTCTTCTTGAGGGCACTCACCATCACTTCCGAGTCCTGGAAGTAGCGGATGGTGACCGCCTCGTTCTTGCGGTCGGCGAAGCCGTGGTAGCTGGTGTTCTTCTTCAGCTCGGCCCGGTCGCCCTCCTTGTAGGACTCCAGGTTGTACGGACCCGAGCCGGTGAGCCTGCCGTCCTCGCGGAGCGCGTCCGCCGGGTATTCGGCGGGGTCGACGAGCGACATGGCGGGAGTGGCGAGGATGAACGGGAAAGTGGCGTCGGACTTGGAAAGCCGGAACGTAATAGTCCGGTCGCCCTCCGTCTGCACCGCGCTCAGCGATCCGAGCAGTCCGGCGGGACCACCCTTGACATTGATCTTCTTGATCCGGTCGATGGAGTGCTTGACCGCGGCGGCGTCCAGCTTGTGACCGTTGGAGAAGGTGAGGTCCTCCCGGAGCGTGCACTGGTATGCCGTACTGGTGGCATCCGTGAACTGGCAGCTCTGCGCCGCATCGGGCTGCGGGCTGGTGCTCCCGATGGGGAAGCTCAGCAGCGTCTGGAACACATTTCGGTAAAGCTCCCAGGAACCGTCCCACGCGGCGGCGGGATCGAGCGTGCTGGGCTCACTCGTGGTGCCGACGACCACCGGCTTCGCCCCATCGGCCTCATCGTCGGAGAAGAGCCCGCATCCCGCCACCAGGGATATGGACGCAACGGCCGCGGCGCCCCGCAGCATCGTCCGGTTGAACACGTGCACACGCTCCTCGTTCAGCCATGGGTCGGCGAACCATACCGCAGCGCCCCTCCGAATCAACGGTGTGGTCCGGAGGGGCACTTATGGCAATCCATGGCTATTCAGGCATAAAACGACTCAATGGACTCCGGCATTGAGGAAGATACCGCCGTCGACGACGAGTGTCTGCCCCGTGATCCAATCCGATTGATCCGAGGTGAGAAAAGCCGCGGCGCCACCGATGTCACGGGGAACGCCCAGCCTGCCCATGGGATAGGCGGCTGCCGCCTCCGCTTCCCTGCCTTCGTACAACGCTTCCGCAAACTTTGTCTTGACCACGGCGGGTGCGATCGCATTGACTCGGACGACCGGCGCGAATTCGTGCGCCAGCTGAAGGGTCAGGTTGATCATCGCCGCCTTGCTCATTCCGTACGCCCCGACGAACGGGGAGGCGGAGATCCCCGCCACGGAGGCGATGTTCACGATCGCGCCACCGTGCTCACGCTGCCATGCCCGCCAGGTTTGCTGGGCGTAACCGAGCGCGGAGATCACGTTGGTCTCGTAGACCTTGCGGGCCACGGCCAGGTCGAGCTCCGCCATGGGGCCGAAGACGGGATTGGTGCCCGCGTTGTTGACGAGGAAGTCCACCCGCCCGAAGGCCGCCATGACCTGCTCGACGGCGGCGGCCTGGTGCGTCTCGTCGTGGGCCTTGCCCGCGACCGCGATCACCCGATCCGCGCCGAGCCGTTCGACGGCCTCCTTGAGCGAGTCCTCGTTCCGACCGGTGATGCACACCTGGTCGCCGCGGGCGACCAGTGCCTCGGCGACGCCGTAGCCGATCCCCCGGCTGCCACCCGTGACCAGGGCGACCTTGCCGGAGAGCGGCGGAAGTTCCTGAGTCGTCATCGTCGTACCTCCGAGTCAGTTGAGCGGGCCGCCGGCCACGTACATGACCTGCCCGGAGATGAATCCGGCGTCGTCACCCGTGAAGAAGGCGATCGCGTTGGCTACGTCCTCCGGCCGGCCGACCCGCTGCACCGGGATCTGGGTGGCGGCGGCGGCCTGGAACTCCTCGAAGCCCATGCCGACGCGGGCGGCGGTCTGCGCCGTCATCTCGGTGACGATGAAGCCGGGAGCGACCGCGTTGGCGGTGACCCCGAACTTGCCGAGTTCCTTGGCAAGGGTCTTGGTGAACCCCTGGAGACCTGCCTTGACCGCGGAGTAGTTGGCCTGGCCCCGGTTGCCCAGCGCGGAGCTGGAGGACAGCGAGACGATCCGCCCGAAGCCGGCGTCCACCATGTGCTTCTGGCAGGCCTTGGCCATCAGGAACGCGCCCTTGAGGTGCACGTTGATCACGATGTCCCAGTCCGACTCGCTCATCTTGAAGAGCAGGTTGTCCCGCAGCACCCCGGCGTTGTTGACGAGGATGGTCGGAGCGCCGAGCTCGGCGGCGACGCGGCCCACAGCGGCCTCGACCTGGGCGGAGTCCGAGACGTCGCACCCGACGGCGATCGCCTTGCCACCGGCCGAGGTGATCTTCTCGACGGTGTCCTTGCAGGCCGCCTCGTCGAGGTCGAGTACGGCGACGGCACGGCCCTCGGCCGCCAGGCGTACGGCGGTGGCGGCGCCAATGCCGCGCGCCGCTCCCGTCACGATGGCAACGCGCTGCTCGGTGCTGGACATGGTTGGCTCTCCTCGCCCTTGGATCCCGGTGAATGCAGTTGAACGCATGCGGTTGTACAGCTGGATGAGGTCGCCCGGTCACGGCCCGGAGAAGGGATGAGCGACCGCTTAGTACCTTCAGCTGGACGAGACGCTAGAAGCCCTGGCACCCGGTGTCAACGGACCCCCCGCATTACGGCGCCCGGTTCACCTCCGCCACCCGCGCGATCAGCGCACCAGCACGTCGAGCAGGCGCTCGACCTCGGCTTCCGGATCAGTGGTCAGACCGGTGTGCACGGGCCCTGGCTGCACCACCGTCGAACGCGGCGCGATCAGCCAGCGGAAGCGGCGTCCCGCATCGTCCCGGGCTGCCTGTCCCGCATACTCGCCGCCGCGGCACACTCCCTCGACGGCATGCAGCGCCGCCCGCACACCGGTGATGTCCGCCTGCGGGTCCAGCGCCCTCAGCTTCGCCTCGTCCAGATGGGTGCGCGCGGACACGAAGGACCGGGCACGGCAGTAGACCACCACCCCCGCGTTGAAGCACTCGCCCCGCTCGACCCTGGGCACGACGCGCAGCAGCGCGTACTCGAACACGTCCCGCTCTTCGCCGCCCCTGCTCACTGCCCGCCGCCCTTCACGCCGTCCCGGTCCTTCTTCGTGGGATGCGGCCACGGTGTGAGGTGCTCGGTCAGCCATCCCGGGGCCTGCGAGGGCCGCGACGCGGAGGGGGCGCCGAGGGTGATCCGCTCGTGGATGGAAGCGGCGCGCGACAGCAGTGCCTCCACGTAGGAGCGCCGGACGGCGTCGGTGGACTCGAACCCCGGCTCGTCGACAAGCCATTCGTCGGGCACGTCAGCGGCCACTTCGGTCAGCAGTTCCTCGGTGACCTGCGGCGCCAGCGCGGCGGCGGCCGTGGCGACGTCGGGACGGAAGGGGGCGAGGGCGTGGTCGGACGCGTCGTAGGGCTTGGCGGCCGAGGCCCTCGCGCCCGCCCAGTTGTGGTGCCAGATCATGGTGGCGCCATGGTCGATCAGCCACAGATCACCGTGCCAGACCAGCATGTTGGGGTTGCGCCAGGACCGGTCGACGTTGTTGATCAGCGCGTCGAACCAGACGACCCGGCCCGCCTCCGCGGCGTCCACCTCGTACGCCAGCGGGTCGAAGCCGAGCGACCCGGGCAGGAAGTCCATCCCGAGGTTCAGGCCACCGCTGGCCTTGAGCAGCTCCTGCACCTCCTGGTCGGGCTCGGAGAGCCCGATGACCGGATCGAGCTGGATCTGCGCCAGCTCGGGGACCCGCAGGCCCAGCCTGCGACCGAGCTGACCGCAGATGACCTCGGCGACCAGCGTCTTGCGCCCCTGGCCGGCTCCGGTGAACTTCATGACATACGTACCGAGATCGTCGGCCTCGACGATGCCCGGGAGGGAGCCGCCTTCACGCAGGGGCGTGACATAGCGGGTCGCCGTGACTTCGGAGAGCATCCCGCCAGATTACTGTGCGCCCCCACGGCGTGGTCGTTGAACATCGTGGGGCCGGGTCCCGTACAACATCACGAACGGGCCCGATCCCGGGCCGCCGATGGAAAGGGAGGCCCGCATGAGTGGAACGCAGGGACCGGCGCACCCCGTGACACGCCGCACCGCCGTCGCGGCGGCGGGCGGAGCCGGGCTGTGCCTGGCCCTCACGGCGTGCGGCGGATCGAACGAATCCGGAGCGGCCGGTGAGCCGGCGGCCAGCACGGCCACCAAGGACCCCGGTGGCGCGACGGGCGGCGGTGGCGGGAAGGTGATCGCCAGGACGGCGGACATCCCCGAGGGCGGCGGCAAGGTGATCGGCGACGTGGTGGTGACCCAGCCGAAGGCCGGGGAGTTCAAGGCCTTCTCCGCCAAGTGCACCCACCAGGGCTGCGCCGTGAAGAACGTGTCGGAAAACATGATCAACTGCCCGTGCCACAACAGCATGTTCGACGCGTCCGACGGCAGCGTGCACAAAGGCCCTGCCACATCCCCGCTGCCGTCCGCCGCGATCGTGGTGGAGGGGGACTCGATCAGGCTGGCGTGACCCGCTCCGGATGCTTCCAGCACGCGAGCACGTCGTCGGTGGTGGTCACGGTGGCGACGAGGGCGAGCGTGTTCCTGACCATCGCGGGGGTGTACTCCGCGGGCACCCCCGCGATGGCGTCCGCCGGTACGACCGCCCTGTAGCCGAGATTGACGGCGTCGAACACGGCGTTCGGGATCGCCACGTTCGCCGAGACCCCCGTGACTACCAGCGTGCGGCAGCCGAGATTGCGCAGCAACGCGTCCACATCGGTGCCGGCGATCGGGGAAAGCCCGTGCAGTCTGCGGACCACGATGTCCTCGTCCGCCACCTCGATGGGCGCGGCGACACGGACCGCCTCGGTGCCCGGGTGCTGCTGGACCGGCAGTCGGCGCGCGGCCCGGAAGAGGCGTGCGTTGTGGTTGGAGCCGCGCCCGTCGGGCCGCCGCTCCGCCACCGCGTGCAGCACCTGCACCCCGGCCCCGTGCGCCCCCGCGACAAGGCGGGCGATCCGGGCCAGGACCCCGGACGACCGGGCCTCGGTGGCGAGTGCGGGAAGGGCGCTGTCCGCGCCGACCACTCCGTTCTGGCACTCGACGGTCAGCAGCACGGTGCCGCCCGGGTCGAGCTGCTCCACCAGCTGCTCGCGCATGGGCATCCTCCGGCCTCCACTCCCCGTCGGCATCATCTTGCGGGCGCGTGACCGTATCGGGCATTGCGTCAGGAGGGAAGACTCCGCATGATTCCTGTCACCCTGTCAGCTACGAGGAGGAGACCAGGACATGCCCGCCACTCAGCGCCGGGGCCGCCGGATCATGATGACGCCGGAGGAGCTGGACGTCTTCCTCGCCGAGCAGCGCACCTGCCGGGTGGCGACGGTGTCGGCCGACGGACGGCCGCACGTCAGCACCCTCTGGTTCGCGTGGGACGGCACCTCCCTGTGGCTGTACTCGATCACCCGCAGCCGCCGCTGGACGGATCTGCGCCGCGATCCGCGGATCGCGGTGGTGGTGGACACCGGTGAGGAGTACGGCGAGCTGCGGGGTGCCGAGCTCTCCGGCAGCGTCGAATTCGTCGGCGAGGCCCCGCGGACCGGCGAGCCGGATCCCGGGCTCGACGAGGTCGAGCGGTTGTTCGCCCGGAAGAACTTCGGCTTGGACGCCATGCCGCACGACGGCAGGCACGCCTGGATGAGGCTCACCCCCGAGGCGATCGCGTCATGGGACTTCCGCAAACTGGCCGCCCTGTAAGGGGCGGTGGGTCCGGGCGGGTGCCTGCTCAGAGCGCGGCCACGCCCGCCGCGGCCCGGTGCAGCGCTTCGACCGCCGCGCGGATGGACGGGCGGCGGTCCGCGTCACTGCGCCAGATCGCGTAGATGTGGCGGTGCATCTTCTGGCGTACGGGCACGAATCTGACGCCTTCCGGCACCGGACCCCGGCCGAGCCGCGGGGTGACGCACACGCCCATTCCCGCGGCGATCAGCGCCAGCTGGGTGTGGTGTTCTCCCGCCATGTGCGCGATCCGGGGCTCGACCCCCTTCGCGCGGAGGGTGAAGACCAGCCACTCGTAGCAGAACTCGCCCTCGGGCCAGGACACCCACGGGTCGTCGGCGAAGTCCTCGAGATCCACCTCGGCGCTTGCCGCGAGCGGGTGGTCCGCGTGCATGGCGACATCCGCCGCGTCGTCGAGCAGTCGCGCCCGTGCGAGGCCGCCGGGCACGGGCAGCCGCTTGTTGCTCCAGTCGAGGACGACGGCCAGGTCGAGGTCGCCACGGACCACCTGCCGCACGGCGTCCTCCGGCTCCACCTCTATGGAGCGCACGCGTAGTTCGGGATGGGTGTCGCGCAGGGCGGCGAGCGCCTGGGGGAACAGCCCCCGCGCCGCGGTCGGGAAGGCTCCGATGCGCGCCTCACCGACGACCTGACCGCGTTGTGCCTCGATATCGGCCTGGGCGAGCTCCACCTGGGAGAGGATCCGGGCGGCGTGGTCGGCGAGCAGCCGCCCCGCGTCGGTGAGCCGCACTCCCCTGCCGTACTTGGCCAGCAGCTGCTGGCCGACCTCCCGCTCCAGCTTCGCCATCTGCTGTGACACGGCCGACGTGGTCACATGCAGCCCTTCGGCCGCCGCGCTGACCGAGCCGTGCCGTGCGAGTGCGTCCAGCGTGCGCAGGCGCTCCAGATTCAACATGTAAGTAATGCTAATCCAATAACGGAGAATTTCTCGCTTGTCCTAAGTGATTGACCAGTCCACAGTGAGGGCATGAGCACCGTTTCGCCGACCCGGCAGCACAGCCCTGCACCCTCACCGACCACCCATGCGGGCGGCTCCGCGTCCTCCGCCCCGACCCGCCGTCGCCCGGCCCTGGACTGGCGTATCAGGTTCGCGGTGCTCGCCCTGATCTGGGGCTTCAGCTTTCTGCTGATCAAGGTGGGGACGCACGGTTTCGCGCCGTTCCAGGTCACGTTCGGCCGGCTGTTCTTCGGTACGGCCGTGCTGGCGGTGGCCATGGCGGTGCGGCGTGAACGGCTGCCGCGCGGCCTGCGCACCTGGGGCCATCTGATGGTCGCGGGCTTCTTCCTCAACGCCCTGCCGTTCTCGCTCTTCGCCTACGCGGAGCTGACGATCCCCTCCACGCTGGCCGGGATCTGCAACGCCACCTCCCCGCTCTGGGGCATGGTGCTGTCCATGGTGGCGCTCTCGGAGGACCGCCCGACCAGGCGCAGGGTCGCAGGGCTCGGCATCGGCTTCATCGGCGTACTGACCGTGCTCGGCGCCTGGCAGGGCTTCGCAGGCGTCGACATGACCGGCACCCTGCTCGCGCTGCTCGCCTCGCTGAGCTATCCGGTGGGCTGGATCTACGTCCGCCGCACCCTCGCGGGGTCGTCCCACTCGCACCTTTCCCTGACCGGCGCGCAGTTGCTGCTCGCCACGCTCCAGCTGGCCGTGGTGACACCGCTGTTCACCGCGCGGCCGACGGCGTTTCCTGTGGTGCCGCTGCTGGCCGTGATCGCGCTGGGCGCGCTGGGAACGGGTTTCGCGATGCTCCTCCAGTACGGCTTGGTCGCCGAGGTCGGGCCGACGACCGCGACGATGGTCACGTATTTCATCCCGGTCATCGCCACCGCCGCCGGTGTGCTGGTGCTGGGCGAGCAGCTCGGCTGGAACACTCCCGTCGGCGCGCTCGTCGTGCTGGCGGGCGCGGCGCTCACCCAGAGCAGGCGTCAGCCGTAGCTGCGCACGGGCGGAGGGGCCGTCGCGGAGGCCACCGCGTCGGCGAGCGGCTCGATGTCGGCGGCGCTGAGCGTGGACACGGTGAGCCTCATTCCCGGGGGCGCCGACAGGCGGAAGCGGGCACCCGGGGCCACCGCCCACCCGGCTTGGAGCATCCGGGCCACGGCACCCGTCTCATCGGGGACCGGCACCCAGACATTCATCCCGCTCCGCCCCTGCGCAGCGACCCCCCGTCGCGCGAGCGCGCCGATCAGAGCGTCCCGCCGCTCCGCGTACGCGCGCGCCACCGCCGCCGGGTCGACGGCGCCCGTCGACCACAGCTCCACCATGGCGCGCTGCGTCAGGCGGCTGACCCAGCCGGGCCCGAGCCGCTGCCGTCCCCCCACCCGGTCGATGGTGAGCGGGTCGCCGGTCATGACGGCGAGCCGCAGATCGGGCCCGTAGGCCTTGGCGACGGACCGCACCAGCGACCAGTGCCGGGACGCTCCGGCCAGCGGATGGAGCGGCTCGTCGACGATGGCGAAGCCGTGGTCGTCCTCGATGACGAGGAGCTCCGGATGGGCGGCGATGAGGCCCCGCAGTTCCCTGGCGCGTGCCTCGGTGATCACAGCCCCGGTGGGGTTCTGTGCCCGGCAGGTGACGATCAGCGCCCTGGCCGCCTGGCCGAGCGCTCTGCGGACGTCATCCGGGCGGGGCCCGTCATCGTCCACGGCGACCGGGACGGGCCGCATCCCGAGCGCCGCCAGCAGGTCGAACACCCGGCCCCAGCCGGGATCCTCGACGGCGACGGCGTCACCCGGCCGCAGATGGGCGGCGAGCACACGCTCGATGGCGTCGAGGGAACCGGAGGCGGCCGCGATCGGCCCCTCCGGCACACCGTCGGCTTCCAGACCTGCCCGGGCGAGTCGTGCGAGCTCGGGGTCCACGGGTGCTTCCCCGTAGAGCACGGGTCGCCCGTCCTGCTCGCCCGCCGCGACGGTGAAGGCGTCGTACAGCCGTGGCAGCAGAGCGGGGTCGGGATTCCCGTCGGCTACCTGACGGGCGCCGGGCGGGGCTTCGAAGCCGAGCGAGTCGCGGCTGGTGCTGGCAGGGCGCGAGCGCACCCGGCTGCCTCTGCGCCCCGCAGTCTCGATCACCCCGCGCTCGCGCAGGGTGCGGTAGGCCGCCGCGACCGTATTGGGGTTGACGCCCAGCTCGGCGGCCAGCTCCCGCATGGGCGGAAGCAGTTGACCGGGTGCGAGCGCTCCCGAGCCCACCCCCTGCTCCACGCTCCCGGCGATCTCCGCTGCACGGCGCCCAGCAATCCGATACTCTCCTAGCACAAAAGAGATTTTGTACTAGTGCAATGGAGTTGTCAATCCATGTCCTCGCTCCCGCCCTCACCGCCCCAGGACATCGCCTCCTACCCGAAGACGGAGCGCACCTACCCCACCCGGGGACGCCCGCGTGCCTCCTACGACCGGGCGCTGGTGCACGCGATCCTCGACGAGGCCTATGCCTGCCATCTCGGTTTCATACGCGACGGAGCACCGGTGGTGCTGCCGACGCTCTACGGCAGGATCGGCGAGCGGCTGTACGTCCACGGCTCGACGGGTTCCCGCCCGCTCCGGATGGCCGGTCGGAGCGACTCGAGCGATCCGGGCGACCCAGGTCTGAAGGTCTGTCTGACGGTCACCCATGTCGACGGCCTCGTGCTGGCCCGCTCGGCTTTCCACCACTCGATCAACTACCGCTCCGTCGTGGTCCACGGCACCGCCCACCAGGTGGTCGACCCCGAGGAGAAGCGTGTGGCACTGGACGCGATCGTGGACCAGGTCGTCCCCGGGCGGTCCCGCGACTCCCGCCCGGCGAACGACCGGGAACTCGCCGCCACCGCCGTGCTCCGGCTCGGTCTGGACGAGGTGTCGGCCAAGGTCCGCACCGGTGGTCCGAACGACGACCCGGAGGACCTCTCACTGCCGCACTGGACCGGAGTGATCCCGCTGGCCCCGCGCCATGGCACGCCCGTCCCCGCGGACGACTTGGACCCGGCCGTCTCCTTGCCGGACTATCTCGCGGCACTGTGACGGCCACCCGGGGCGGCGCACGGGGGTCGCGGCCGCGGGTGGGGGCGGGCTCGCAGGGTGCTGCGCGGTCCGCCCCCGTTTCACCGGCGCAACCGGGCCGTCAGACGGCGACCGTTTCCGCGGTGTCCCCGCGCGGGGCTGGCGCATGCGCCTCCTGCCAGGCCAGCGCGACGACCGCGGTGAGCAGCAGCAGGGTCCCGGCCACCGTCGCCGCCGACAGCCGTTCGCCCAGCACGGTCACCGCGAGCGCCGCGGCGCTGACCGGCTCCAGAAGCATGATCACGGAAACCGTCGCGGCTCTGACCACGGCCGCCCCCGCGAAGTAGAGCGCGTAGGCGAGCGCGGTCGGCACGGCGGCGACGTACACCAGCAGCCAGATCACCCGGGCGGGTTCCGCGGTGTGCGGCAGCAGCCCCTCCACGAGTGCGAACGGGAGCAGCCCGGCGGCGCCCACCGCGAAGGTCCATGCCGCGGTGGCGAGCGCGTCCCCGCCCGTGCCCGCCCGCCCCAGCCACCGCGTGAGGAGCGTGATTCCCGAGTATCCCGCGGCGGAGAGGAGCGCGAGCGCCACCCCGACCGGCCGGACCGTGCCGGCGTCGCCGCCCAGCACCAGCACGATCAGTCCGGCCAGCGCGCCGACCACGGCCGCGGCACCGCCGCGCCCGAGGCGCTCCCCCATGGTCAGCCTGGCTCCGAGGGCGATGAGCACGGGGCCCGCGCCGAGGGTGACGACCGTGGCGACGGCGAGCCCGGTCTGCTCGACTGCCGCGAAGTACGCGCTCTGGAACACCGTCAGGCCCGTGCCGGTGCCGAGGATGCGCAGCACTCGGTGGCGTCGCGGCTCGGCCGCCTCGACCGCGCCGCGCGGGCGCAGCGCCAGCACGCCGGCCAGCAGCACCAGTCCGCCCAGGCAGCGCCAGAAGGACAGGGCGAGCGGGCCCAGATCGCTGGCCACGTAGACCAGGGACGCGGCGGCTCCCGCTGTCCCCCAGGCCACACCGGCGACAGCGAGATAGAAGAGGCTGCGTCCGACGGGCAGGCCGGAGGCAGCAGAGGATGAAGGGTTCGACACGTGACTTCTCCGTGCGGGATGTCCGGGGGATCCCCGGGGCCCTCCCCCGGTCACGGGGGCGTGAAGGCTCCACGACGGGCCGGTTGAAGACGGGACTGGTGGCCGCTGGGCTTCACACGCAGGCAGCGACAAACCGCCCCGGGGGACACCACACCCCGGGCCCGGTCTTCATCGGCGATCGCCGGCCCGCGTCAGCGTGCGGGAGGCGGAAGCACGGTCGAATGCATGATCGGCAGCCTATGCCGAGGTCGCACCGTCGGACAAGCGGGCGCCGGGGACGGCGCCCTCGGCCTCTTCGGCACTCGGGGGAATTCCCGGGCCCGCCCCACCGGCCACCGGCCCCGACGGGGCCTTCGGCGTCGACGACTGGGCGATCAGCGCGCCGACCAGCACCACGGCGCCGCCCACGATCTGCGGCGCCGACAGATGCTGGCCCAGCAGGACCCATGCCAGGACGGTCGCGATGACCGCTTCGAGGCAGGCGACGACTCCGGCCACCTGCGGGGACAGCCTGCGGACCGAGACGACACCGCTGATGTAGGCGAGGACGGTGGCGATCAGCACTGTCCAGCCGAGGAGCAGTGCGGCGGGGACGGCGGTGCCGTCCATGCTCGCGTCGCCCGCGAGCACCGACCAGTCCATACCCCACGGACGGGCGATGGCCGTGAGCACCACGGCCCCGATGACCAGCCCGTACGCGATCACGCCGAGCGGATCGGGGGCGTCCTTGCCGTTGCTGCCCTGGTCGGAGAGCACGAAGTAGCCGACCTGGCAGCAGGCGGCGCCGAGGGCCAGCAGGATGCCGATCGCATCGAACCCGAGCCCGGACCACACCTCGACGACACAGGCGAGGCCGCCGACGGCCAGGATCACCCCGAGTGCCGCGGCCCGGGTGACCGCCCTGCGCTGGACGAAGCGGACCCACCCGAGGACCAGGGCGGGAGCGAGGTACTCGACGAGCAGGGCCACGCCGACGGGGATCCTGGAGATCGCGGCGAAGTACAAGGCCTGGACGCCCGCGACGGCGAGCAGTCCATAGCCCGCGAGCAGGGCCGGCTTGCGTATCAGCAGGTCCCGGTGGCGCCAGGCGAGGGGAAGCATCACGAGCGCGGCGCCGGCCACTCGGAGCCAGACCACATGCAGCGGATCGAGCCCCGCATCGATCAGCGGCTTGGCCGCGACTCCCGAACCACCGAACGCGAACGCCGAGGCCAGGGCGAGGCCCAGGCTGACGTTCCTTCCCTCCGAGACGTGCATCGGCACATCATGACAGGGAAGGTCAGGAGCGTCACGGCCGTGACGCCTGTTGAGACAGCTCCGCGATCCGGACGTCGAGCCGACCCGTGTCGACGCCCGCGCGTCTGAGCACATCGACGGCGCGGCAGTCCCGGTCCGCGGCAATCGCGGCGAGCAGGTCAAGGCCGGTGGCACGCGCGTCGCCGCGCCGGGCAGCGCGCTCCAGAGCGATCTCCAGGGCCGCTGACGCCGAAGGCGACCAGCCTGCCGCCTCGACGTCACGCAGCACGGCGATCGCCCCCGAGTCCTCGACCGAACCCTGCCAGCGCAGCCCGTATCCGATGCTCCGCTGGACGAGATACCCCAGCACCCGGGCCGCCTGACCGGTGCCGTCGAAGACGGCGCGCGCCCCGGCGTCCTCTTCCATGAGGGAGTGCAAGAGGTGGGCGGTGTCGATCTGCCGGTCCCCGTCCCGCAGCGCACGCCGGCGGGCAGCCGCGACGACCGACGCCAGCTCCGCCGTAAGCCGTGAGTAGGTCGCTGCGTTCAGGGGAGCAGGCTGACGGGGCGGGCGGGGGACGGGAAGGTGCACGATGACACCCCATCAGTCCGCCGGTGCCCGAGTCATCGACGCACGGGAGCATCTCGGCATCCCACGCAAGGTGGGCGGGTCCGCCCCCATCTCCTCCTTGGGGAGGAGATGGCAACAGGTCTGACTGTTCATCAGTATTGAATGTTCGAGGCCGCACGACTACGTTCCGCGACACCGGTACCCGAGACACCGGTACCCGAGACGAAGGGGTGGCCCCATGGCCGAGGTCAGTGCAGAGGCACGCATCGATGCGCCCGCCGGGAAGGTCTGGGCCCAGCTGACGGACTTCACTTCGTACGGCCGCTGGAACGCCACCCACACGAGCTTCCCCCAGGGCGGCCCGCACACCCTGGAGACGGGCGCCACCTTCCCGGAGAACATGAAGCTCATGGGTTTTCCCGCCGAGGTGATGTGGACGGTGGCCGAGCTGGAGCCGGAACGGGTCCTCGCCATCAGGGGCAGGGGCCCGATGGGAGTGACCGTCGGCACGCGGTACGCGCTCGTCCCCGACGGGGACGCCACGACCCTGCGCATCGAAGGGGAGTTCACGGGCGCCGCCGTCTCGCTGATGGCGGGCAAACTCAAGGACTCGGCCACCGCCGCACTCAACGAGTCCCTGCGGAAGCTGAGCGGGCTGGTTTCCTGAGCCGGCACCCCGGGACGGACACAGGGGCCCCGCACCAGGCGGGGCCCCTGTCCGGGACTTCCGGGCATCCCGGGCCGCGACTCAGTGCTCGTCGGCCAGGATCAGGTACAGCTTCTTGCGTGCGTCGTTGATCACGGCGATCGCCTTCGTCCGCTGGTCGGCGGTGCCGGTCTTCCAGACCTGACCGAACGCCTCCATCAGACCCACGCCCGCCGCCCTTATCTCGTGCATGGCATCCCAGTCGATACCGCGGCCCGCATCCTCCCAGGGAGCGTCCGGGACCGACTCGGCCTCGGTGCGCCCCGCATCGGTGAGCGTGAACAGCTTCTTGCCGCCGTCACTCTCACTCGCGATCAGTCCCTCGTCCTCCAGCAGCTGGAGCGTGGGGTAGACCGAACCGGGACTGGGCTTCCACGCCCCGGCGCTGCGCTCGCCGATCTCCTGGATCATCTCGTAACCGTGCATCGGCCGGTCCTTCAGCAGCGCCAGGATCGAGGCGCGCACATCGCCGCGCCGGGCTCTCCCCCTCCCACCGCCGCGGCCCCGACCGCCCCAGGGCGGACCCCCGAAACCAGGCCCGAAGGGACCGAAGGCGGCGCGCCGCCCCTCGAAGTCACCCCGCTCGCGAGGGCCGGGCCCGTGATGGCCGGGCCCGCAGTTGCCGTGTCCTTGTGAGCGCATCGCTCTGCTCCCTCCATCGTGATCTATCTACGCGCCATCGTTGTACTGTCGCGATGCGGCGACGATATATCGGAATAACTCGTCTGGCAAACATCACCGAAGAGCCACCGGACGCTCCGACCGGTCCACAGCCATCGGATTGGCCTTGGCCTGCGGGCTTGCCCGAGCCCTACCGTCACGGGCATGCGGATACGAATCGTGGATGCCTTCGCCGACCGGCCCTTCACCGGCAACCCAGCCGGAGTCCTCCTGCTCGACACCCCGGCCTTCCCCGACGACCCGTGGCTCCAGAACGTGGCGCGAGAGGTCAACCAGGCCGAGACGGCCTTCGCGCACCGGCTGGCGCCCGGCGGGCCGGCGGACTGGGCGCTGCGCTGGTTCACCCCGGCGACAGAGGTCGACATGTGCGGCCATGCCACCCTCGCGACGGCCCATGTCCTGCACACCACCGGGACGGCGACCGGCACGGTGCGCTTCCTCGCGCGCTGCGGGATCCTCACGGCGACGGCCCATGAGGACGGTTCGATCACCCTGGACTTCCCCGTGGCACCGCTCACCCGTACGCAGCCACCGGCAGGGCTCGCCGAGGCCCTCAACGCCACTCCGCTGGAGGTCCAGGACACCGGCGAGCACATCGGGGACCTGCTGGTGGAACTCACGGACGAGGCGACCGTGCGCGATCTGGCGCCCGACCTCATGGCCCTGGCCCGGCACTCGGAGCGGGGGGTCATCGTCACCGCCCGGGCCGAAGACCCCCGCCGCGGCTACGACTTCGTCTCCAGGGGCTTCTTCCCGAACGTGGGAATCGACGAGGACCCCGTCACCGGCAGCGCCCACACCGCGCTCGCCCCGTACTGGTCAGAACGACTCGGCCGCAGCGAGCTCGTCGGCCTCCAGGCGTCCGCCCGCTCCGGACTGGTGCGCACGGCGCTGCACGGCGAACGCGTCCTGCTCACCGGGCACGCCGTGACCGTGATCGACGGGGAACTGCTCAGCAGCCCGTAGCGCGCCCAAGTCGTGTACGGGCGGGCGGCATCACGGCGTCGGCAGCCAGCCCACCTTGCCGGCAAGCAGCCCGTATCCGACGAACGCCACGATGTCGAGCAGCGCGTGCGCCACGACCAGCGGCCCCACCCGTCCCCAGCGCCGGTAGAGCAGGACGAAGAGGGCGCCCATGACCATGTTGCCGATGAATCCGCCGACGCCCTGGTAGAGGTGGTACGAGCCGCGCAGCACGGAACTGGCCACGAGCGCCCCGACCGGAGTCCATCCCAGCCGGTCCAGTCTGCGCAGCAGATAGCCGACGACGATCACTTCCTCCACCACGGCGTTCTGCACCGCGGAGAGGATCAGCACGGGGTACTTCCACCAGACCTCGGGCAGCGCCTCGGGCACCACGGTCAGATTGAACCCGGCGGCTCTGGCGATCAGATAGAACGCCAGCCCGGCGCTACCGATCCCCGCCGCCACCAGCGCGCCCCGGCCGAGGTCGGGCCAGGGCCGGGTCCGGTCGAAGCCGATGGCCCTGAGTCCCCAGGCGCCCTCCCGGAAGAGCAGGTGGGCGACCAGCGCGACGGGCACGAGTGCGGTGGCGACACCGAAGAGCTGCCAGGCGAGATCGAGCCAGGGGCGCCCTGGGGCGTAGGAGCTGTTGAGCGTGGCGGCCTGGTCCTTCAGACCGCCCGGTTTCGTCAGCGCGCCGGTGAAGCTGATCAGCGAGGACAGCGCGCTGGCGCCGAGCGACAGCGCGAGGACGAGCAGCATCTCGGACCGCAGGGTCCTGGGCGACAAGCCCCCCTCGGGGAGCGATCCGGGCGCGCGTCCCGCCTCCGCCTGCACATCCGCCTCCTGTTGCCTCGTCCAGCGGGTCACAGCTTGCCCGACGAAGGCAGCGCACACGACGGCAGGGCCTCGGTAGCGGCGTCTACCGAGCGAGGTCGAGGGCTCAGCCCACCGACCAGGAGGGCCAGGTGTGCACCGGGTCACCCTGGTGCATCAGCTCGGCATAGCGGCGTGTCACGGCGGCGAGCGCGGGTTCACGGCCAAGCCCCGACTCCATCGCCCGGTGGAAGGCGTCCACCTGCCAGGACGCGCCATTGACCTTGCGGCGGCAGCGGCCTTCGATGATCCCGAGGTAGAAGTCGCGGTCCGCGGCCTCCACGTTCCACGCCTCGAGCCCGGCGGCTGCGAGCGGCAGCAGTTCGTCCCGTACGAGCTTGACCGCCGGTACGCGCGTCATCCCGCCACCGCGGCCCGGCCGCGGCCACATCAATTCGGCGTCGATGCCGTGGCGGCAGGCCGTGTCGAAGTTCTCAGCGGCGACCTCGAAGGGCATCCGGGTCCACACCGGACGGGACTCCTCGGCGAGCGAACGCACCATCCCGTAGTAGAAGGCCGCGTTGGCCACCACGTCGTTGACGGTCGGTCCGGCGGGCAGCACACGGTTCTCGACCCGGAGGTGGGGTACGCCGTCGGCGAGTCCGTACACCGGGCGGTTCCAGCGGTAGACCGTGCCGTTGTGCAGCACGAGTTCCTGGAGGCGCGGGACTCCCCCGTCGTCGAGCACCCTCAGCGGATCCTCTTCGTCGCAGATCGGCAGCAGCGAGGGGAAGTAGCGCAGGTTCTCCTCGAAGAGTTCGTAGGCCGACTCGACCCAGCGCTCGCCGAACCAGGTCCGCGGCCTGACGCCCTGCGCCTGGAGCTCCGGCGGCCGGGTGTCCGTCGCCTGCTGGAACAGCGGTGGCCGGGATTCGCGCCACAGCTCCTTGCCGAAGAGGAAGGGCGCGTTGGCACCCAGGGCGATCTGGACGGACGCGATGGCCTGCGCGGCGTTCCACACCTGGGCGAACCGGGCGGGCGTCACCTGGAGGTGGAGCTGCACGGAGGTGCAGGCGGACTCGGGCGCGATCGACGTCGACGTACAGCTGAGGCGCTCGACCCCGTCGATGTCGAGGGTGAAGTCCTCGCCCCGCGCCGCGACGATCTGGTCGTTCAACAGGACGTACCGGTCGACGTCGGAAAGGTTGGCGGAGACCAGGTCATTGGGTTCGATGGTCGGGAGAATTCCGATCATCACGATGCCGGCGTCCAGCTCGGCAGCCTTGCGGTGGGCATATCCCAGGCTGGTGTGCAGCTCCTCGGCGAGCTGGTCGAAGACTCGCCCCTCGAGGCGGTGCGGGGCTATGTTGACCTCCAGATTGAACATTCCGAGTTCGGTCTGGAAATCACGGCTCGCTATCCGGTCGAGCACCTCGCCATTCCTCATGCGCGGCAGTCCGTCGGACCCGGCGAGATTCAACTCGATCTCCAGGCCCATCAGATTCTTGGGCCGGTCGAACCTCTTCTCCGCCAGGAGCCTCCCCATCCCCGCGAGGCACTGCTGGAGCTTCCTCCGGTACCTCTGGCGATCCGACAGGTCGAACGTGCCTGCAACGACCTTCTCCCCCATCGAAGCACCCTTCCTCGAGTGGGCGGCCTGCGGCACAGGCCGTTCGCGTCACGGACGATAATGCCCAGACCGACTGATCTATAACGCCTCACGGGCGATGACGGCGCGATAGTGTGGATGAGGCATTCACGAGGCACATTCCGTCGGCATGAAGCAACGCGCAGTTACCCTCCTACGGATGTAGCGCAGGCGTCGCGCAGATGTGGTGAGAATCGCCGATGAGATCCAGCCGACCACAGGTGCAGCGGATCCCCTGGTGACAGCGCCGGGTTCACGAAAAGACCGGGAAGAACTCCCCCCGAAAAGGTCCTGATTCGACCTTGTCCGCAATATCGGGCAGAGCTAGCAGAAACACTGCGTGAACACACGTCGTATAAACTCGGCAAACGAGGCAGAGAGTTGGCGCCCGGGCATGGCATTTCCAGCCCCCTCTGGCCCACGCTGACAGCGCCGTCCGCATCTGCCGTCGCATCACCGTGTCTCTTGAGTGAGAGGCGACCCACCATGCCGCTGCATGTTCCCCCGGCACCCACGCCTGCGCTGCGCAGCGTTCTCACGGCCCTCGGTTCCCCCGCCGCGGTCCGCCAGGCCCCCACACCCACCCTCCGCTCCGTCCAGGGAGCGGTGAGTGCCGAACTCCCCCTACCCGTCCATGTGCTGGACCAGGTCGTACCCCGGCCCGGCCAGGCACCCCGCACGAGACTGGCGGGCTGGAGATTCCTCATACGCGCCGGTGAGCGCTCCGTGGCCGCCGCCGACACGATGCTGACCCCGGACGGCTGGGCTTTCTCGCACTTCTTCGAAGGCCCCTACCTCGTCTCGACCGAACGGGCGCTGATCCAGGCGGAGGCCCTGACCACCGACTACCAGCCCCGGTTGCTGTCCATCCCCGAGCTCTACATGCTCACCCTGTGGCTGCACGGGGACACGGCGGCCGACGCATCGGCGGGCGCACCCGCACCCGATGATCTTCTGGTCCCTCTCGCACCGGCCCCACCGGGCATCGCCGCCCACCGCCCCCACCGGGCAGCCGAGCTACTCCCGGTCCTCACCCTGCGGGCGACCCGTGCCCCGCTCCTGGGGTCCCCAGCCTGAAGACACGACGGCCCACGACAGCACGGTGCGCCCGCCCCGTGACCGACAGGTCACGGGGCGTTGTGCTGCACCGAGGGGGGCAGCCCCGCATAGTCCGCGCGTCGCGGACACCTAGTCAGGATGGTTCTCCCGAACCATCCGAAGGGACGGTGCCCTTCGGTTGAACCGTCCGCGCGGGTGATACGTCATTAAGTGGGAAGACGAGCTGCCGTGAAATCCCTGCGGATCGACGCTCGTGGGGCAACACTGGGATCGGACCGACGAAAACGGGGGCGGTCATGAACACCGCATCGAGCCGCAGCACTCTCCTCACCACACCGCAGCGAAAGAACCCTTCCATGTGCCAGCACCAGCCACCCTGTCCTTCAGCCGACTCTCCCGACCGGGACGCCGCCCGTCTCATGGCGCACCACCCGGAGCAGGGCTGGAGCCTGCTGTGCAACGGCGTCCTGCTGTTCGAGGACACCGGTGAGCTGCTCCCGGACGGGCAGATCATCGCTCCTCACCGGCCGCAGGCGGTGGCCACGGCAGCCTGAGGGATTCGCTCAGGCAGGCTCCACACGGACCCGAACGGCTGAGGGCCGGTTCGGAGAGACTCCGAACCGGCCCTCGGTGTGCCCGGCTGTGGGATCAGACGTCGTACTCGTCCACGGGCGGGCAGGAGCAGACCAGGTTGCGGTCACCGAAGGCGCCGTCGATCCGGCGCACCGGGGGCCAGTACTTGTCCGCTGCCTGGACACCGGCCGGGAAGACCGCCACTTCGCGGCTGTACGCGTGGTCCCACTCGCCGCCCAGGGCCGCGGCCGTGTGCGGGGCGTTGCGCAGCGGGTTGTCGTCGGCGGGCCACTCGCCCGAGGCGACCTTCTCGATCTCCGCACGGATCGCGATCATGGTCTCGCAGAACCGGTCGAGCTCGTTCAGGTCCTCGCTCTCGGTGGGCTCGATCATCAGTGTGCCGGCCACCGGGAACGACATGGTCGGCGCGTGGAAGCCGTAGTCGATGAGCCGCTTGGCGATGTCGTCGACGCTGACCCCGGTCGCCTTCGAGAGCGGCCGGAGATCCACGATGCACTCGTGCGCGACGAGTCCGGCCGGGCCCGTGTAGAGCACGGGGTAGTGCGGCTCGAGGCGCTTGGCGATGTAGTTGGCCGCGAGCACGGCGACCTGCGTCGCACGCTTCAGGCCTTCGCCGCCCATCAGCCGGACGTACGCCCAGGAGATCGGCAGGATTCCCGCCGAGCCCCACGGGGCGGCCGAGATCGGGCCGACGCCCGTCTCGGGCCCGGCGCTGGGCTGGAGCGGGTGGTTCGGCAGGTACGGGGCGAGGTGCTCACGCACGGCCACCGGGCCGACACCGGGACCGCCACCGCCGTGCGGGATGCAGAAGGTCTTGTGCAGGTTGAGGTGCGAGACGTCGCCGCCGAACCGGCCGGGCTTGGCGAGGCCCACCAGGGCGTTGAGGTTGGCGCCGTCGACGTACACCTGGCCGCCCGCGTCGTGCACCTGCGCGCAGATGTCGGCGACGTGCTCCTCGAACACACCGTGCGTCGAGGGGTACGTGATCATGAGCACGGACAGCTCGTCACGGTGCTGCTCGATCTTGGCGCGCAGGTCCTCGATGTCGATCTCGCCGTCGTCGGCGGTCTTGACCACGACGACCTTCATGCCCGCCATCACCGCGCTGGCGGCGTTGGTGCCGTGCGCGGACGAGGGGATGAGGCAGATCGTGCGCTGCTCGTCACCGTTGGCGCGGTGGTACGCACGTACGGCGAGCAGACCGGCGAGCTCACCCTGCGAGCCGGCGTTCGGCTGGATGGACACCTTGTCGTAGCCGGTCACCTCGGCGAGGCGCTCCTCCAACTCGTGGATGAGCGTCACATAGCCCCCGGCCTGCTCGACCGGGGCGAAGGGGTGGATCTGGCCGAATTCCGGCCAGGTCACGGGCTCCATCTCGGTGGTCGCGTTCAGCTTCATGGTGCAGGAGCCGAGCGGGATCATTCCCCGGTCCAGCGCGTAGTCACGGTCGGCGAGGCGGCGCAGGTAGCGCAGCATCGCGGTCTCGGAGCGGTGCTGGTGGAAGACCGGGTGGGTGAGGTAGTCGTCGGTGCGCAGCAGCCCGGCCGGGAGGGTGTCGTCGGCGGTCCTGTCCAGGGCCTCGATGTCGGCGCCTTCGCCGTCGACGCCGAAGGCGGACCAGACGGCGGCGAGCTGGGCCCGCCCGGTGGTCTCGTCGCAGGAGAGGGAGACGTGGTCGGCGTCGGTGAGGTGCAGGTTGACGCCGTTGTCGCGGGCGGCGGCGACGATGTCCGCGGCCTTGCCCGGGACACGGGCGGTCAGCGTGTCGAAGTACGCGTCGTGGACGAGCTCCACTCCGCCGGCGCGCAGACCCGCGGCCAGGATCGTGGCGTAGCGGTGGGTGCGGCGGGCGATCGTCCGCAGGCCGTCGGGGCCGTGGTAGACGGCGTACATCCCTGCCATCACCGCGAGCAGCACCTGCGCGGTGCAGATGTTGCTGGTGGCCTTCTCGCGGCGGATGTGCTGCTCACGGGTCTGGAGCGCCAGGCGGTAGGCCCTGTTGCCGTCGGCGTCGACGGAGACGCCGACGAGGCGGCCGGGCAGGCTGCGGGCGTGCTTGTCCTGGACGGCCATGTAGCCGGCGTGCGGACCGCCGAAGCCCATCGGGACACCGAAGCGCTGGGTGGTGCCGACGGCGATGTCCGCGCCGAGCGCACCCGGGGAGGTGAGCAGGGTGAGCGCCAGAAGGTCGGCGGCCACGGTGACGATCGCCCCGAGCTCATGGGCCTGGTCCACGACCGGCTTGAGGTCGCGGACGGCTCCGGAGGCTCCGGGGTACTGGAGCAGCACACCGAAGACGCCGCCCTCGGCGACCTCTGACGGGATCCCGTCGCTCAGATCGGCGACGACGACCTCGACTCCGGTGGGCTCGGCGCGGGTCTCGATCACGGCGATGGTCTGCGGCAGGGTGTCGGCGTCGATCAGGAAGACCCCGCCCTTGACCTTGCCGACACGCCGGGACAGGGCCATGGCCTCGGCCGCCGCGGTGGCCTCGTCCAGCAGCGAGGCGCCGGAGGTGGGCAGACCGGTCAGCTCTGCGACCATCGTCTGGAAGTTGAGCAGGGCTTCGAGGCGGCCCTGGGAGATCTCGGGCTGGTAGGGCGTGTACGCCGTGTACCAGGCAGGGTTCTCCATGACGTTGCGCAGGATCACCGGCGGGGTGAAGGTGCCGTAGTAGCCGAGGCCGATCATCGGGGCGAGGACCTCGTTGCGGTCCGCGAGGGTGCGCAGCTCGGCCAGGACCTCGGCCTCGGTGCGGGCACCCGGCAGCCCGAGCGCCTCGGCACTCTTGATGACGTCCGGTACGGCGGCGGCGGTGAGCTCGTCGAGCGAGCCGTAGCCGACGTGCGCCAGCATCTTCGCCTGGGCCTCGGCATCGGGCCCTATGTGACGCTGCTCGAAGGGGATGCCCCGCTCCAGCTGGGCGAGCGGAGTGCGGTTGGCGGTCATGTGAGGCCTCCTGGTCGATACGACCTGCGAGGGACACCACGGCGCGGGTGCCCGGACGGCCTCCCCCTCTGTCATCTAACCTGAGAGCTTCACCGGTCCGCCCACTCACTGGCATTCCGGTTTTCACCGTCGGTGAGAGCGGTTGCCATGCGGCATCCGCTCTGCTTTCCAGAGTGACCTCGCCCATGCGGTACTGGCGCCTGAGAGATTCCGGGGAGGATTTGCTCCTTCGGCGGCTCCGGTACATGTCCGGAGCGCTCTCCCGCGCGGGGTCAACAGCCGTGTGCCAGCCTACCAGCGCGGACTTCACCGGAAAGGTCGAGTGGCCGACCCCACAAAAGTGCACTTTCGTAGTACTTACGGAGCAGTGCGACCATTTGGAGGGACCGTGCAGACCGATATCGATCCGCGCAGCCTGATAGGCCGCAAGGCGTTCGACCGTAACGGCACCAAGATCGGGACCGTGGACGAGGTGTACCTCGACGACGCCACCGGCGTCCCGGAGTGGGCGGCCGTGCGGACCGGCCTGTTCAGCAGGGACGCGTTCGTGCCGCTGGAACCCAGCGAGCTGGACACCGACGGACTGCACATCCCGTTCGAGCGGGCCCTGATCAAGGACGCACCGGACTTCGGAGTCGGCCGGCATCTCTCCCCCGAGCAGGAACTCCAGCTGTACCACCACTACGGCCTCGACCTCCCCAGTCCCGCGGAGAACCCCCCTCCCTCGACGCCGCCCGGGTCGAGCGGCCGATCGCAGGCACCAGGCAATTCCGGCGACCGCGACTTCGGTCAGCTGGCCGGTAACGACGACTGAGCCGGCTGCGCCGGCGTCCCGGCCGACGGCGCTCCGTCCGCCGCGGCGGACGGAGTCTCACGTATGACCAGCGGCAGCGGTTCCGACAGCTCGAGCTCGGGATCATCCACGGGGAAGGTGCGCACCCGGCCGGGGGCGGTCGACCAGGGTTCCTCGAAGCGGACCGTGACCCGTCCGAGGCCGCTCCCCTGCACCCAGCCCGAGCCGTGGCGTGCGTGCCGGACGTCGTGTCCCGCGGGCCAGCGCCGCTCAGCGGGTGGCGCCGTCGGCGTCCGCTCGGGCTCCGGCTGCCCGCCGGTGCCGTGCCGCGGGCTCTCGTCCGCCGGACCACCGCCGTCACCGTCGCCGGTGGCCTTCTCGCCGGCGGCCTGCGCGAACAGGTCCTCCTGGGTGTAGTCGGCGAGCCCGCTGACGCCCACGCCGAGCAGCCGCACCCCACCGGTCGTGTCCACCGCGTCCAGCAGGCGCGCGGCGGCCTCCCGCACCACGGACGGGTCGTCCGTGGGCCCGCGCAGGGTCTCCGACCTCGTCAGTGTCGAGAAGTCGAAGCGCCGCACCTTCAGCACGATGGTCCGTCCTGAGTGACGGGACTCCCGCAGCCGCCTGACGCAGCGGTCGGCCAGGCGCTCCACCTCCGTTCTGATCCGCACCCTGTCGTGCAGATCGACGTCGAAGGTGTCCTCCACCGACACCGATTTCGCGTCACGCTCGGCCACCACGGGGCGGTCGTCATGCCCGAGGGCCATCCTGAACAGCGATGTGCCGTGCGCCTTCCCCAGCAACCGTACGAGCTCGTCCTCACCGGCGCCGGCGAGGTCGTGGACCGTGGTCATCCCGGCACGCCGCAGATGCTCGCCGGTCGCCGGACCGACGCCGGGCAGGATCCGCACCGTCATCGGCGCCAGCAGCTCCCGTTCCGTACCTGGTTCGATCAGCACCAGGCCGTTGGGCTTGGCCTGCTCCGACGCGATCTTCGCGAGCATCTTGGAGCCCGCGAGACCCACGGAACCGCTCAGCCCCGTGACCGCCAGAATGTCCCTGCGCAGCCGCTGACCGGCCTCCCGCGCCGAACCGGAGTCATCGGCCACCCCGCCCGCCTCGAGGTCCACGAACGCCTCGTCCAGGCTCAGGGGCTCCACCAGCGGTGAGAGACGGGCGAGCAGCTCCATCACCTGCTCGCTGACCGCCCGGTACAGCGAGAAGCGCGGGACGAGGTACGCGGCGTTCGGACAGAGACGTCTCGCCTGGGCCATGGGCATCGCCGAGTGCACACCGAAGCGTCTCGCCTCGTACGAGGCCGTGGCCACCACCCCACGTGGCCCCAGCCCTCCCACCACCACCGGTTTTCCGCGCAGACTGGGCTTCGCCGCCTGCTCGGCGGCGGCGAAGAACGCATCCATGTCCAGATGCAGGATCGTCGGGGCGGATCTCACATGTCCGATGCTGCCCTACGCCACTGACAATCGCCCGCACTCACGTGCGAGCCACACGGACACCGGGCCGGTCAGACGGCCCGGTCGCGGCGGCGCCGGGCCAGCTCGTCCGCCGGATGCTGCCCGACCAGCGTCTCACCGATGTCGACGCGCTCACCGTGAAGCTGCGACAGCGCCGCTTCGACATCCCGCCACACCACACCCACGGCGATCCCGAAGATCCCCTGGCCGCCCTGGAGCAGGTCGACCACCTCGTCCGGCGACGAGCACTCGTAGACGGTCGCCCCGTCGCTCATGAGCGTCATCCGCTCGAGGTCGGCGAACCCACGCGCCCGCAGGTGCTGTACGGCGGCACGGATGTTCTGCAAGGCGACACCGGTGTCCAGAAAGCGCTTCACGACCTTGAGAACGACCACGTCGCGGAAGCTGTAGAGGCGCTGCGTGCCGGAGCCGTACGCCGCCCGCACACTCGGCTCCACCAGGCCGGTACGCGCCCAGTAGTCGAGCTGCCGGTAGGTGATGCCCGCGGCGGCACAGGCGGTCGGCCCGCGATAGCCGATGGTCTCGGACGTGGCGTCATATGCCGCGTTCATGTGAAGCGGATACGGCCCGCCGTGCCCCGGACCGAGTCCGGGGGGTCCCCCTGCCGCACCGTCGCCGCTGGTTCTCACGCCGACCTCCGTCCTTGACCTGCCAACTCGACGGTAGGCAGTCGTCCGGGGCGCGTCAACGATCGCCACACTCGGCACGCCGAGTGATAATCACCCAGAGAGTGGTTTGCCGTGGTCCCTCACCGGGAATCCATGCGCGAACGCGCGTCCATCCGGATTCAGTGACGCTACCGACTCACTGGCTGCTGGATCCGAAGTCCTCGGGTGAGATCTGATCGAGGAACTCGCGGAACTTCTCCACCTCGTCCTCCTGCTCGTCCGGGATCGCGATGCCCGCGTCGTCCAGCACCCCGTCACTGCCGTAGATCGGCGTGCCGGTGCGCAGTGCGAGAGCTATGGCGTCGGACGGCCTCGCGCTCACCTCGACCCCACTGGCGAAGACCAGCTCGGCGTAGAACACGCCTTCCCGCAGGTCGGTGATACGGACCTCGGTGAGCTCCTGCCCGACCGCCTCCAGCACGTCCTTGAAGAGGTCGTGGGTCAGCGGCCTGGCGGGGGTCATCCCCTGCTGCGCGAAGGCGATCGCGGTCGCCTCCCCGGGGCCGATCCAAATGGGGAGGTAACGGTCGCCTCCCACTTCACGCAGGAGCACGATCGGCTGGTTGGAGGGCATTTCCACCCGGACACCCACAACATCGAGCTCGTTCACACAGCAACCCTAGGACGTGCCCGGCAGGTTTGGGTAGTCGGGTTCCCCCAAGATCAGCCGGAGCTCAGCACAACCTGACACCCAAAGCGGTCTGCACCAGAGCCGCGTGCAGCCTGACGGAGAGGTCCGCGAGCTCCTTGGTGGTGGCCTCCGCATGAGCCCTCGTCTGAGGGTTGCGATGCCTCCGCAGCGGTGCGACCACTTGTTCGACCAGCCCGGCCTCACGGTCCGCAGCGGCTTTCATCGCCCGCAGATGCCGCGGCTCCAGACCAAAACGGCCCATGTGCGCCAGCAGCTTGGCCACCGTCACGGACTGGGCGTCATAACCACCGTCCGCCGCGGGAGTGATAAGCCCGTACGACTCCCAGACGGCCAGCTCGTCCTCGCTGACCTCGGCGGCCGCCAGCAACTCGGACCGGCCTACCCGGGCCGCGGTCGGCCGGTCGCACTCCGCGCCCGGGTCGTACGGATCACCCGCACCCGGGTGCCGAGGAGCCGGCCGCTCACCCCGGGCCAGGGCGTCGAGCTGCTCCCTGATGACCTTGAGCGGAAGATAGTGGTCCCGCTGCATCCGCAGGACCTGGGCGAGCCGCTCGACATCCTCCGGACTGAATTTGCGATAGCCCGAAGCGGTGCGCTGCGGCTCGACCAGACCCTCGCTCTCCAGGAAGCGGATCTTGGAGATGGTGACATCGGGGAACTCGTCCCGCAGCTGGCTCAGCACCGAACCGATGCTGACCAGCCGGTCGCCACCGGCGGTGCCGCGCGCGGCACCGCCCGTCGGTGTTGTTCGCAGCATGGACCTTCCCTGAAGGGTCACACGCCCCGCTGGCTCGAGTAGAAGACCAGCCGGTACTTGCCGATCTGGACCTCGTCACCATTCGACAGCAGGACCGAGTCGATGGGCTCCCTGTTGACGTAGGTGCCGTTCAGGCTGCCGACGTCGGTGACGGTGAAGCTGCCGTCGGGCGTCCTGCGGAACTCCACATGGCGCCGGGACACGGTGAAGTCGTCGAGGAAGATGTCGCTCTGCGGGTGCCGGCCCGCCGTGGTGAGCTCACCGTCCAGGAGAAAACGGCTGCCGGAGTTCGGCCCACGCCGCACCACCAGCAGCGCCGAGCCCACAGGCAGCGCGTCGACCGCAGCCTGCGCCTCGGGTGAGAGCGAGGGAACGGCGGTCTGGCCCGTCACCTCGGCGTCGTAGGCCTCCAGACCCGAGATGGAGATGGTCGACGTGGTCTCCGCCGCTCGCTCCGCCTGCGCCCCGGCCCGCAGCGGCGCGCCGCAGTTCGAGCAGAAACGGCTGGTCTCGGCGTTGCGGTGCCCGCACCGCGTACATACCGGCATGGACGAATCCTCCTGCCGCGGCTGCCCCGCGGGGGCCTGTGGAGCGTACGGGTCCGAGGCCAACCCTCCACCCGTACTTGAGGTTGACGGTTCTCCGAAACCTATGGGGCCGGGACCGGCAGGGTCAACAGCAGACGCGCCCTGGCCGCCCGGAATGTCTCCGGCCTCGCCGGAGACCTCGTCCCGGAACAGCGGTCGCTCGCCCCCCTGCTCCGCCTCCTGGCCACGGCGCGGTCCGCGATGACGGGCGGAGCCGCTGTCCTCGCGTGCGCTCTTGCCGAACAACTTCCCAAACAACTTCACGGGCGATTCCCCTTGACCGAAACAGACCCGCCCGTAAGGCAGGAATCCTGATTGACCACACCTGCCGACCCGGACAACTTCACAACGTCCGTACCCTCCGGACAGTTTCCACCACTCAGCACCCTTACGATGCGTCGACCCCCCGCAACCTCATGCCCTTGTCCGGTCTCCCCATGCTCTCTGGTCTCATGAAGAAGACGACTGAGCGTAGTCAGGCCGTTCCACCGGTCGCAAGGCGTCCACAACGATCTTCTCCGACCGGGTCACCGTAGCCGTGGCCTGCTCCTTTTCCAGGGTCTGCACCACGCCTCCGGGGATGTGCAGCGCCGGTTCGAGGTCCTGCGGCTTGCCGATGACCTTGAACTCGTACGGAGCGCCGACCTGCTTCCCGTCGATCTGGATGTCGCCGCCGCTGCCGGAGAAGTACGTGTTGGCGACCACCCGGACGTCGTTGATCTGAATGGCCTCGGCACCCGCCGCCCGCAGCTCCTGGATGGCATCCAGCAGCATGTCCGGCTCGACGGCTCCGGCATTGTCGATCGTCAGGGTGATGCCCGGCCCCTCGGCCTTCACCGTACCGGCGAGAATGCCCAGCTGACGCTCCTTTTCCTGGGTCTGCCGACGCGCCTCTTCCGCCTGGTCCGAGCTGGTCTCGAGCTCGGTCCGCTGATCCTCGAGACGCTGCTTCTCATCTTCCAGACGCTCAGTACGGTCATCGAGTTCATCGAGGATGCGGACGAGATCTTCCTGGCGCGCACCGCGCAGTGCGCTGTTGTCGCTCGTGGACTGGACCTGGATGGCGAGACCGAGCCCGAGGACGAACAGCAGCAGGGCGACCACGAGTTGGGCGCGCGTGACACGAGGCGGCCACAATCCGGCGATCAGCCGCTGACGGCCGGTCACCTGCTCGGCCTCCGGTGCACCCGGCTCCTCGGCACCTCCGGGCTGGTCATCGCCCATGAGCTCCTCCGCCCTCGGCGCCCTCACCGGCTCGCGGCCCCGCGCGGGCTCAGCCACGTACCCGGGCTCGCCCGCACTCCCGGCGCTTTCGGCGCTCCCGGCGCTCTCGGCGTGCGCAGCGCCTCCGGACCCGTCCGCCTTCTCAGGGTTCTCCGGGATCTCAGGGTTCATCCGCTCGTGCTCCTGCATCGGTCTCACGCCCGGAACACATGGCGACGGATGGCAGCCGCGTTGGAGAAGATCCGGATGCCCAGGACGACCACGACGCCCGTCGACAGCTGCGCCCCGACGCCCAGCTTGTCGCCGAGGAACACGATCAGAGCCGCGACCACCACATTGGACAGGAACGAGACCACGAAGACCTTGTCGACGAAGATCCCGTCGAGCATGGCCCGCAGACCGCCGAAGACCGCGTCCAGGGCCGCGACCACGGCGATCGGAAGGTAGGGCTCGACCACCGCCGGCACTTCGGGACGGAGCAACAGCCCCGCCACGACTCCCACCACGAGGCCCAGTACGGCGATCACGATCTGCCCTTCCCTGTCTCTGTCTCTTCCTTGCCCGGACCCCTGCCCGCCCGGGCATCGGCGGTCCTCGGCTGTGCGGTACGTACGATCAGGCTCGGCGCGGCAGGCAGACGCACCTCTTCCTGGGGAGAGATGCTGCTGCGGATCCCGAAGTTCTCTTCCAGCGCGTGCAGGTACTGGCCGTCGGCACTGTCCTGGAACACCGTGCTCAGCTTCTTCGCGTCCCCCACCGCCAGGACCGTGTAGGGCGGCACCAGCGGTTTGTTGTCGACCAGTATGGCGTCACCCGCCGCACGGATCGCCGACAGGGCCGTCAGCCGCTGCCCGTTGATCGCGACGGCTTCCGCGCCCGACTCCCACAGACCGTTCACGATGCGCTGCATGTCCCGGTCGCGCACCCGGCCGGTGTCGGAGAAGCCGGCGCTCTCACGAGGACCACCGCCACCGGCCTCCGTGCCCTTGGCGTCGTCCACCACCAGCTTGACGCCGGAGCCGTGCACCTCCGTGTCGCCCGAGAGCAGCGTGACCAGCTCTGCCCTGTCCCCGCCGTGCTTCTCCAGCGCCTTGCGCTGGCGCTCCCCCACCTCGTCACGGAGACGGTCGACATCGGCCTCGAGCTTGTCGGCCGCTGATGTCTCGGCGTCGATGCGGTCGATGAGCTCCTCGCGCTCCTTCGCCACCACAGGTGCCGATATCCGCGCCTGCGCCGCGCCCAGCGTCACCACCAGGGCCGCCAGCACCAGCCCGGCGGCGAGCCCCAGCTTGGCCCGCAAGGTCCTCGGCAGGCCCCCGCCTTCCGCGTCCCTGCGAGCCGCCGCCTCCGCGTAGCCGTCGTCCAGGCTGTGGTCCATGACATTGGTCAGCAGCGACATGGACGCATCGGGACGCGCCGGCGGTGAGGCGGTGCTCCGAACGGGGGGCTGCTGCGGCATGCCGCACATCGTCGCACGTCGCTCCCGCTACCGCCGAATGGCCCCACCGATGCGCCGGAAGGCGGACCTGCCGCCCTCCAGCGCACCACGGTGTCCGCATCTGGCCGCGGTTCAGTTGCCGGCGCTCTCCACGACGCGGGACCACTCGTCGAGCAGCGCCTGGGCGGACGCGTCATCGGGACCCTCGGCCCACAGATGGGTGACGGCTTCTGCCGGGTCGGGCAGCACCATGACCCAGCGGCCGTCCGCTTCGACCACCCGCACCCCGTCGGTGGTGTCGACGGAGCGGTCTCCCGCGGCCTCGACCACCCTGCGCATCACGAGGCCCTTCACGGCCCATGGAGTCGCCAGATCGCGCTTCAGCACGTGCGCCCGCGGAATCCGGGCGTCGATCTGGCTGAGCGTGAGCTGAGTGCGGGCGACCAGCCCGAGGAGCCGGACGAAGGCAGCGGTGCCGTCGAAGACACTGCTGAACTCGGGAATGATGAAGCCGCCGCGGCCGTCTCCACCGAAGATCGTGGAGTCCTCCCGGCAGACCCGGGTGAGATCGTCGGGCGAGGTCGTCGTCCAGTCGACCTGCGTCCCGTGGTACGCGGCGACCTGCTCGGCGATACGTGTCGTGGTCACCGGCAGCGCGACCCTCCCGCTACGCCGCTCCGCGGCGACGAGGTCGAGCATCACCAGCAGAGCCCGGTCGTCCTCCACGATCCGGCCGCGCTCGTCGACGAGCGAGAGCCGTTCGCCCACGGTGTCGAAGCGCACCCCGAAGGCCGCCCTGGCCGAGGCCACGATCTCACCGAGCCGCACCAGTCCCTTCCGGCGGGCGTCGGTGGTCTCGGTGGGCCGCGACTCGTCCAGCCCGGGATTGATCGTCAGCGCGTCCACACCGAGCCGTCCGAGGAGGCTGGGGAGAACAAGACCCGCGCTGCCGTTGGACGCGTCCACGACGACCTTCAGCCCCGCGTCCGAGATCCCGCTCGTATCGACCTGCCGCAGCAGCGTTCCCGTGTAGGAGTCGAAGACGCTGGCCGGAAAGGACAGGTCGCCGATCTCACCGGGGAAGGCCCTGCGGTACTCCTGGCGGGCATAGACCCGGTCCAGCTTGCGCTGCCCGGCCTGGGACAGATCCGCTCCGCGCTCGTCGAAGAACATGATGTCGACCGAGTCGGGCACCCCCGGCGAAGTACGGATCATGATCCCGCCGGCGCTGCCTCTCGCCGTCATCTGCCGCGCCACCGGCAGCGGCACGTTCTCGAGGTCCCGTACGTCGATGGCACTGGCCTGGAGCGCCGAGATCACGGCACGTTTGAGCGCCCGCGCTCCACGGGAGTGGTCGCGCGCCGTGGTGACGGTCGCGCCCTTCTTCAGTGTGGTGGCGTACGCACCCGCGAGCCGTACCGCGAGCTCCGGGGTGATCTCCACATTGAGGATCCCCGACACTCCACGGGCCCCGAAGAGGTGCGCCTGCCCGCGCGACTCCCAGATGACCGAGGTGTTGACGAACGCACCCGCCTCGATCGTCTTGAACGGATACACGCGCACATTGCCCTGAACAATCGATTCCTCACCGATCAGGCACTCGTCCCCGATCACCGCGCCGTCCTCGATGCGCGCCGCCCGCATGATGTCGGTGTTCTTGCCGATCACACAGCCGCGCAGGTTGCTGTGCTGCCCGATGTAGACGTTGTCGTGGATGACGGCGCGGTGGAGGAAGGCGCCGCCCTTGACCACCACGTTGGAGCCGACGACGGTGTGCTCGCGGATCTCCACGTCCGCTTCCACCTTGGCGTAGTCCCCGACGTACAGCGGCCCGCGCAGGACCGCGTCCGGGTGCACCTCGGCCCCTTCGGCGACCCATACCCCGGGGGAGATCTCGAAACCGTCGATCTCCACGTCGACCTTGCCCTCGAGAACGTCGGCCTGTGCCTTCACATAGCTCTCATGGGTGCCGACGTCCTCCCAGTAGCCGTCGGCGATATAGCCGTAGATCGGCTTGCCCTCCTTCATGAGCTGAGGGAAGACATCGCCGGACCAGTCCACCGAGACATCGGCTTCGACATAGTCGAACACCTCCGGCTCCATGACATAGATACCGGTGTTCACCGTGTCGGAGAAGACCTGCCCCCAAGTGGGCTTCTCGAGAAAACGCTCGACCTTTCCGTGCTCGTCCACGATGGTGATGCCGAATTCCAGAGGATTCGGCACACGCGTCAGACACACCGTGACCATCGCGCCCTTTTCCTTGTGGAAGGCGATGAGGTCGGTCAGGTCGAAGTCGGTGAGAGCGTCACCGGAGATGACGAGGAACGCGTCGTCCTTCAGTGCGTCCTCGGCGTTCTTCACGCTCCCCGCTGTGCCGAGCGGCTTCTCCTCGTGGGCGTAGGTGAGGTCCATCCCCAGCTCTTCGCCGTCGCCGAAATAGTTCTTGACGAGGGACGCGAGGAACTGGACGGTCACGACCGTCTCATGGAGCCCATGCCGCTTCAGCAGACGCAGCACATGCTCCATGATCGGCCTGTTCACCACCGGCAGGAGTGGCTTGGGCATGCTCGAGGTCATGGGGCGAAGTCGTGTTCCTTCGCCACCAGCCATCACGACGGCCTTCATGTCGGAAGCGTCCTCCTTGAAGAGACGACGGTCTAGCCGACTTCACCCATCCGGGCAGGCCCCTGTACGTCTTGTACGGGCCGGCGGGATTCTGCACGACTCCGGGCAGATGGCTCAATCGGCCACGCGATCCGCCTTGACGAGTCGGCGGACCTGGACCACGTAGAGGATCCCTGCCCACCAATACAGAGTTGTACCCCATCCAGCGAACGCCCATCCGAAGATCTGGGCAACTGATGCAAGCCACCCGTTTCCGTCACTCAAGAGGAGCAACGGGAAGGCGTACATCAGGTTGAAGGTTGCAGCTTTGCCGAGGAAGTTCACCTGCGGCGGGGGATAGCCGTGCCGGCGGAGGATTGCCACCATCACAAGCAGCATCGCTTCACGAGCCAGGAGGGCCGCGGTGAGCCAGAGCGGCAGGATCCCGCGCCATGTGAGGCCCAGGAGCGTGGAAAGAATGTAGAGGCGGTCAGCGGCGGGGTCGAGGATGCGACCGAGGCTGCTGATCTGGTTCCAGCGACGGGCGAGCTTTCCGTCGAGATAGTCGCTGACACCGCTGAGCGCGAGCACGAGCAGCGCCCACCCATCGGCATTCGGCCCGCCGAACTCGGGCAGGAGGATCAGCCACAGGAACAGCGGTACGCCGAGGAGGCGCGCCATGCTGAGGATGTTGGGGATGGTGAGCACCCGGTTCGTCTGAACGCGGGTCTCCTGGACCTCCACCCGGGGGCCTCCTGTGGGGAACGTGCCGATGATGCCCCTGACCCTACCTTCAGGCGTCAGGGGGTCGTAAAGAGGGCCTCTCGCCTACCTTGTGGACCCGTTCGACCTCCTCAGCGACGTCCCGGGAGTCGATCTCGCGCAGGCCTCCTGGAGCTGCGAGCAGGTCGACTAC
>NZ_JBEYBS010000014.1:0-198730 GCF_040632375.1 Streptomyces sp. NPDC019396 | reverse complement strand
CTGGGAAGCCCGAGACGACATGCATGACGCATTCCTCCAGCTCGCCCACTGCATGACCCTCGCCCGCAAACATCCGGCCTTCTGAAAGCACCCCTTAGCCTTCGGCGCCCGCGCCCGGCGGGCTTCTGCGGGCTGGGGTTCTGCGGGGTTGGCGTTCCGGGGGGTTGGCGTTCCGGGCCGGGGTGTTCGCCGCGCAGCCCTGCACGGCCTAGACGGCGAGGCGCTGGGCCAGGTCCCTGGCCTTCTGGGAGGCCTGGTCGAGGGCCTTGGCCCGGGAGGCCTCGGCGATCGGTATGAACTGGGCCATCTCCGGCTTGACCGGCGCCAGCGTCATCTCGGGGACGATGAAGTCGACCGTCGCGCCGAGCATCCCGGTGAACACCTTCTCCAGGTAGTTCTGAACGAACTCGAAGTCCTGGCGCGGGGTGCCGGGTGCATAGGAGCCGCCCCGGCTGGCGACCACGGTGACCGGGGTGCCCGCCACCGGGCCGCCGGGCACTCCCGCGTTGTGGCCCACGATGATCACCTGGTCCAGCCAGGCCTTCAGCGTGGACGGGATCGTGAAGTTGTACATCGGGGCGCCGATGAGCACGGCGTCCGCCTCGGCGAGCTCGGCTGCGAGCTCGGCGCGCAGGGGGTGTTCGACCCCGGCGGACGCGGCGCCCGCATCCAGATGGGGCAGCGGATGCGCTGCCAGGTCGCGGTAGACGACCTTGCCCTCCGGGTGGGCTTCCAGCCAGGACTTCACGAACGCGGCGGTGACGTCCCGGGACGCGGAACCCTGCGGGAAGAGAGCGGAATCGAGGTGCAGCAGCGTGGCCATGACGTATCTCCAAAGACGACAACGACAGACAAGGGGGGTGGACGGGGTGCCCGAGGGGCACGAACGGTGTGGATAAGTTCCGTGCGTAACTATGAATAACATACTCGCTTACTTTTTTTCACCCCCTCACGAGTGGGCAGTACCCTGAGGGCATGGCGGATCACAGCAGCGACGCGTGCGCGGCGGCGTGCGAGCAGGTCGACGGGTCGATCACGCGTGTCTTCGGACTGCTCGGCAAGCGCTGGACCGGCCCCATCGTGTCCGTGCTGATGCAGGGGCCCGTGTACTTCGTCGAGCTGCGCAGGGCGATCCCGGGCATCAGCGAGCGCATGCTGTCGGACCGGCTGACCGAGCTGGGTGCCGCCGGGCTGACCGTGCGCGAGGTGGACGAAGGGCCGCCGCTGAGGGTCTCTTACCGGCTCACGGAGGCCGGGACCGCGCTTGGGCCCGCGCTGAAGGAGCTAGGGCGGTGGGCGGACGCCCATCTGCCCGGTGGCGCCGGTGTCGACGGGGGCTGCTGAGCAGGCGTTCATGCCGCGGACCCACCGTGACCCGAGGTTGTCCACAGCCAGTTGTCCACAGGGGGAGACGGTCGTCTGGCGCGCAGGTACCTTCTAGGTCATCGACGCCGGTCATCAAGGCGGAGTCGACGTTCAGGTGCTGTTGGGTCGCTGGTGACTCACTGGTGTACGACGACGGGGGAGGCGGTTTCGCCATGGGTGAGATCGAAGCGGTGGTGCCGGTGCAGCGGCCGGCTTCCGGGGGAGTGCGGATCCCGGACGTGCCCGGTTTCGTGCGGCCCGTAGGCGGTGGGCGGGAGACCGCCAAGCAGGCGGGCAAGGCGCTGCGGGACAGGATCCCGCGCTCATCGCACGACACCCTGATCATCACCGCGGGGCGTCCGGACGCGGTGCGGGCCGTCGAGGAGTCCAGCCGCGGGCGGGTGCCAGAGCTCGCCCCGATCCGGGTGGGGCGGATGGCCGCGACACCCTTCGCGTTTCTGCGCGGGGCGGCGGGACTGATGGCCCACGATCTGGCCGCGACCCCGGTCACCGGCATCGCGGCGCAGATCTGCGGCGATGCGCACGCGGCCAACTTCGGGCTGTACGGCGATGCGCGGGGACGCCTGGTCATCGATCTGAACGACTTCGACGAGACCGTCACAGGCCCCTGGGAATGGGACCTCAAGCGGCTCGCCGCCTCCATCGTCCTCGCCGGCCGTGAGGCCGGTGCCGACGAGGACACCTGCCGCAAGGCCGCGTTCGACGTGGCCGGGGCGTATCGGCGGACCATGCGCCTGCTCGCCAGGCTGCCCGTGCTGGACGCGTGGAACGCGATCGCGGACGAGGAACTGGTCTCGCACACCGACGCCCGCGATCTGGTGGGCACCTTGGAGCGCGTCTCGGAGCGGGCCAGGAGCAACACCAGTGCGCGGTTCGCGGCGAAGGCGACGACCACAGGGCCTGACGGCGCCCGTCACTTCGTCGACGCACCGCCCGTGCTGCGCCGGGTGCCGGACGGGGAGGCGAGCGTGGTCGCGGCCTCGCTCGGGGAGTATCTGCGGACGCTCTCGGAGGACCGGCTGCCACTGCTGGCCCGGTACGCGATCCACGATGTGGCCTTCCGGGTCGTGGGCACCGGCAGTGTGGGGACCCGGTCCTATGTGGTGCTGCTGATCGACCACCGGGGCGAGCCGCTGGTGCTCCAGGTCAAGGAGGCGCGTGCCTCGGCGCTGCTGCCGCATCTGGAGGCCGCGGGCTTCAAGCTGCCCGAGCCGGTGCACGAGGGGCAGCGGGTGGTGCAGGGCCAGAAGCGCATGCAGGTGGTCAGCGACATCCTGCTTGGCTGGACGACGGTCGACGGCAGGCCCTTCCAGGTGCGGCAGTTCAGGAACCGCAAGGGCAGCGTGGACCCGGCCGCCCTCGCGGCCGACCAGGTGGACGACTACGCCCGGATGACGGGCGCGTTGCTGGCCCGGGCCCACGCCCACAGTGCCGATCCGCGGCTGCTCGCCGGATACTGCGGGAAGAACGAGGAGCTGGACGAGGCGGTGGCCGCCTTCGCCGTGCTCTACGCGGACCGCACGGAGGCGGACCACGCCGATCTGACGGCCGCGGTGCGCAGCGGGCGGATAGCCGCGGAGCTGGGCGTGTGACCGGTCGCACCCGGGCCGTGTCACGCCGCCGGGCCCGGTCCGGGCGATCTTCGCGGGTCAGCCCACGGAGCCAGAGGCGGGGGGTGCGAAACACGGCCTTGGGCCGGGCGGGCTGAGGTCTGCCATACGCTGGGCGGGTGACCGAGGACCCTCCCGGGGTGCCGACGACCCCGGCCGACGACGAGCAAGGCGACCAGCGCGTGGACGAGCAGAGCAGCGTGGATGAGCACGGCGCCGATGGCGCGCGGACCGTGCCCGGTGACCCGTCGGCTGATGCGTCGGCCCAGACGGCGGCTGGTGGCGAGCGGCCCGAGGCGCGGCTGGAGCGCGCGGTACGTGCCGCCGAGCAGGCGCTGATCGAGTTCGAGATCGCGGTGGAGACCTTCCGGGTCGAGGTGGAGAACTTCTCCCGGCTGCACCACCAGAAGCTCGGGCCCATGTACACACGGCTCGACGAACTCGACGCCCAGATCGCGGAGGCCCACGCGGCCCGTACCGGCGACCCGGAGGATCTGCGCAGGGCGCAGGAGGCGCGGGCCTTGGTGCTTCCGATGCCCGGGGTCGACGAGCTCTTCCACGACTGGATCGACTCGGACGGGCTCTCGCCGGAGGCTGCCGCGATGCTGACCGACCACCAGTCGGTGCAGCCGCCGAAGCGGGTGCGGCCCAGTGACGAGGCGCGCAAGCTGTACCGGGAGCTCGCCCGCAAGGCCCACCCGGATCTGGCGCAGGAAGAGAAGGAGCGGGCCCGCAGGGAGGCGTTCATCACCCGGGTGAACGCCGCCTATGGTCGTGGGGACGAGGCCGAGCTGGGTGAGCTGCTTCGGGAGTGGGACGCCGGACCGGTGCCGGAGGCTTCGCCGATCGCGGAGAGCGAGGAGCTCTACGCCCGCCTCGAGTGGCTGTCGCAGCGCAAGGAACTGCTGACGATGATCGCGAAGGAGCTGGAGGACAGCGCGATCGGCGCGATGCTGAAGATGGCTCCGGACGACCCTGACCGGCTGCTCGACGAGATCGCCGAACAGCTGCTGGCACAGGTCGCACAGCGGGAAGCCGAGCTGGCCGGCCTGGTGCAGTAGGTTTCCCAGGGACGCCCCTGTAGGTACGAGAGAAGGCCCATTTCCATGAACTTCGCCCCGCTGCCCTCGATCGAAGCCGCGTCCGTGCCGGCCGACGGTCTGGTGGTCGATGTCCGGGAAGGCGACGAGTGGGTGGCCGGCCATGTCGAGGGGGCCCTGCACATCCCGATGAGCGACTTCGTGGCCCGCTTCGGTGAGGTCACCGAGGCCGTGGCAGATGGCCGCCGGGCCCATGTGATGTGCCGGGTGGGCGGACGCTCCGCTCAGGTCACCCAGTATCTGGTCCAGCAGGGCATCGATGCCGTGAACATCAACGGCGGAATGCTCGCCTGGCAGTCCGCCGGTCGTCCGATGGTCACCGAGGACGGCAGCCCGGCGTTCGTGCTGTAGCGCGCGGGCCCGATCTCCCGGCAGCTCAGCCGAGCGGGTGGGCCGCCAGCAGATCGCCCAGCGCCTCCTCATGGGCCGCGGCCGGGCCGAGGGTCAGCTCAAGCTGTTTGGCCCAGGCGTGGTAGCGGTGGAGTGGGTAGTCGGTGTCGGCACCGAAGCCGCCGTGGAGGTGCTGCGCGGTCTGGACGACGCGGCGGACGCCCTCGGAGGCCCAGATCTTGGCCACCGCGATATCACCGGAAGCGGGCAGTGCCCCGCTCGCTTCGCTGCTGATCCGCCAGGCGGCCTGCCAGAGGGTCGCCTCCATGGCCCGCAGATCGATGTACCGGTCGGCGGCCTGGGCGGCCACCGCCTGGAAGGTCGCGACGGGGAACCCGAACTGCTCGCGCTTCCCCGTGTACTCGCTGGTCATCGACAGCACCCGCTCACCGAGGCCCAGGGCCAGTGCACAGGTGCCGGTGGTGAGCAGCCCGCGCAGCCATTCCCAGGCGCCTTCCGACCGGATCAGCGTCTCACTGTCGATCCTCGCCTGGTCGAGGCAGACTTCGGCGAAGAGCTCCCCGCTGGTGGAGAACTGCTCGGTGAGTGACAGTCCCTGCTGCCCACGGGGCACGAGGGCGAGGACCGCCCCGCCGCCTTCGGTATGCGCCGGGATCGCGATCAGGTCGGCGCAGTGGGCCCAGGGCACCCCGGTCTGCACTCCGTCGAGGATCCAGGCGCCGCCGTCCTCGTGGGCCCGGACGCCGAGCTCGGCGGGATCGTGACCGGTGCGGCCGTTGGCCCCCACCGTCAGCACCAGCTCCCCGCGGCCGACCCCTGGCAGCAGCTCGGCACTCAGCGCCGGACCGCCGAAACGCTGCACGGCCATGGCGACCGCGCTGGTCTCCAGCAGGGGCACCCGCGCCAGCACCTTCGCCGACTCGCGCAGCACCAGACAGAGCGCGAGCGGATCGAGGCCCGCGCCGCCGTACTCCGGAGCGAGCACCAGACTCAGCAGGTCGGCCCCCGCCAGTCCGGCCCACAGCGGCCTGTCGAACTCTTCCGCCACCGCGCCCGGGGTGAGCGCCGGGCTCGGCACCGCGTCAGGAGCCACGCCCGAGAAGACGGCCCTGGCCGCCTCGACGGCGGCTTGCTGCTCCTCGCTGAAGGTGAAGTCCACTGTCCCGTCCCTCCGCGCACCGGACCGCTGATACCGTCCGACCCATCGGATCTGACGGACCGTCAAGATAGAGCAGCCCGGCGCGGAAGGGAATGCCACGGGCGGCGCCGACGACCGCCGCCAGCCCACCCGTTGGCTCAGCGGTCGAAGTCGAGCTCCACCTCGGAGGTCATGGGATGCGACTGGCAGGCCAGCACATAGCCCGCTTCCGTCTCGTCCTGCTCCAGTGCGAAGTTCCGGTCCATACGCACTTCACCGGACACCAGGAACGCCCTGCAGGTCCCGCAGACGCCGCCCTTGCAGGCGTACGGAGCGTCGGAACGGGCTCGCAGCACCGTCTCCAGCAGCGACTCCCCTTCCTGCACCGGCCACTTGCCCGAGCGGCCGTCCAGCGTCGCGCTGAGCGTGGCGCCCGCAGGCGCTGCGGCGGGAGCAGGTGCGGGGACCTCGTCCACATGGAATATCTCCTCGTGGATACGGGTCCGCTGCACATCAAGATCGCGCAGCGCCCGTTCGGCGCCCTGGACCAGCCCCAACGGGCCGCACAGGAACCAGCCGTCCACCTCCGCCACCGGAAGCAGCGAGGGCAGCAGACCGGTCAGCCGCTCCTGGTCGAGCCGCCCGGACGGCAGCCCCGCCTGCTGCTCTTCCCGCGACAGCACGGTGACGAGCTGAAGCCGCTCGGGATAGCGGTCCTTGAGGTCGGCCACCTCCTCCAGGAACATGGTCGAGGCCGCCGTCCGGTCGCTGCGGATCAGGCAGAACCGGGCCTCCGGCTCCCGCTCCAGCAGCGTCGCCGCTATCGACAGCACGGGAGTGATTCCGCTGCCGCCGACGATGGCCGCGAAGTGCCCGGGGCGTGGTGCCAGCACGAACCGGCCCATCGGCTGCATGACCTCGACCGTGTGTCCCACGGCGAGTTCCTTGAGGGCGAAGGTGGAGAACTCCCCGCCGTCGACAAGACGGATGCCCACCCGCAGCACCGGTGCGCCGCCGGTCGGGGCGGCCGGGGCGCAGATCGAGTACGTACGCCGGATCTCCTCGCCGTCCGCCCCCGTACGGCGGACGGTGATGTGCTGGCCGGGGGTGTGCCGGAAGGCGTCGTGGAGCTCGGCGGGGACCGCGAGGGTGACGGCCACCGAGTCGTCCGTGAGCCGCTCGACCTCGGTGACCCGGAGCGGATGGAACATCTACAACTCCTTGAAGTGGTCGAACGGTTCGCGACAGGCTGTGCAGCGGCGCAGTGCCTTGCAGGCCGTGGAGGAGAAGCGGCTGAGGAGCTCCGTGTCCGTGGACCCGCAGTGCGGACAGCGCACGGCGAGCGAGACCGGCACCGGCCCCGCGGCCGCACCGTGGCGCGGCGGCGCTATCCCGAACTCCGCCAGCTTGCGCCGCCCCTCGGGGCTGATGTCATCCGTCGACCAGGCGGGCGAGAGCACCTTGACCACCGACACCTCAGCGACCCCGTGGTCGTGGAGCACCTGCTCGATGTCCGAGGACATCGCCTCGATGGCGGGGCAGCCCATGTAGGTGGGGGTCAGCTCCACCACGACCCGACCCGGCCCGAGGATCTGCACGCCCCGGAGCACACCCAGCTCCTCCAGGGTGAGCACGGGCAGCTCCGGGTCGGGCACGGACCCCGCGAGCCTGCGCAGCTCGGTCTCCAGCACGGTGTCGGTCACCATGACGCCCCCGGGTGACTGCGGTGCAGATGCTGCATCTCGGCCAGCATCCGCCCGAACGACTCCGTGTGCAGACCCTGCCGGCCGGCACCCGCCGACCAGGCTCCTGTGTCCGCAGTGTCCGGCACGGTCAGCGTGGCCCGCCCGAGCACGGCCGTGACCGACTCCAGCCACCGCGCACGCAGTGACTCCCAGTCCACCTCCAGGCCCTCGACCGGCTGGAACATCTCCCCGGTGAACCGCCACAGCGCATCGCACGCCCGCTGCATCCGCTCATGGCTCTCCTCGGTGCCGTCGCCAAGGCGCAGGGTCCACTGCTCGGCATGGTCCTGGTGGTACGCCACCTCCTTGACCGCCTTGGCCGCGAGCCCCTCGAATTCGCTCTCTCCCGCGGCCAGCTCGGTGAACAGCAGCCGCTGGAAGGTGGAGAAGTACAGCTGGCGGGCGATGGTGTGCGCGAAGTCGCCGTTCGGCTGTTCTACAAGCTGGAGATTGCGGAAGGCCCGCTCCTCGCGCAGATACGCCAGCTCGTCCTCGTCGCCGGCGAGGGACAGCAGTGTCCGGGCCTGTCCGAGCAGGTCGAGCGCGATATTGGCCAGCGCGACATCTTCCTCGAGGACCGGGGCGTGGCCTGCCCATTCCCCGAGCCGCTGGGAGAGCACGAGGGCGTCGTCGCCGAGTGCGAGTGCGGCCGTCACAGGTGCTTCACCCCTTCGGGGATCTCATAGAAGGTGGGATGCCGGTAGGGCTTGTCGGCGGCGGGCTCGAAGAAGGGGTCCTTCTCGTCCGGCGAGGAAGCGGTGATCGCCACGGACGGCACCACCCAGATGGAGACGCCCTCGCCGCGCCGGGTGTAGAGATCGCGGGCATTGCGCAGCGCCATCTCCGCGTCCGGGGCGTGGAGGCTGCCGGCGTGGGTGTGCGAGAGCCCGCGGCGCGAGCGCACGAACACCTCCCACAGTGGCCAGTCGGTCGAGCTGCTCATGCCGTCGCCTCCTTCTTCGCGGCGTACGCCGCGGCTGCCTCACGGACCCAGGCACCTTCCTCATGGGCCCGGCGGCGCTGGGAGATGCGCTGTTCGTTGCACGGCCCGTCGCCCTTCAGGACCTGCCAGAACTCGTCCCAGTCGATGGGGCCGAAGTCGTGCTGTCCCCGCTCCTCGTTCCACCGGAGCTGGGGATCGGGGAGGGTCAGGCCCAGGGCCTCGGCCTGCGGGACGCAGATGTCCACGAAGCGCTGCCGGAGCTCGTCGTTGGAGTGCCGCTTGATCTTCCACTCCATGGACTTCGCCGAGTGCGCCGACTCGTCGTCCGGGGGGCCGAACATCATCAGCGAGGGCCACCACCAGCGGTCCACCGCGTCCTGCGCCATCTCGTGCTGCGCCGGGGTGCCCTGCGACAGGGCCAGCAGCAGCTCGTAACCCTGGCGCTGGTGGAACGACTCCTCCTTGCAGACACGGACCATCGCGCGGGCGTAGGGGCCGTAGGAGCAGCGGCAGAGCGGGACCTGGTTGGTGATCGCCGCGCCGTCCACCAGCCAGCCGATGGCACCGACATCGGCCCAGGTCAGCGTGGGGTAGTTGAAGATCGAGGAATACTTCTGGCGGCCGGAGTGGAGCTTGTCGAGGAGCTCGTCACGGCCCACCCCGAGGGTCTCCGTCGCGCTGTACAGATACAGGCCGTGGCCTGCTTCGTCCTGCACCTTGGCCATCAGGATCGCCTTGCGGCGCAGCGAGGGCGCACGGGTGATCCAGTTCGCCTCGGGCTGCATGCCGATGATCTCCGAGTGCGCGTGCTGCGCCATCTGGCGGATCAGCGAGGCCCGGTACTCGTCGGGCATCCAGTCGCGTGGCTCGATGCGCTCGTCGGCGGCCACGGCAGCGTCGAACCGCTCCTGCTGCGTCGTTGCCACGGTTGTGTCCGCAGTCACTGCCGTCATCAGGCTCCCTACCGACCGATCGTTCGGTTGAATCCCTTCAATGGTGAGTCTGAGGCCCGTAAGGTGTCAACCCTGTGGATAACCGCGGTGGACCGAAGAGACCCATGGGAGTCGGGGCGGGATGGACTCGTACGGCAACGACGGCGCGAGGCGCGAGTCCGACGCGCCTCCGGGCGAGGGGGGCGCCCCGGACGGCATAGCCGGCCTCTCCCTCCCCTACCAAGTGGTGGCAGCGGTGGCCCTCGCCGTCGTCGGCGCCCTCGCCTGCGTCCACCTGGGCATGGTGTTCCTGCATGTCGCACCCTCGAACACCCTGACGAAGCAGCACGGCGAGACGGTCGACGCGTGGGTCTACCCCGAGTTCGAGCAGAACTGGAAGCTCTTCGCCCCCAATCCGCTCCAGCAGAACATCGCCGTCCAGGTGCGTGCCGAGGTCGTGGACGACCAGGGCGCTCGCGAGACCACGGAGTGGATCGACCTCTCCGCCGAGGACGGTGAGGCGATCCGCGGCAATCTCCTCCCCAGTCACGCCGACCAGAACGAGCTCCGCCGCGGCTGGGACTTCTACGTCAACTCCCACACCGACGACAACCGGCCGAACGGCCTGCGCGGTCAGCTGTCCGAGCGGTATGTCCGCCGCATAGTGATGCTGCGCCTCGAGCGGCGCGACCTCGGCGGGCGGGTCGAGCGGATCCAGGTCCGGTCCTCGACCAGCTCTGTGGAGGCCCCGCTGTGGAGCAAGGAGAAGGCCGACACCCGGGCGTACTACCGGGCGCTCCCCTGGTGGAAGGTCACCGAGGCGGACCTCGCCCTTGACGCGCGCAATGACGCCAAGGGCGGCGCGGATGACACGGAGGCGGTCAAGTGACCCAGGCGCGTGGAGCCCATGAGGGGCCCGAAGTCCTTGGGGGGCAGGGGACCAGAGTGCCCGGGCGGCCGGCCGCCGCCATCCAGCGTGTGACGGCGACCGCACTCGGGCCGTACCAGACGGCGGTCGTCCGCATCGGCTTCTCCCTCACCTGGCTGGTGTTCCTGCTCTGGGAGTACCCGCAGCGCCATGAGCTGTACGGCCCCGAGAGCCCGTGGGGCTGGGACATGGCCCGGCAGCTGATCACGGGCAACCACGCCTTCACCATGCTGATGTGGTCCGACAGCGCGCTCTGGTTCGAGGCCGTCTACGCCGTCGCCGTGCTTTCCAGTGCGCTGATGCTGCTCGGCTGGCGTACCCGCGCCATGTCCGTGGTCTTCATGATCGGCGTGCTGTCCCTGCAGAACCGCTCCATCTTCATGGGGGACGGCGGGGACAACGTCATCCACCTCATGGCGATCTACCTCGTCCTCACCCGCTGCGCCCAGGTGTGGTCCCTCGATGCCCTGCGCGCCCGGAGGGCCGCCGCGGAGGACCGGCCGGGGCGGGCTGGCGCCGCGATCGGCCCGGCGCTGTGGTTGCTGCTCGGTGCGGCGCTGGTCGTGGGAACGCTGATCGACCGGGTCGGCGGTGAGTGGTGGCTGCCCGCGCTCCTGTGGGTGCTGTGGCTCTCCCAGGGCGCATGGTGGGCGGTGAACCGGAAGGCGCCGGGAAGCGAGCTGCGCACCCTGCTGGACGTGCTCGCCAACCTCGCTCACAACGCCGCGCTCGGCGTGATCATGGCCGAAGTCTGTCTGATCTACGCCACCGCGGGCTGGTACAAGATCCAGGGGTCCCGCTGGCAGGACGGCAGCGCCCTGTACTACCCGCTCAAGCTGGACTACTTCACTCCGTGGCCCGCGTTCTCCGACATCCTCGCCGGCAGCGGGGTGATGGTGATGCTGCTGACCTACGCCACGGTCGTCGTCCAGGTGGCCTTCCCCTTCACGCTCTTCAACCGCACGGTCAAGAACGTCCTGCTGGTGGCGATGATGCTGGAGCACGCCGGGATCGCCGTGCTGCTCGGGCTGCCGTTCTTCTCGCTCGCGATGATCGCGGCCGACGCGGTGTTCCTGCCGACGGCGTTCCTGCTCTGGCTCGGAGGCCGGGCCGCACTGGGCCGGAACCGGCTGCTGCCCCGCGGCGGAGCACGGGTGCCCGAGCAGCGTGGTGCGCCCGACGAGCAGCCCGCACGTACCCTCGTCGGGTGAGCAGCGAGACCCAGGAACCGGTTCAGTACGACGACGGCTACGGCATCGAGATCGGTGTCGGCCCTCATCCGCGCCCCTGGCCGGAGGGCGGGCCGTACGACCCGGAGCTGCTCGCCCACGGCGACCGCCGCAATGTCGTCGACCGCTACCGGTACTGGACGCGGGAGGCGATCGTCGCCGATCTGGACACCCGGCGCCATGACTTCCACGTGGCCGTGGAGAACTGGGGCCATGACTTCAACATCGGCTCCGTGGTGCGGACCGCCAACGCCTTCCTGGCGAAGGAGATCCATATCGTCGGCCGGCGCCGCTGGAACCGGCGCGGCGCGATGGTCACCGACCGCTACCAGCATGTGCGCCACCACAGCGGCACCGAGTCGCTGACTGCCTGGGCGGCGGCGGAGGACCTGCCGATCATCGGGATCGACAATCTGCCGGGCGCGGTGCCACTGGAACGCACCGAGCTGCCCCGGCGCTGTGTGCTGCTCTTCGGCCAGGAGGGCCCCGGGCTGACCGAGGAGGCCCGGGAACACTCGGCGATGGTCTGCTCCATCGCCCAGTTCGGTTCGACCCGCTCGATCAACGCGGGAGCGGCTGCGGCGATCGCCATGCACGCCTGGATCCAGCGATACGCGCAGATCTCCGGGGACCTGGACGCCTGACCCCGGCGCGGGCCGGTACCGGGCACCCGGCCCGGCCCCGCGCACCGGCGCGGGACACGGGACCGGGGCGGGGCGTCGTCAGGCCTGGCGGCGTACCTCCACCACCCGGAAGCGGTTGGAGACGAAGGCGCCGTCGCACAGTGCCGCGTTCGCCGCGGGGTTGCCGCCCGAGCCGTGGAAGTCGGAGAACGCCGCGGTCTGGTTCACGTACACGCCACCGGTGAGGTTCAGCGAGAGCTGAGCCGACTCCTCCAGGCAGACGTCCTCGATCGCGCGCTCGGCGTCGGCGGAGGTCGTGTACGCCCCGACCGTCATCGCGCCCTTCTCGCGCACCGTGCGGCGCAGCAGGTCCACCGCGTCATCGGTCGAGTCCACCGCCACGGCGAACGCCACCGGCCCGAAGCACTCCGACATATAGGCGGCCTCGTCGTCCGGCTTGGCGCCGTCCAGCTTCACGATCACCGGGGTACGCACCACGGCGTCCGGGAACTCGGGGTTGGTGACGGCACGCGAGGCCAGAGCCACCTCTCCCAGACCGGCCGCCGCCTCCAGGCGGGTCTTCACATCGGGATTGACCAGAGCACCCAGCAGCGCGTTCGCCCGGGCATCGTCACCGAGGAGACCGGACACGGCGGCGCCGAGGTCGGCGACCACCTCGTCATAGGTCTTTTCGCCCGCGTCCGTCGTGATGCCGTCACGCGGAATCAGCAGGTTCTGCGGGGTGGTGCACATCTGGCCGCTGTAGAGGGACAGCGAGAAGGCCAGGTTGGAAAGCATGCCCTTGTAGTCGTCGGTGGAGTGGATGACGACGGAGTTGACCCCGGCCTTCTCGGTGTAGACCTGGGCCTGGCGCGCGTTGGCCTCCAGCCAGTCACCGAACTCGGTGGAGCCTGTGTAGTCGATGATCTTGATCTCGGGCCGGACGGCCAAGGTCTTCGCGATGCCCTCGCCCGGACGCTCGGCGGCCAGCGCGACGAGGTTCGGATCGAATCCCGCCTCGCCCAGCACCTCGCGGGCGATCCGCACGGTGAGTGCCAGCGGCAGAACGGCACGGGGGTGCGGCTTCACCAGCACGGGGTTGCCCGTGGCCAGGGAGGCGAACAGGCCCGGGAAGCCGTTCCACGTCGGGAAGGTGTTGCAGCCGATCAGCAACGAGATACCGCGCGGGGCCGCGGTGAACGACTTCCGAAGCTCCAGCGGGTCACGCTTGCCCTGCGGCTTGGACCAGTCCGCTGCGGCGGGGGTGCGCAGCTGCTCCTCATAGGCGTACGCCACCGCCTCGAGGCCGCGGTCCTGGGCGTGCGGGCCGCCCGCCTGGAACGCCATCATGAACGCCTGGCCGCTGGTGTGCATCACCGCGTGGGCGAACTCGTGGGTGCGGGCGCTGATCCTGGACAGGATCTCCAGGCACACCAGGGCGCGGGTCTCGGGCCCGGCCTCGCGCCAGGCTGCCATGCCCGCGCGCATTGCCGGCAGGAGTACGTCGATGTCGGCGTGCGGGTACTCGATGCCCAGCTCGGGGCCGTAGGGCGAGGTCTCGCCGCCCGTCCAGCCGTCGGTGCCGGGCTGGTCCAGCTCGAAGCGGTGGCCCAGCAGGGCCTGGTAGGCCGCGAGGCCATCGGCCGCACCGGTCTCGCCGTATGCCTTGGGGTGCTCCGGGTGAGGCGACCAGTACGCCCGGGAGCGGATCACCTCGAGAGCCTGGTCGAGCGTCGGCCGGTGGGTCTCGGTCAGCTGCATGGAAAGACCAACTCCTCGTCGAGCTGGGCAGGGAAAGACGGACAGAGTTAGAGTAACCGAACGATCGGTCGGTACAAGGGGGTCCGCAGAACCTGTGGACAACTCGTAGGGGAGGATCACAGCCATGACCGACACCGAGGCCGCTGCCACCGGCGAGAACGCCGCCGTCGGGCCCGACCGCACCGTCGTCGTCGTGGGCACCGGGACCATGGGCCAGGGAATCGCCCAGGTCGCTCTGGTCGCCGGACACCCCGTCCGCCTCTACGACGTCCTGCCGGGACGGGCGCAGGAGGCGTCGGACGCGATCGCCGCACGTCTTGACCGGCTGGTCGCCAAGGGCCGTCTGGACCCGGCGGCACGGGACGCGGCACGCGAGCGGCTGCACCCGGCCGCCGGCCTCGACGAGCTCGCCGACGCCGCGCTCGTCGTCGAGGCGGTGCTCGAACGGCTCGACGCCAAGCAGGAGCTGTTCACCGCGCTGGAGAAGATCGTCGCCGACGACTGCCTCCTCGCCACCAACACCTCGTCCCTCTCCGTCACGGCGATCGCGGGCGCGCTCCGCGTGCCCGGCCGTTTCGTCGGCCTGCACTTCTTCAACCCCGCCCCCCTGCTCCCCCTCGTCGAGGTCGTCAGCGGCTTCGCCACCGAGGAGCGGGCCGCGGTGCGCGCGTACGCGACGGCGAAGGCCTGGGGCAAGACCCCGGTCCGCTGCGCCGACACCCCCGGTTTCATCGTCAATCGTGTGGCGCGCCCCTTCTACGCGGAGGCGCTGCGGACACACGAGGAGCGCGGCGCGGACCCCGCGACGATCGACGCCGTCCTGAGGGAGTCGGGCGGTTTCCGGATGGGGCCCTTCGAGCTCACCGACCTGATCGGCCAGGACGTGAACGAGGCCGTGACCCGCTCGGTCTGGGAGTCCTTCTACCAGGACCCGAAGTTCACCCCGTCGCTCGCCCAGCGGCGACTGGTCGAGTCGGGCAGGCTCGGCCGCAAGACGGGCCAGGGCTGGTTCCCGTACGGGGAGGGCGCCGCCCTGCCGGAGCCGCACACGGCGCCTCCCGCCGAGGCGCCCGGGGAGATCACCGTCGGGGACGACCTCGGGCCCGCGGAGCCGCTCGTCGGGCTGTTCGAGAACGCCGGGATCACCGTCCGGCGCGAACCGGGCGACGGGTGCATCGGGCTGCCGGGCGGCGCGCTGTTGTGCCTCGCGGACGGCGAGACCTCGCTCGAGTACGACGAGCAGGAGGTCATCTACTTCGATCTGGCGCTCGACTACACGCGGGCGACCCGCGTCGCCCTGTCGGCCGCCGCGGAGACGGTCTCCGCCAGGAGCCTTCAGGAAGCGATCGGCCTGTTCCAGGCGGCCGGCAAGAAGGTGTCCGTGATCGGTGACGTACCGGGCATGATCGTGGCCCGTACGGTCGCGATGCTGGCGGACGTCGCCGCGGACGCGGTCGCCAGGGGCGTCGCGTCGGCCGAAGACGTCGACATCGCGATGCGCCTCGGGGTGAACTACCCCGCGGGCCCCCTGGAGTGGGGCGCCGAGGTCGGATTCCGGCGGATCTGCGAACTTCTCGACGCACTGCACGCCCGCTATCCCACCGGCCGCTACGCGCCGTCACCCGGGACGCTCCGCCGGCGGTTCGCGGAGAGCGGCGAGAATGGGGAGCACGGGGAGAACGGGGAGAGCTGATGACCACCGCCAGACGGGACACCTACACCCCGGAGACCCTGCTGTCCGTCGCCGTCAGCGTCTTCAACGAACGCGGCTACGACGGCACCTCCATGGAGCACCTCTCCAAGGCCGCAGGGATCTCCAAGTCCTCGATATACCACCACGTCGCGGGCAAGGAGGAGCTGCTGCGCCGTGCCGTGAGCCGGGCGCTCGACGGGCTCTTCGGGATCCTGGGCGAGCCGGGGGCGCTGAGCGGCCGGGCCATCGAGCGGGTCGAGTACGTGACCCGGCGCACCGTGGAGGTGCTGATGGCCGAGCTGCCCTACGTGACCCTGCTGCTGCGGGTGCGGGGCAACACCAAGACCGAGCGCTGGGCCATGGAGCGGCGCCGGGAGTTCGACCACAGGGTGGCGGATCTCCTCAAGGCCGCGGCGGCAGCGGGTGACCTGCGGGCCGACATGGACATGCGGCTGGCCACCCGGTTGCTCTTCGGCATGGTCAACTCCCTGGTGGAGTGGTACCGGCCGCAGGCAGGCACCGGCTACGACCGGGAGCAGGTGGCCGACGCCGTCGTGCGGCTCGCCTTCGACGGGCTTCGGGCCGCAGACGCCGGGGATTAGTGCGGTCTACTGCCGGGACCGGTCCGGGTCCAGGTCGGTCTCCTCGAAGACCAGCAGGGTGCGGGTGGAGAGCACCTCGGGGATCGACTGGAGCTTGGTGAGGACCAGCTCGCGCAGGGTGCGGTTGTCCGGGGTGTGGACCAGCAGCAGCACGTCGAAATCCCCGCTGACCAGCGCTATGTGCGCGGCTCCCGGCAGCTCCTGGAGCTGTTCGCGGACTGTGCGCCAGGAGTTCTGCACGATCTTGAGCGTGATGTAGGCGGACGCGCCGTGTCCGGCGCGCTCGTGGTTCACGCGGGCGCTGAAGCCGCGGATCACCCCGTCCTCGATGAGCCGGTTGATGCGGGCGTACGCATTGGCCCGCGACACATGCACCCGCTCGGCCACGGAGCGGATGGACGCCCGGCCATCCGTCTGGAGGATGCGGAGGATGTCCCGGTCGATCGCGTCGAGGGGGCGGGGCGGCGGGCCCTGCGCGGCTCCGGGCACTGCCTCGTAGAACGTGCGGTCCTCGTCGTCAGCCATTTGTTCAGCTGTCATGTCCCCCCGCCTCTCTGCCGTGGACGACCTGCTTCTATCCCAGGCTGTGGAGAACCGTTTGTCCACAGGCTGAAGGTGCCTGTAGCCAAAATGCGCCCACGACCGAACAATCGGTAGGTGAGGCGCCTCACACACTCCGCGCCTCTTCTCGGGTGCTTATGCCCGCTCCCACGAGGAGGTGCTCGCGTTGAAGAAAAGCAGCATGACGGTCCAGGAGCGGCCGGGTGCCGCCTACCGGCCCACTCCGCCCCCGGCGTGGCGGCCGCGTACCGACCCCGCGCCGCTGCTCCCGGACGCCGAGCCGTACCGGGTGCTCGGTACGGACGCGGTGGACGGAGCCGACCCGCAGCTGCTGCTGCGGCTGTACGCCGAGCTGGTGCGCGGCCGCAGGTACAACGTGCAGGCGACCGCCCTCACCAAGCAGGGCAGGCTCGCCGTCTACCCGTCGAGCACCGGCCAGGAGGCCTGCGAGGTCGCCGCGGCGCTGGTCCTCGAGGAGCGCGACTGGCTCTTCCCCAGCTACCGCGACACCCTCGCGGCCGTCGCCCGCGGGCTTGACCCCGTCGAAGCCCTGACGCTGCTGCGCGGCGACTGGCACACCGGGTACGACCCGCGGGAGCGCCGCATAGCGCCGCTGTGCACCCCGCTCGCCACCCAGCTGCCGCACGCCGTGGGCCTGGCCCACGCGGCGCGCCTCAAGGGCGACGATGTCGTGGCGCTCGCCATGGTCGGCGACGGCGGCACCAGCGAGGGCGACTTCCACGAGGCGCTGAACTTCGCCGCCGTGTGGCAGGCGCCGGTGGTCTTCCTCGTGCAGAACAACGGCTTCGCGATCTCCGTGCCGCTCGCCAAGCAGACCGCCGCGCCTTCGCTCGCGCACAAGGCCGTCGGTTACGGCATGCCGGGCCGGCTGGTCGACGGGAACGACGCGGTGGCCGTGCACGAGGTGCTGTCGGAGGCGGTGACACGAGCACGGCGCGGTGGTGGCCCGACCTTGGTCGAGGCGGTCACCTACCGCATCGACGCCCACACCAACGCCGATGACGCCACCCGGTACCGGGGCGCCGGCGAGGTGGACGCCTGGCGCGAGCACGATCCGATCCTGCTGCTCGAGCGTGATCTGACCGCGCGGGGGCTGCTGGACGAGGACACCGCCAACGCGGCCCGCGATGCCGCGGAGACCATGGCCGCGCAGCTGAGGGAGCGGATGAACGCCGATCCGGTGCTGGACCCGATGGATCTCTTCACGCATGTCTTCGCGGAGCAGACGACCCAGCTGCGGGAGCAGGCGGCGCAGCTGCGCGCCGAGCTGGATGCGGAGAGCGGAGACGCGGCGCACGGTGCGGAGGGCGAAGCACGATGAGCACGGCAACGGCCAGGCAGTCCAAGCCCGCCACCATGGCGCAGGCACTTCAGCGCGCGATGCGCGACGCGATGACGGAGGACCCGACAGTCCACGTCATGGGCGAGGACGTCGGCACACTCGGCGGTGTCTTCCGGGTCACGGACGGACTCACCAAGGAATTCGGCGAGGACCGCTGCACGGACACACCGCTCGCCGAGGCCGGAATTCTCGGTACGGCCGTCGGCATGGCGATGTACGGGCTGCGGCCGGTGGTCGAGATGCAGTTCGACGCCTTCGCCTACCCGGCGTTCGAGCAGCTCATCAGCCATGTCGCCCGGATGCGCAACCGCACCAGGGGCGCCATGCCGATGCCGATCACGGTGCGTGTCCCCTACGGGGGCGGCATCGGCGGCGTGGAGCACCACAGCGACTCGTCCGAGGCGTACTACATGGCGACGCCGGGGCTCCATGTCGTCACGCCCGCGACGGTCGAGGACGCCTACGGTCTGCTGCGGGCGGCCATCGCCTCCGATGACCCCGTGGTCTTCCTGGAGCCCAAGCGGCTCTACTGGTCGAAGGCGGACTGGTCGCCCGAGGCACCGGCCGCCGTGGAGCCCATCGGGCGCGCGGTGGTGCGCCGCAGGGGAAGCAGCGCGACGCTGATCACCTACGGCCCGTCCACGCCGGTCTGCATGGAGGCCGCGGAGGCCGCCCGGGCCGAGGGCTGGGACCTCGAGGTCGTCGATCTGCGCTCGCTGGTGCCCTTCGACGACGAGACGGTGTGCGCGTCCGTACGGCGCACCGGGCGCGCGATCGTCGTCCACGAGTCAAGTGGCTTCGCGGGGCCCGGCGCGGAGATAGCGGCCCGGGTCACCGAGCGTTGCTTCCACCACCTTGAAGCGCCCGTGCTGAGGGTGGCCGGTTTTGACATTCCCTATCCGCCGCCGATGCTGGAACGACACCATCTGCCGGGAGTGGACCGCATCCTGGACGCGGTAGCCAGGTTGCAGTGGGAGGCGGAGTGCTGATGGCCCAGGTACTGGAATTCAAGCTGCCCGACCTCGGCGAGGGCCTGACCGAGGCGGAGATCGTGCGCTGGCTGGTCGCGGTGGGCGATGTCGTCGCCATCGACCAGCCGGTCGTGGAGGTCGAGACGGCCAAGGCGATGGTCGAGGTGCCCTGCCCCTATGCGGGCGTGGTCACCGCGCGCTTCGGTGAGGAGGGCGCCGAGCTGCCCGTCGGGGCGCCGCTGCTGACCGTGGCGGTCGGCGCGGACCGGGCGGGCACGCCCGGAGAGTCCGGCGCTCCGGGAGCGTCCGGTGAATCCGGTGCCGCCGCGTCCAACGGCTCCGGGAGCGAGACCTCCGGCAATGTCCTGGTGGGCTATGGCACAGGCGCCCCCGCGGCGCGCCGTAAGCGCATCCGGCCCACGGCGCTGTCGGCCGGGGCGTGGACACAGCCACAGGGCGGCGAGCACGGCGGCGGGCACACGCTTCCGGAGCCGGTCTGGGACAGCGCGGTGGAGAGCCCGGCGCCCGACGAGTTCGTGGGTGAGGAGCGTTCCGCCACCCCTGCTGCGCCCCCCAGGCTCGGCGCTGCGGCGGCACGGCCGGGAGCAGCCCGGGCCGTGCCCCAGGACGAAGGACCCGTCGCGGTGATATCGCCGCTGGTGCGGAAGCTGGCCAGGGAGCACGGGGTCGATCTGCGGCGGCTGCACGGTTCCGGCCCCGACGGACTGATCCTCCGGGCCGATGTGGAGCACGCGGTACGAGCACTCGCCGAGCCCGCCGCCCCGGCGGCGCAGCCCAGGCAGGCCCCCGTGCCGGAGGCGGCACCCGCCCAGGCGACCCGCACCACCGGGCGCGGTGAGCGGATACCGCTGCGCGGGGTGCGGGGAGCCGTGGCGGAGAAGCTGTCCCGCAGCCGCCGGGAGATCCCGGACGCGACCTGCTGGGTCGACGCGGACGCGACAGAGCTGATGGCCGCCCGCAGGGCGATGAACGCCGCGGGCGGACCGAAGATCTCGCTGCTCGCACTGTTCGCCAGGATCTGCACGGCCGCGCTCGCCCGCTACCCCGAGCTGAACGCGACGGTGGACCTGGACGCGCGGGAGATCGTGCGGCTGCCCGAGGTGCATCTGGGCTTCGCGGCCCAGACGGAGCGCGGACTTGTCGTGCCCGTCGTCCGGGACGCCCACGATCGCACGGCCGAGTCGCTCACCGAGGAGTTCGCCCGGCTGACGGAGACGGCCCGCCGTGGTGCCCTCACGCCGGGGGACCTCACGGGCGGGACTTTCACGCTGAACAACTACGGGGTGTTCGGGGTCGACGGTTCCACGCCGATCATCAACCACCCGGAGGCGGCGATGCTCGGTGTCGGCCGGATCGTGCCCAAGCCCTGGGTGCATGAGGGCGAGCTCGCGGTCCGTCAGGTCGTCCAGCTCTCGTTCACCTTCGACCACCGGGTGTGTGACGGTGGGACAGCCGGTGGGTTCCTCCGGTACGTGGCGGACTGCGTGGAGAATCCGGCGGTGCTGCTGCGCACCTTGTAGCGGTCCCTTTGGGGCGCGGCGGCCCCCGGGCGGGCCCCGCCTTCGCCGACCGGGATGGTCGCGACTCATACTGCTGGGATGACTGGCCATGAGGCGGGTACCAACCCCGGCTATGACGCGATCGTGCTCGCCGGAGGCGCCGCCGAGCGGCTCGGCGGCGCGGACAAGCCCGGGGTGAGCATCGGCGGTCGGGCACTGCTCGACCGTGTGCTCACCGCCTGCCGCGGCGCCGGGAGGACCGTGGTCGTCGGCGGTCGCCGGGCCACGGTCCGGCCGGTGCGATGGGTCCGGGAGACGCCACCGGGCGGCGGTCCGCTCGCCGCGCTGGACGCCGGGGTACGGGAGGCCAGCGCGGGCACCGTGATGGTGCTGGCCGCCGATCTGCCGTTCATCGGCGACGCGACCGTTCGCCGACTCATCGAAGCCCTGGACCGCAGCGGGCGGGAAGCGGCGCTGCTCACCGATGGCGAGGGCCGTGACCAGCCGCTGGTCGCGGCCTACCGGACCGAGCCGCTGCGCCGCGAACTCGCGCTCATCGCCACGGAGCACGGTCGACTCGCAGGGTTGCCGCTGCGGCTGCTCACCCATGAGCTGGAAGTGGTGCGGATCTCCGCGGGGCCCCTGGACTCCTTCGACTGCGACACCTGGGGGGACATCGCGACGGCCCGGGCCCGTATCAGAGAGCATGGGCACGTGCTTGATGAATGGATCACCGCGGTCAAGGCCGAACTAGGCATCGAACTCGATGTCGACACCGGCGTCCTGCTCGATCTCGCACGGGACGCCGCGCACGGCGTGGCCCGGCCCGCTGCCCCGCTCACCACGTTCCTGGTCGGTTACGCGGCAGCGAAGTCCGGTGCTGCGGGGCCCGAGGCCGTGGCAGAGGCGGCCAGAAAGGCCGCGGCCCTCGCCGAGCGATGGGCTGCCGAAGCCAGTGGTGCCGGTGAGAAGGGCGAGGCTGGTAGCTGATGACCGCACGGGATCACGCACTCGACGCTCCGGGCGCCGCACGACCAGGGGTGACCGTCTCCGGTAGGGGCTCCCTCATGGGGCTCCTGCTCGCGGCTCACGAGACCGGTAGCGCCGGTGAGGCCGCTGAGGCTCGCGAGACCATCGAGATTCGCAAGACCGGTGAGGTCGTTGAGTCCGGCGCGACCGCGGAAGACGTCGTGTCCGGCACCCCCGCTCGCGCCGACGCCGGCGAGGCCGATGACAGCAACGAGCGGAACGAGCGGAACGAGCGGAACGAGCGGAACGAGCGGAACGAGCGGAACGAGCGCGCCGAGGCCGGCGAGGGCGACGCGGATGACGACGGTGTCGAGGAGGCGCTCGCACTGGTGCGGGGGCACCGCACCGGGCAAGGGCGGTCGTCCGGCTCGCGGCACCCTGGGGTGTCCTGGCACGAGGCCCGCTCCCGCGCCGCGCGGGCGGGGCGGCGCGCCCGCCTCGGGGCTCGTCAGGTGCCCCTCGGCCAGGCCCTGGGCCAGGTGCTCGCCGAACCGCTCACAGCTCTCAGCGATCTGCCGTCCTTCGACACCTCCGCCATGGACGGATGGGCCGTCTCCGGGCCCGGCCCCTGGAAGACGGTTTCCCTGGACACGGATGCCCGCGCGGGCGAGGCCCCCGGCATCCTCGCCGGACACGGTGGGCCCGGGGCACTCGGCGACGGCAGGGCGGTGCGGATCGCCACCGGAGCCCGGGTCCCCGACGGGGCCACCGCGGTGATCCGCAGCGAGCACGCCCGCACCGACAGCGGCGGGAATCTGCACGCCCGTCGCCAGGTGACCCATGGTCAGGACATCAGGCCGCGGGGGCAGGAGTGCCGCACAGGGGATGAACTCCTACCCGAAGGTGTGACGGTGACCCCCGCCGTGCTCGGGCTCGCGGCGGCTGCCGGTTACGACCGGCTGCTCACCGTGCGCCCGCCCCGGGTCCAGGTGCTTGTCCTCGGGGATGAGCTCCTGCCCGAGGGGCTCCCCCATGACGGTCTGATCCGTGACGCTCTGGGACCGATGGTCGCCCCCTGGCTGCGGGCGCTGGGTGCGGAGACCCTCGGCACGCTCCGGGTCCGTGACGATGCCGACGCCCTGTACCAGGCCGTGATGGCATCGGAGGCCGACCTCCTGGTCACCACGGGCGGGACGGCCGGGGGACCCGTGGACCATGTCCACCCTGTGCTGCGCAGGGCGCGGGCGGAGCTGCTGGTCGACGGTGTCGCCGTGCGTCCCGGTCATCCGATGCTGCTGGCGCGGCTCGCGGCGGGTCGGTATCTGGTGGGCCTGCCCGGGAACCCGCTGGCCGCCGTGTCCGGTCTGGTCACGCTCGCCGAACCGCTGCTGCGGGAGATGTCGGGGCAGGAGGTATCCCTGGGAGGTGCCACTCCGGGACGTTCGTTCGCGACTCTGGGAGCCGAGGCGCAGGGTCACCCGGAGGACACACGGCTGGCGCCCGTGGTGCGGCGGGGCGGCCGGCTCGTGCCGCTGCGCTACAACGGTCCGGCCATGCTGCGGGGGATCGCCGCCGCGCACGGACTCGCTGTCGTACCGCCCGGTGGGGCGAAAGCCGGCGACGAGCTGGAGCTCCTGGAAATTCCCTGGTCGCCTGTCTACGCGCCGTCCACGCGGTCAACGACGACCACCCAGTCGATGAAAACCACGCCGCCGCCGGCTGACGGGCGTTTCACGTGAAACTTCCCGGCCAGGACCAGATGGCCCGGCAAGCGGATGAACAGCTGGTCACGACGCGGGTCAGGATGCCCCGCAGAGTGGTCGAGCACCCGTTGCGGCAGGTGGGCAGGCGTCTGCTGCTCGCGTTGACAGTGATGGGGCTGACGGTGCTGGTCGTCTGGCTCGACCGGGGCGGCTACCACGACAACGCCGATGAGCAGGTGAACTTCCTCGACTGCGTCTACTACGCCACCGTCACCCTCTCCACCACCGGTTACGGCGACATCGTCCCGTACAGCAACAGCGCACGGCTGGTGAACGTGCTGGTGGTGACGCCACTGCGCGTGCTTTTTCTGATCATCCTGGTCGGCACCACGCTTGAGGTCCTCACCGAACGGACCCGGGACGAATGGCGGCTGAATCGCTGGAGGCGCACTTTGCGGGACCACACCGTAGTCATCGGCTTCGGAACGAAGGGGCGTTCGGCCATCCAGACCCTGTGCGCGACGGGTCTGAAGAAGGAGCAGGTGGTCGTGGTCGACCCGAGCTCCAAGGTCATCGAGGCCGCCAACCTGGAGGGATTCGCCGGGGTCGTGGGTGACGCCACTCGCAGTGACGTGCTCCAGCGAGCCGAGGTCCACAAGGCGCGCCAAGTGGTCATCTCCACCCAGCGGGACGACACCGCTGTGCTGGTCGCCCTGACCGCACGGCAGATGAACCGCGGGGCGAGGATCGTCGCGACGGTACGCGAGGAGGAGAACGCACCCCTGCTGCGTCAGTCCGGGGCGGATGTGGTGATCACCAGTGCCAGTGCGGCGGGCCGGCTGCTCGGGCTCTCCGTGCTGAGTCCCAGTGCGGGCAGGGTCATGGAGGATCTGATCCAGCAGGGCAGCGGACTGGATATCGGTGAGCGGCCGGTGACCAAGAGCGAGGTGGGCAAGGGGGTCCGGGAGACGGACGATCTGGTGATCAGCGTGCTGCGCGGGCATCGATTGCTCGGTTACGACGATCCCCAGGCCAGCCCCTTGCAGTTGACGGACCGTCTCATCACGATCGCCCGGGTAACGGATGTTCGCGCGCTGGGTGCCACGGAGTAGTCGGCGGGGTCCCCCGGAGTAGCCTCGCGATCATGCATGCGATCACGATTCCCGAACCAGGTGGTCCCGAGGCGCTGGTGTGGGCAGAGGTGCCCGATCCCGAACCGGGCGAGGGCGAGGTCCTCGTCGACGTCGCCGCGAGCGCAGTCAACCGCGCGGATCTGCTGCAGCGGCAGGGCTTCTACGACCCGCCTCCTGGGGTGTCCCCGTATCCCGGGCTGGAGTGCTCGGGGCGGATCGCCGCACTTGGGCCCGGTGTCTCCGGCTGGACCGTCGGCGACGAGGTGTGCGCGCTGCTGTCCGGTGGCGGCTACGCGGAGAAGGTGACCGTACCGATCGGCCAACTGCTGCCGGTGCCCGAAGGCGTGGACCTGGTCACGGCTGCGGCGCTGCCCGAAGTGGCCTGCACAGTGTGGTCGAACGTCTTCATGATGGCCCATCTGCGGCCGGGTGAGACCCTGCTGGTGCACGGCGGAGCCAGCGGAATCGGCACCATGGCGATCCAGCTCGCGAAGGCGGTGGGCGCGAAGGTGGCCGTGACCGCGGGGGGCCAGGAGAAGCTGCGACGCTGCGCGGAACTGGGCGCGGACATCCTGATCGACTACCGCGAGCAGGACTTCGTGGAGGAGATCAGGGCCGCGACCGCGGGGGCTGGTGCGGATGTCATCCTCGACATCATCGGTGCCAAGTACCTGGACCGGAACGTGCGGGCGCTGGCCGTGAACGGACGGCTCGCGGTGATCGGTCTCCAGGGCGGCGTCAAGGGCGAGTTGAACCTCGGGGCCCTCCTGGGCAAGCGTGCCGCGGTGATGGCGACCTCGCTGCGTGGGCGTCCGATGCACGAGAAGACGACGATCGTGGCGGCGGTACGGGAGCATGTCTGGCCGCTGCTGGCAGGCGGCACCGTACGCGCCGTGGTGGACCGCACCCTGCCGATGACCGAGGCCTCCGAGGCGCACCGCGCGCTGGAGGAGAGCACCCACGTGGGCAAGGTGGTGCTGTTGGCGCCGAGCGCCCAAAAGGCCTGAGCAGGACGGAACAGGGCCGAACGGGCCCGCCGGGACGGAAAAGACCGACGGCCGGGCTCTGCTGTGAAACAGAGCCCGGCCGTCAGTCAGATCCGGTGCGGGTACGCCGCAGCCGCAGACGCGAACACGGTCAGGAGTCGGGGAGTCAGAGATACGGGCCGGAGCGGATCGCGCCGTGCGACGAGTCGTCATCGTCCGTGGGAGCACCGGGCGGAAGCGCACGGCGCATCTGTTCGAGCTGGGCGCGGGCCGCCATCTGCTGGGCGAACAACGCCGTCTGGATACCGTGGAAGAGCCCCTCCAGCCAGCCGACCAACTGAGCCTGCGCGATGCGCAGTTCCGCTTCCGATGGCACCGCGTCATCGGTGAACGGCAGGGAGAGACGCTCGAGTTCTGCGACCAGTTCAGGAGCCAGTCCGTCTTCGAGTTCCTTGACGGAGCCCCGGTGGATCTCCTTGAGCCTGACGCGGCTTGCCTCGTCGAGAGGAGCCGCCCTTACCTCTTCCAGTAGTTGCTTGATCATGCTGCCGATGCGCATGACCTTCGCCGGCTGTTCGACCATGTCCGTCACGGGGACCTCGCGCGACTCGTCGTCAGCTTGACCGCCGCCGAGCGACATCCCGTCCTGCCCCACGATGAGGACATGAGGTGTCTCCGGCGACCGTTCATTCCTCGGCATCTCCATGCCGCCCATTCTCTCGCACAACTGCCTCATCAGACGGTGTGCCCCCGTGGGAGAGTGATCCACCCTCCCACGGGGGCACACGTGCCTACGGCAGGACGCCCGTCAGGTCGCCTCCCGCCTGGCCACGGCGCCCCGGGAGCGTGTGACCAGGGCGGCGAGAACGGCCGCGCCCACCGGCACCGCGATCAGCAGCGCCGCGAGGGTGGTCCACGGCACGACGATCGGCACCTGCGGCAGGTCCTGCACCCGGCCCCAGCCCTCGTCCAGTGCCTGCTGGTACCAGCGCTCCGCCTCGCGGCGTTCGCTCAGCCGCAGTCCGACGGCGGGCAGCACACCCGCCGCAGTGCCCAGCACCACGCCCATCGCCGCGACCACACCGCACTGGAATCCGCTGAGGGTGCGGCGCACCCTGGGCGGAGCGCCCACGGCGGCCAGGGTCTTCAGATCCGCTTCCGCGTCCGCCTGTGCGAGCCCGGTGGCGATTCCCGCGGCGCCGATGGTGATCAGCCCGGCGAAGACGGTCAGCGCCAGCAGCACGATGTTCTGCTCGCTGACAAAGCCCTCCTCGATATGCAGGCTGACCTCGGCTCCCGTCTTGTCGAGCTCGGCGTCGAGCTTCTGCCTCTGTTCGGTGTTCGGCGTACGGTCGGTCGTGTAGTACGCGCCGTACGGCACGGTCATCAGCCCGGCGGACTTCGCCGCGGACGGCGGGATGAGCATCGAGACGCCGTAGGACTTGGTGCCCGTGGGCATCTGGTAGGCGGGGAACGCCTTGACCGTGCCCTCGGCTTCCTTGCCGGCAGCCTGGGCCTTGTCGTCCTCGGCCTCGGTGACCAGCCGGATCGCGACCTTGTTGCCCTTGGCGGTGTCGATATTGCGCTTGTCGAACGAGACCGCCTTGCCTTCCGCGAGGGCCTTCGCGGCTGCCGGGTCGTTGATACCGAGGACCTTGAGCAGCTTCTCGTCGCCGACGTACGCCTCGTAGCCGGTGTCGTCCTTGCAGCGCCAGTCCTTGGCGAGCTCCCGGCGCTGGGCCTTGCTGAACCGCGCTGCGGGGTCGTCGACGCCCGGCACACTGGCCCACAGCGGGCACTCGTTCGCCTTCGGTATGACGATCTCGTGGAGTCCGCAGCCGGAGGCGTCGGAGTACCTCGTGCACTGCTTCTTGCCTACGGTGATCCGGTCCACGTCGGCCCGCTCCTCGACCGGCAGGTACTTCTGCGCGGCCTCGCGTGCCTGGGCGACGTCCCGGCCACCCGGCTCGTCCACGAGCAGGCTGACCGCCCCAGCGGGCAACTGGGCCACATAGGTGGCCTCGCCCTGGGCCTCCCTGCTCGCCTGGTACGTGGTGACGGCGACCGTCCCCGCGACGGCGGCCAGCACCGCGGCCACGGCAGGCGCAGTGCGCCCACGGTTGCGTACCGCGTCACGCAGCGCGAGCCGCGGGGACAGCGGCAGCCAGCGGCCGGTCCGGCCGAAGAGGCCGACCAGGGCGGGGGTCATGGCCACGACGCCCAGCTCGGCGATGGCACTTCCACCCGCGACGATGATCGGCTGATCGCTGAGGAGCGAGCCGTACAGGGCGAGCCCGGCGCCCAGGAGCACGGCGGCCAGGCCGATCAGCGGGAGGACCCGGCTGCTGCGGCGGATGCCGCGCCGACCGGTGAGCGAGGCGAGTACGGTCTGCCGGGACGCGGTGACGGCAGGGACGATCGCGGCGAGCAGACCGGTGAGCACGGCGAGCAGGGCGATGCCGAGGAGCTCCAGCGGCCGGATGTCGAAGCTGCCGAAGCGGGCGCCGATGTAGCCCTCGAGCAGCGGGCGCAGGGCGTAGGTGAGCGCCAAGCCCAGCAGAGTGCCCACGACGGCGGCGGCGGCGCCGATCACCAGACCGCCCGAGAGGACGATGGCCCGGATATGGCGGCGGTCACCGCCGTTGGCACCGACCAGTCCGAGCTGCCGGCGCGAGCGCCGGGCGCCCACGGCGAAGGCGGGACCGGCCAACAGGCAGATCTCCAGAATCGCGAGACCGACGATGGTGGCGGCCGCGGCCACGGCGGCGGCCTTGGCCGCGGGGCTTGCCTCGTAGTTGTTCCACTTGCCCGTCTGGTACAGCGGGACATCCGCGGAGGCGGGCGGGTCGAGCTGCACGGAGCGCGAGACGACCACGACGCCCTTGGCATTGGCCTGCTTGACCATGTTCCACGTGAAACCACCCGAAACGCCCACCAGATAGCTGGTGTCCTTGCTGACCCCGGGCAGGTCGTCCGCGAGCAGCGCCTTGTCGAGCGGGTCGAGCAGTGCCCCGGGCAGCGCGATGACCTGGTCGCTCTCCAGCGCTCCGGGCAGCTCGTACGAGCCGGTGATCGTGTACTCGCGGTCGAAACCGCGCGCCGTGATCTTGGAGCCGACACTCAGCCCGCTCGACTCCAGGAAATGCGTGCTCGCGGCGACTTCCCCGGCTCCCCGCGGGAAGCGGCCGCTCAGCAGGGTCATCAGCCCGGCGGCCAGCGGGTCCTCGGCCTTCAGCTCACGGACCTCGGTGTGCAGCAGACCGTGCGTGGTGCGCAGCTTGGCGGAACCGGTCGAGTCCTTCAGGGACCTCACCCCTGCGGGGATGGCCTTCTTCAGGTCGGTCGCGCCCTCGGGATAGGGCTTGTCGCCGTAGTCCTTGACGGGTTCGTAGTCGGTGCCGTCAGGGGACTGGTAGATGGCCACGCCGCCCATGCCGGTGCCGGAGAGCCGGGCATCGGCGGCGCCGATCGAGCGTTCGAGGCTCTGCTCCGTGGAGAGCTCGGCGCTGCGCAGGGTCAGATCGGCGGCGCTGACCCCGATGATGGGCAGCGCGATCATGGCGAGGACGAGGAAGCTGCGTCCCTTGGAACGCAGGGCGTCGCGCCGGGCGATGCGTATCGCCGCACGCCAGGAATGGTACGAGTGCTTCACCGCTCGGCCGCCTGCTCGCTCAGCAGGGAGGCCGCGTCGCTGCGCACGGTCTGGTCGACCACGGCGCCGTCGCGCAGGAAGACCACCCGGTCCGCCCACGCCGCGAAGCGCGGCTCGTGGGTGACGAGGATGCCTGCCGCACCCGCGTCGCAGCGGGTACGGAGCAGGGCGAGCACGGACTCACCCGTCTCGGAGTCCAGGGCGCCGGTGGGCTCGTCGGCGAGCACGAGCCGGCGCTCGCCGACGAGGGCGCGGGCGATCGCGACCCGCTGCTGCTGGCCGCCGGACATCTCGTCGGGGAAGCGGTCGGCCAGATGGGCCAGCCCCATCTCCTCGAGCGCGGCGAGTGCCTCGGTGCGGCCCTTGCGGGCGGAGACGCCGTCGAGCTCACGGGGCAGGGCGATGTTCTCGGCGGCGGTCAGCGCCGGGATGAGGTTGTAGTCCTGGAAGACATAGCCGATGCTGCGGCGGCGCAGGGCCGCCAGGGTCTTGCGGTCGGCGGTGGTGATGTCCGTGTTCTCCACGATCACCTGGCCGGATGTCGGGGAGTCCAGACCACCGGCGATGGTGAGCAGGGTGGACTTGCCCGAGCCTGACGGGCCCATGACGGCGACGAGTTCACCCGGGTAGACGTCGAGGTCGATACCGCGCAGGGCGTGTACCTCGGTGGCGCCGCTGCCGTGGACGCGGGTGAGCTGGCGGAGCTGGAGCACAGGGTGCCGGGACCCCTGTTGCTGTGGCTGCTGTTGCTGGTGTGACTGGCTGGACATGGGTGGGTCCCCCTTTGGGCGTACGCAGGGGCATACGCGAGTGAGCGGATGTGCTGAGCGGGACGGGCCGGAGGTGCTCGATGGCACCTGCCGCATGGGATGTACGGGATGCGGTGGGCTGGGACGGCGACCGAGGTCAGCCGCGCCGCCGCCCCAGGCGGCCCTGTGCGCGTGCGGCCACGGGAGCGGGAGTGGGAGCAGGGGCGGGTGGGGGTGCCTGCTCCGGGGGTGGCGACGCTGTGGAGAGCCGGATGAGCCGGGCCTCGCAGTGATCGAGCCAGCGTGCCTCGGCCTCGGTCTGGAAGATGAGCTGTTCCAGCACGAGCAGCCAGGCGATGTCGGCCCGGTCGGTGGGTTCGGTCTCCAGTGCCTGCGCCTTGAGGCGGGTGTAGTCCTGCATGGCCTTCACGGTGTGGCGGCGCTGGGACTGGATGACCTCACGGATGTCGACCGTCGAGGTGCCGACGGCCATGGCGAGTTTGATGGACAGCTCGTCCCTGGCCGGACTGCTGCGGTCGACGGGACGTTCGTACCAGGACCGCAGCTCGGCCCGTCCGGTGTCGGAGATGGCGTAGAGCACGTGCCCCGCCTCGTCCTCCCCGTCCTGCACGACCATCCCGTCGCGCTCCAGCCGCCCCAGGGTCGTATAGACCTGGCCCACGTTGAGCGGCCAGGTGGCACCCGTGCGGGACTCGAACTCGGTGCGGAGCTGAGAGCCGTAGCGGGGGCCCCGTTCGAGGAGGGCCAGCAGCCCGTGGCGGATCGACATACTCAGTATGTATACCGAGTATGCCGTCGCCGACAACCGCCCTGAGAGGGAGACGGGGAGTAGGTCCTGCGGGGGACGGTGGTCCCTGGGAAGGGCTTCCCCGGCCCCGCCGTCCGCCCCGCGGTGCCTGGCTCAGTGCCGCCGCAGGCGCAGCCCTATGTAGCCCAGACCCAGTCCCATCAGCGCGAACCCCGTGCCGAGCGTCAGCGAGGGGATGCGTCGCTCTCGCGCCGGAGGGCCGGCGTGGGGCTCGGCCTCACCGATGGCCGCGGCAGATGCGGACGTGACGGGAGTCACGGGCGCGACAGGCGGTCGGGAAGCGGCGGAAGGGGTGGGCATGGCGGGAGTGGCCGGTGTGAGGGGAGCGAAGGGGGCAGGGCGCTTCACGGACGGCGATATCGGGGGTGCCACCGGGGCGAAGGGTGCCGAAGGGGGCTGTGGCGATGGCGATATGGGCGCCGGCGGCGTGGCTCGCCGCCCGGGTCGCTGCCGCCCCTCGCCCACCTCACGGCCCGCCAGCGAGGGCGGGGCTGTGGGCTTGGGCGCGAGTGCGGGCAGAGGGAAGAGCGGGGCGAGGTGAGCCGTGTGCGTGTCGCGTTCACCGGCGTACGCCGTGGCCGGCAGGGCCAGCATCAGGGCGGCGACGGCAGCGGCGGCCGGAGCGCGGTGCGTGCGGAGCCGGGGCTCTGGAGTCATCGCATGGCCCCCTCTCTTGCCGTGTCGCTATATCAGACTCAGCGTCACATAAGAGGGTAATACGGGCATCTCGGATGTTCTGGGCGGGTGAAATCGCAGGAAACCAGATGGAGGGGATGGCATCAGGTAGAAGCAGGCGAAAGCGAGTGAAAGAACCCGTCGCGGTGTCCGGTGACACGCGACGGGTTCCGAAGGCTCGAAAGCCGGCAGCTACTCCGGGTTGCCCGTCGAGACTTCCAGGGTGAACCTGGCATCGCTCTCTGAGATCTCCGTGCCGGCCGGAGGGTACTGCGTCAGGACCGTGCCCTCGCCGTACACGTTCTCGTCCGTCGGCGACTCCTTGGTGATCTCCCAGCCGGCAGCCTGGATGCAGTCCTTGACCGAGGTGATGTTCTTCCACTTGAAGTCAGGGGTCTGGAACTTCTCGGGATCGTTGCCCTCTTGCGGGGAGGTGCACTTCTCCTTGTCGATGGTCCTGCTCAGGTCGGGGCCCTTGTGATCGGCCACCGCCGAGCTCGTCGGCTTGCCGTCCGTGCCGCCCGACCCCTGGCCGTCGTCGCCCCCCATGTTGATGGCGGCGAGCAGGCCGCCGATCGCCAGCAGGGCGACCGCGATCGAGCCCACGATCACCGGGGTGTTCCGACGGCCGCCGCCGCTGCTCTGGCCACCCGTGCTGGTGGTGGTGTTGTACGGGGAAGGGGGCGGGGTCTGCGGTGCGTACGCCGGTGCCGGTGCCGCGGTCTGCTGCGGGTAGCCGTACGACTGCGCGGGCACCGGTGCCTGCCCGTGCGCCGGCGACGCCCCCGGATGGGTGTAGGGCCCGGGCGCCGGAACAGTCCCCGGCGCCTGCAGCGGATGCTGGGGCCCGAGCGGGGTCGGCGGCATGTACGGCTGCTGCACATGCTGCATACCCGGCGTGGCCGGGCCCGCGTGCGACTGGTCCAGCGGCGGGAAGACCGCCGAGCCGACGCCCGACCCGCTGTTGGCCGGACCGCCCGCGATGATCACCGGCGCGCCGGTCTGCCCCGCGGACGCCACCCGCATGCACTCGTCCCGCATCGCGGCGGCGCTGGGAAAGCGCTCGTTGGGGTTCTTCTTCAGCGCGCGGGCCACCAGCGCGTCCATCGCCTGGGTCAGCGAGCGGTTGATGGAGGACGGGGCGACCGGCTCCTCCTGGACGTGCGCGTAGGCGATCGCCAGCGGGGAGTCGGCGTCGAACGGCAGCCGACCCGTCAGCAGCTGGAAGAGCATGATGCCGACGGAGTACAGATCGCTGCGGGCGTCCACTCCGCGCCCGAGTGCCTGCTCCGGCGACAGATACTGCGGGGTGCCGACGACCATGCCGGTCTGTGTCATCGACGTGACACCCGACTGCATGGCCCGGGCGATACCGAAGTCCATGACCTTGACCACACCGCGCTTGGTCAGCATCACGTTGCCGGGCTTGATGTCCCGGTGCACCAGACCGACCTCATGGCTGGTCTCCAGCGCCGCCAGCACATCGGAGGTCACCTTGAGTGCCCTGTCCGCGGGCATCGCCCCGTGCTGCCGGATGTCCGCCTGGAGGGCCGAGCCGAGCGGCTGCCCCTCGACGTACTCCATCACCATGTACGGCATCACTCCGCCGTCGCCCTGGGTGGGGTCGGCGAACACCACGGCGTCCTCGCCCGTGTCGAAGACCGACACGATGTTGGTGTGCGACAGCTTGGCGACGGCCTGGGCCTCCCGGCGGAAGCGCTCACGGAAGGACTGCTCACGGCCGAGCTCGGTGTGCAGGGTCTTGATGGCGACCTGCCGGTCGAGCGCGCTGTCGTACGCGAGATAGACGGACGCCATTCCGCCCTCGCCGAGCAGATCGCGAAGCTGGTACCTGCCGCCGGCCAGCGAACCGCCCGCGTAGCGGCCTCGCGCCCCGTCCGCCCCGTCGTGGCTGCTCATTCTGTGCTTCCCCCTAAGCGCCCCGGCGGCGGTGATCCGTTTGCGGCGGTGATCCGTATGACGGGCCAAGTCTGCCGCAGGGGACGTACACGTCAAGCCGGGTGCCCGTTCCGTGACCGTACGCACAAGAAGCGTCCGGCGAGTGTTACAGGAAACTCACGAAATCCCATGAATGGATGCCCGGGGATTCTCGTATCCGCACAGCGGGAGGGTCGATACGGGGGTTCCGGACGACCTGACGACCAGCCGATCCCGGACCGGGGCGGCTCCCGGAACCTGTAGCGTGACGGGGCAGAGTACTGAGCACTATAAGGAAGACCATCGCGCGCGCCGACGCGCGAGGCGGCACGGAAACGACGGCGAGGACTGATGGCACCCGAACCCGAAGCAAGCAGCGGCGGAGTCTCGGATGCCGCTGTAGGCGGGCTCGTCGGTGATGGCCGCTACCGGCTCACCGGCCGTCTCGGCAGAGGCGGCATGGCCGAGGTGTTCTCGGCCGAGGACGTACGGCTCGGGCGTACCGTCGCCGTCAAGCTGCTCCGCGCCGACCTTGCCGAGGACCCGGTCTCCAAGGCCCGCTTCACACGCGAGGCGCAGTCCGTCGCCGGGCTCAACCACCATGCCATCGTGGCCGTGTACGACTCCGGCGAGGATGTCGTGGGCGGCCAGTCCGTGCCGTACATCGTCATGGAGCTGGTCGAGGGCCGCACGATCCGGGACCTGCTCGTCAATGCGGAGGCGCCGCCGCCCGAGCAGGCGCTGATCATCGTGTCCGGGGTCCTCGAGGCGCTGGCGTACTCGCACCAGCACGGCATCGTGCACCGGGACATCAAGCCCGCCAACGTGATCATCACCCACAGCGGCGCGGTCAAGGTGATGGACTTCGGCATCGCCCGCGCGCTGCACGGCGCGTCGACCACGATGACCCAGACCGGCATGGTCATGGGCACCCCGCAGTACCTCTCACCCGAGCAGGCGCTCGGCAAGGCCGTCGACCACCGGTCCGACCTGTACGCCACCGGCTGCCTGCTCTACGAACTGCTCGCGCTGCGCCCGCCGTTCACCGGTGAGACCCCGCTTTCCGTGGTCTACCAGCATGTCCAGGACATGCCGGTGCCGCCGTCCGAGGTCTCTGACGTGGCACCACCCGAGCTGGACGGGCTGGCCATGCGGGCGCTCGCCAAGGATCCGGACGACCGGTTCCAGAGCGCCGAGGAGATGCGCGGTCTGGTGCAGTACGGGCTCCAGATGCTCCAGCAGTCGGGCAGCCACACCGGTACGTGGGACACCGGCCCGGTCGGGATGCACGAGGTCGGCTACACCCCCGCGATGGGGATGTCCGCGACGACCGTGATGGGACACCCGAACTCCGCCGACACCCCGCAGGGTTCGATCCTCCCGCCGCGCAATCCGGACGACGGCGGTTACAACGGCGGCTACGGAAGCGGCGGCTACGGCGGCAAGGGCAATTCCGGTGGCGGCGGGCGCGGCAAGGTGCTGATGTTCGTCGCGCTCGCGCTGGTCGCCATCACGGCGGGCGTGGCCTTCGCGCTGAACCGGGCGAACGACACCACCAACGATCAGAAGCAGCAGACGCCGGTCACCAAGACCCCTGAGAAGAAGCAGGAGTCGAGCCCCGAGCCGGTGGAGCCCGAGAAGGAAGAGCAGCAGCCCGAGGAGTCCAGCTCCGACAACGGGGGCAGCCAGGGCGGCGACTGGACGCCCGAGGACCCGAAGGAGCAGCACAGCCCGTCCACCGAGCAGTCCCCGAGCACGTCGACGGGTACCGACGCCGGTACGGACGCGGGCACCGACGCCGGTACGTCGACGGGTACCGACGCGGGCACCGACGCGGGCACCGACGCCGGTACGGACGCGGGCACCGACGCCGGTACGGACGCGGGGACGGACGCCGGTACGTCGACGGGTACGGACGCGGGGACGGACGCCGGTACGTCGACGGGTACGGACGCGGGCACCGATGCCGGTACGTCGACGGGTACGGACGCGGGCACGGACGCGGGGACGGACGCGGGCGCGGGCTGAGCCCGGGCCCGCAGGGGCAGCGCGGGGCGGCGAGACCGACGCGGGGCCACGGGGGTCCCGCATGCACGGCACCGCCTCCGCTCACCCCGCGAAGGCCTCGCACACCGCCTCGTACTCCCTCGTCCACCACACCGCCAGGGCCGACACCGCCGGAAACTGCGGGTCGGCCCTGCGGTCGTGCAGCTGGTAGCGCCAGCGCAGTATCCAGAAGTCGTTGAGCCGCTCCCACCACACCCGGTGCACGGCCGCCGCCAGCTCCGCGCTGTCCGCGCCCGCCGCGCGCCGGTACGCCCGCGCATAGGCCCTTACCTTCGGCAGCTCCAGCACCCCTGACGGCCGTACGAAGAAGATCGCCGCTGCCCGTACGGCTTCTTCGGCCCGTGGCTGTACGCCCAGCCGGTCCCAGTCCACGATCGCCGCCGGCTCCCCGCCCCGGTAGAGCAGGTTCAGCGGATGGAAGTCCCCGTGCACCCAGCCGCTCGCCGAGCCGGCCGGCGGCCGGCGGTGCGCGTGGCGCTCCAGCAGGGACCTGCGCTCCCGCAGTCGGTGTTCGGCGAGCAGGTCGAAGGTGTCCCGGGGGCTGTGGCTGCGGGCCAGCTCCAGCAGCTCGTCGATCAGCGCGAAGGTCTCGTCCGGGTCCGCGCTGTCATGCTCCCCGGGCTGTCCGTCTGCTTCCATGACCTGGTCGAGCCCGGTGTGCACCCGGCCGAGCAGGGCGCCGAGCCGCCGTGACTCGGCCGTGGTGAGCTGGGCACCCACCCGGTGTCGTCCGTCCACCCAGGGGTGCAGGGCGTAGCAGCGCCCGCCGATCACGGCGACGGTGTCGCCCGCGGTGTCCTGGACGGGTGGGGCGACGGGGACGCCCAGGGACTGGAGCCGCTGGGTGGCGCGGTGTTGGCGCACGATGGTGGCCCGGTCGGCGGTGGGCGCGTCCAGGTGGTGCTTGAGGAAGTAGGCACCGCGGGTGGTGGCGAGCCGGTAGCCGCGGTTGAGGAGGCCCTGGGTGACGGGCTCGCAGGAGAGGGGCTCGCCGGGGTTCTCGTACCGCCGCAGCAGTTCACCCAGCGGAGGTGGAGCAGTAGCAAATGAGCGCGGCACCCGCCAAATGATAGATCACTCAGCGTGTCGCGCGTGTCGCTCTTCGGAATGCTCCGGATGGCTCAGGCCGGGACAGGGCCGGCACAGTCGGTCGGAGCCGGCCGGACGCGGCCACTCTCAGTGTCGTTCCGCCTGCATCCGAGCCACGTACGCGGCGGCTTGCGAACGCCGCTCCATGCCCAGCTTGGCGAGCAGTCCCGAGACATAGTTCTTGATCGTCTTCTCGGCGAGGTGCAGCCGCTCGCCGATCGCCCGGTTGGTCAGACCCTCGCCGATCAGGTCCAGGATCCTGCGTTCCTGGTCGGTCAGATTGGTGAGTTTGTCGTCGGTGTGCGGACTGCTGCCGTCCCGCAGCCGCTCCAGTACGCGCGCGGTGGCCACCGGGTCGAGCAGCGACTTGCCCGCGGCCACGTCCTTCACCGCCGCCAGCAGTTCGCTGCCGCGGATCGCCTTGAGGACGTAACCGGAGGCCCCGGCCATGATCGCGTCGAAAAGTGCCTCGTCATCGGCGTACGAGGTGAGCATCAGGCACTTGATGTCCTCGTTCTGGGAGCGCACCTCGCGGCAGACCTCGACCCCGCTGCCATCCGGAAGGCGTACGTCCAGAACGGCCACATCCGGCCGTACAGCGGGAATTCTCACCAGGGCGTCCGCCGCCGTACCGGCCTCCCCGACGATCTCGATGCCGTCATCCATGGAGAGCAATTCGTGCACGCCGCGGCGGACGATCTCATGGTCGTCCAGCAGGAATACCGTGATTTTTCGCGATTCGGGCACAAAGTAAGTCTCACATATTGGCTCTTCCCGTGCCCGGGGTACCCGGGATACCGTGCCCGTGTTCCGGCGGCCTGCATGGCCGTGACCAGTGCTCTGACCTGCTGCGGTTCCCCCGTTTCCCGATTTACTTGGATATCCAAGCAAAATCGCAGGTCAAATGGGGTTTCGCAGGAATGCGGTCCACTGGGTAACGTGCCTGTGACAGGGAGCACGCCGGGGCACCTGTCACGCCTGTTTCCCGACGGATACCCAACGGTGCACCCACCCCGTGCCCGGGTACGGGCACAGGTGAGCCGCACTGGTACCCGGCGGATCCCGGGGGCCGGACCGACGGAGGAGCACGCACGTGACCGTGGAGAGCACTGCCGCGAGCAAACCGCGCCGCAGCAGTAAGCGCGTCAGCGCCGGAGCCGAGAAGAGCGCCGATACGAGCGCGACCGCGGCCAAGGCCGCTACCAAGCGCACCGTGGCGAAGAAAAGCGCCGCCAAGCCGCAGCAGGCAGGGCAGCAGAGCGAGCAGGCCGGGCGTACCGAGCCCGAGCTCGTGCAGCTGCTGACGCCCGAGGGCGAGCGGGTGGCGCATCCGGACTACGACGTCGACCTGAGCCCCGAGGAATTCCGCGGGCTCTACCGCGACATGGTGCTCACCCGCCGTTTCGACTCGGAGGCGACGGCCCTCCAGCGCCAGGGCGAGCTGGGCCTGTGGGCCTCGCTGCTCGGCCAGGAGGCCGCGCAGATCGGCTCCGGCCGCGCCCTGCGCGACGACGACTACGTCTTCCCCACCTACCGTGAGCACGGCGTCGCCTGGTGCCGCGGGGTCGACCCGACGAACCTGCTCGGCATGTTCCGCGGCGTGAACCACGGTGGATGGGACCCGAACAGCAACAACTTCCACCTGTACACGATCGTGATCGGCTCGCAGACGCTGCACGCGACCGGATACGCGATGGGTGTCGCCAAGGACGGCGCGGACTCCGCGGTCATCGCCTACTTCGGCGACGGCGCCTCCAGCCAGGGCGACGTGGCCGAGGCCTTCACCTTCTCGGCGGTCTACAACGCCCCGGTGGTGTTCTTCTGCCAGAACAACCAGTGGGCCATCTCCGAGCCCACCGAGCGCCAGACCCGCGTCCCGCTCTACCAGCGCGCCCGCGGCTTCGGCTTCCCCGGCGTCCGCGTGGACGGCAACGACGTACTCGCCTGCCTCGCCGTGACCCGCTCCGCCCTGGAGCGCGCCCGGCGCGGCGAGGGCCCGACCCTGGTCGAGGCGTTCACGTACCGGATGGGTGCCCACACCACGTCCGACGACCCGACCCGCTACCGCCACGACGACGAGCGGGCGGCCTGGGAGGCCAAGGACCCGATCCTGCGGCTGCGCCGGTACCTGGAGGCGCAGGGCCACGCCGACGAGGCCTTCTTCACCGCGCTCGACGAGGAGAGCGACGTGCTGGCCAAGCGGGTGCGCGAGGCCGTGCGAGCGATGCCCGACCCGGACGACATGTCGATGTTCGACCATGTCTACGCGGACGGCCATGCGCTGGTCGACGAGGAGCGCGCCGGGTTCGCCGCGTACCAGGCGTCCTTCGCGGACGCCTCCCAGGAGGGCAAGTAAGCCATGACCGCAGAGAAGATGTCCCTCGCGAAGGCGCTCAACGAATCGCTGCGCAAGGCCCTCGACACCGACCCCAAGGTCCTCATCATGGGTGAGGACGTCGGCAAGCTCGGCGGGGTCTTCCGGATCACCGACGGGCTCCAGAAGGACTTCGGCGAGGAGCGGGTCATCGACACGCCGCTCGCCGAGTCCGGAATCGTCGGCACCGCGATCGGCCTCGCGCTGCGCGGCTACCGCCCGGTGGTCGAGATCCAGTTCGACGGCTTCGTCTTCCCGGCGTACGACCAGATCGTCACCCAGCTCGCCAAGATGCACGCCCGTGCCCTCGGCAAGATCAAGCTTCCGGTCGTCGTCCGCATCCCTTACGGCGGCGGCATCGGCGCGGTGGAGCACCACTCCGAATCCCCCGAGGCGCTGTTCGCGCACGTGCCGGGGCTCAAGGTGGTCTCCCCGTCGAACGCGTCCGACGGCTACTGGATGCTTCAGCAGGCCATCCAGAGCGATGACCCGGTGATCTTCTTCGAGCCCAAGCGGCGTTACTGGGACAAGGCCGAGGTCGACATCGAGGCCATCCCGGACCCGCTGCACGCGGCCCGGGTCGCCCGCACCGGCACCGGCGTCACCCTCGCGGCCTACGGCCCGATGGTGAAGGTCTGCCTGGAGGCCGCCGCGGCGGCCCAGGAGGAGGGCAAGTCGGTGGAGGTCCTCGACCTGCGCTCGATGTCCCCGATCGACTTCGACGCCATCCAGCGGTCCGTCGAGAAGACGGGCAGGCTCGTGGTGGTCCACGAGGCCCCGGTGTTCTACGGCGCCGGCGCGGAGATCGCCGCCCGTATCACCGAGCGGTGCTTCTACCACCTGGAGGCGCCGGTGCTGCGCGTGGGCGGCTTCCACGCCCCGTATCCGCCGGCCCGGGTGGAGGAGGAGTACCTGCCGGGGCTCGACCGGGTGCTCGACGCCGTCGACCGCTCGCTGGCGTACTGAGGAGAAGGTCGTGACGACGATGACGGAAAACCCCGCGACTTCCGCACGCTTCCGTGAGTTCAAGATGCCCGACGTGGGCGAGGGACTCACCGAGGCCGAGATCCTCAAGTGGTTCGTCCAGCCCGGCGACACCGTCACCGACGGCCAGGTCGTGTGCGAGGTAGAGACGGCGAAGGCGGCCGTGGAGCTGCCGATCCCGTACGACGGCGTGGTGCACGAGCTGCGCTTCGGCGAGGGCACCACGGTGGATGTGGGCACCGCGATCATCACGGTGGACGTGGCGCCGGGCTCCGGCCCGGTCGAGGAGCCGCCCCCGGCGGCGACCGAGCCGGCGCTCGCCGCCGCCGAGCCCGCGGCCAAGGACACGGACGACAAGCCGGCCAGCCGCCAGCCGGTGCTCGTCGGTTACGGCGTGGCCGAGTCCTCCACCAAGCGCCGCCCGCGCAAGGGCACGTCGGTACCGGAGCAGAACCAGGCCGCGGCTGCCGTACAGGCCGAGCTCAACGGCCACGGTTCCGCTGCGTCCTCGGTGCCGACCGCGGCCCGCCCGCTGGCCAAGCCGCCGGTCCGCAAGCTGGCCAAGGACCTCGGGGTCGACCTCGCGACGGTCGTGCCCACCGGTCCTGACGGCGTCATCACCCGCGAGGACGTCCACGCCGCGGTCGCGCCCGCGGCCCCGGCCGACATCCCCGCGGGGACCCCGGAGCCCGGGGTGGCGGTGGCCGCCGCGGTCCCGGTGGCGGCCGGTGCCCGGGAGACCCGTGTCCCCGTCAAGGGCGTACGGAAGGTCACCGCACAGGCGATGGTCGGCAGCGCCTTCACGGCACCGCATGTCACCGAGTTCGTGACGGTCGACGTCACGCGCACGATGCGGCTGGTCGAGGAGCTCAAGGGCGACAAGGACATGGCCGGGCTGCGGGTGAACCCGCTGCTGCTGGTGGCCAAGGCCCTGCTGGTCGCGATCAAGCGCAATCCGGAGGTCAACGCCTCCTGGGACGAGGCGAACCAGGAGATCGTGCTCAAGCACTACGTGAACCTGGGCATCGCCGCCGCCACCCCGCGCGGTCTGATCGTGCCGAACATCAAGGACGCGCACGACAAGACCCTGCCGCAGCTTGCCGAGTCCCTCGGTGAATTGGTGGGCACGGCCCGGGAGGGCAAGACCACGCCCGCCGCCATGCAGGGCGGCACGGTGACCATCACCAACGTCGGCGTGTTCGGCGTCGACACCGGTACGCCGATCCTCAACCCGGGTGAGTCCGCGATCCTCGCGGTGGGTGCCATCAAGCTCCAGCCCTGGGTCCACAAGGGCAAGGTCAAGCCGCGCCATGTCACCACGCTGGCGCTGTCGTTCGACCACCGGCTGGTGGACGGCGAGCTCGGCTCGAAGGTGCTGGCGGACATCGCCGCCGTCCTGGAGCAGCCGAAGCGGCTGATCACCTGGGCGTGATCAACGTCTGATGAACCCTGAAGGGCCCGTCCGGGAGGACGGGCCCTTCAGCGTTGTGCGAGTGACCGGATCAGTCGCGCTGTGCGTCGACCGGCAGCGAGCGCAGCTTCATCGTGCGCGCCGTCGACGAGCCGAAGCCGAAGTCCAGCAGCTTGGCCGCGTCGTTGAAGCGGTCGGTGCCGTTGAGCACCACACCGGTGTAGGTCTTGCCGTTGCGGGTGGCGGCGAACACCAGGCAGGGGCCGGCGGCCGTACCGGTGCCGGTCTTCACACCGATCGCGCCGCTGTAGGAGCCCAGCAGCTTGTTGGTGTTGTACCAGGTGTAGGTGCGGGTGCCGCCGGTGCTGGTGGGCGCGGTGGTCTTGTACGAGGTCGCCTTGACGACATCGCGGAAGACGGAGCTGCTCATCGCGTGACGGGCGAGCTTCGCCAGGTCCCACGGGGTCGTGTAGTTGTTGCCCGTGGGGGAGATGCCGTCGAACGAGTCGAACTTCGTGTTCGTCAGGCCGAGCTGGGTGGCCTTCTTGTTCATCTTCCCGATGAACGACTGGGTGCGGGCGGTGCGGGTCGAGCCGGTGCCGAAGGTGTCGGCGAGCGCGTACGCGGCGTCGCAGCCGGACGGCAGCATCAGCGCGGACAGCAGCTGGCGGACGGTCAGCTTGTCGCCCGTGCGCAGGTCGGCGGTGCTCGCGCCCTCGCGGGTCACGTAGTCACGGTAGGCCTGCTTGACGGTGACCTTCTTGTTGAGGTCCACACCGGTCTGGGTGAGCACCGTGATGGCCGTCACGAGCTTGGTGGTGCTGGCCATCTGGCGCCGGGTGTTGTTCGCCTTGCCGTAGATGGCCTTGCCATCCGCCTGGTCGAGCAGGAATCCGCCCTTGGCGCTGATGGACGGGATGGGCTGGGTCGCCGCCTGGGCCGGAGCCGCGAGGGGCGAGACCGTCAGCAGCAGGCCGCCAGCGAGAACCGCTGTCGCGGCTCTGCGCACGCCGGTGAGGCTGGTTATCAAGGGAACGCTCCGTTTTGGCGTATACGTCATCTGTCGACATGTGAGACGACGGAGGGCGCCCTACGGATGTACGGAAGTTGTGCAGATCTCACTCCGTCTTCCATGGGGGGTCCCTTTCCTCCCCTGCTGCCCCTGCTGTCCACCGTCCTTCGCTCTCCCTTGTCGCCCTGGGGTGCCCTGTCCTGAATGCTGGACGGGGTCTCCTGATGTACCTCTGTTGTATCTATGCTGTGCGCATGCCAGCCGCCGCCCCTGCCGCCGACCGTGTCTACGCCCACATCAAGCAGGCCGTACTGGACCGCCGTTATGAGGGCGGCACGCTCCTCACCGAAGGCGAGCTCGCCGAGGCGGTCGGGGTCTCCCGCACCCCGGTGCGCGAAGCCCTGCTCAAGCTGGAGATGGAGGGGCTGCTCAAGCTCTATCCCAAGAAGGGCGCCCTGGTGCTCGCCGTCTCCGCGCAGGAGATCGCGGATGTGATCGAGACCCGGCTGCTGGTGGAGGAGTTCGCCGTCCGCAGGTCCGTCCCGGCGCCCGCCGCGCTCGTCGAACGGCTGGCGGCGCTGGTGGACGAGCAGCGTCGCCGGGCCGAGGAAGGCGACCTCGCCGCGGTCGCCGCCACCGACCGCCGCTTCCACGCCGAGATCGTCCAGCACGCCGGAAACCAGATCCTCGCCCGCCTCTACGACCAGCTGCGCGACCGGCAACTACGGATGGGCGTCGCTCTGATGCACGCCCAGCCCGAGCGGGTCACCAAGAACATCACCGAACACGCCGAGTTGCTGGAGGCCATCAAGGCCGGTGACACCGAGGGCGCGGCGGAGTGCGTGCGCAGACACCTGGGCTGGGTGAAGGTACTGGTGCGGGGTGAGGACCGGTGAGCGACACCAGCTCCGCCGGCCCAGCCGGCGCCGGTTGCCCCCCTGCTGATCCGCCCGGTGGGCGTCGGGCCTTGGCGGTCTGGGGCATCGGCGTCGCCGTCTACTTCGTGGCCGTGATCTTCCGGACGTCCCTGGGCGTCGCCGGACTCGACGCCGCCGACCGTTTCCATGTCAACGCCTCAGCGCTGTCCACCTTCTCCATACTCCAGCTGCTCGTCTACGCGGGCATGCAGATACCCGTCGGTCTGATGGTCGACCGGCTCGGCACCAAGAAGGTCCTCACCCTCGGGGTCGTGCTGTTCACGGCCGGACAGCTCGGCTTCGCGCTCTCCCCCTCCTACGGAACGGCCCTCGCCTCCCGCGCACTGCTCGGCTGCGGCGACGCGATGACGTTCATCAGCGTGCTGCGGCTCGGCGCCCGCTGGTTCCCGGCCCGGCGCGGCCCGATGATCGCCCAGGTCGCCGCGCTGTTCGGGATGGCGGGCAATCTCGTCTCGACCATCGCCGTCTCACGGCTGCTGCACGGGCTCGGCTGGACCGCGACCTTCGCGGGCAGCGCCCTGGCCGGGGTCGTCGTGCTCGTACTGGTGTCGCTCTTCCTGAGGGACCACCCCGAGGGCCACGCCCCCGCACCGGTCCCGCACAGCGGCGCCGCCTTCGTCCGCCGGCAGATAGCCGCGGCCTGGCGCGAGCCCGGCACCCGGCTCGGGATGTGGGTGCACTTCACCACCCAGTTCCCCGCGATGGTGTTCCTGCTGCTGTGGGGCATGCCCTTCCTGGTCGAGGACCAGGGGCGGTCACGGGAGGCCGCGGGCGAGCTGCTCACGCTGGTGGTGGTCACCAACATGGTCGTGGGGCTCGTATACGGGCAGGTCGTCGCCCGGCACCATGCCGCCCGGGCTCCCCTCGCGCTCGGCACGGTCGCGGCCACCGCCCTGCTGTGGGCGGCGACCCTCGCGTACCCGGGCGAACAGGCCCCGTCCTGGCTGCTGATCACGCTGTGCGTGGTGCTCGGTGCCTGCGGCCCCGCCTCCATGATCGGTTTTGACTTCGCACGCCCCGCGAATCCGCCCCAGCGTCAGGGCACGGCCTCCGGAATCGTCAACATGGGCGGTTTCGTGGCCTCGATGACGACTCTGTTCGCGGTGGGCGTGCTGCTGGACATGACCGGAGACAACTACCGGATCGCCTTCGCCTCCGTCTTCGTCCTCCAGACCCTGGGAGTCGCCCAGATCCTGCGGCTGCGCGCCCGCACGGCACGCCGCGAGCGCGACCGGCTGGTGGCCAGCCGGGTGGAGGCCGTGCACGTACCGGTGTGAGCGGGCCGCGCGGTGGGGTCCGCGTTCGCCCCGCGCTGCCGCCGTGCGGCACCCCGGGACGGGCGCTACGGGGTGACCGCGAAGCGGTCCAGGATCGCCGCGGCCAGATCCGCGTCACCCTCGACCTTGATCCGGTCGGCCACGGCCGCGGGCTTCACCCGGCCCGCCGCCAGCCGTACGTACGTCTCCCAGTCCAGGGCGAAGGACACGGCCGGACCCAGCGCCGGAGCCCCGTCGATCGTGCCCCGCCCCTCCGCGTCGATCCGCACCGTACGCAGGAACTCCAGCGGCCCGCTGACGTCGAAGACCACCGTGGAGCGCGGCGGGGCGCCCGCGTCCCGGGCGACTACCTTGGGCAGGACCGTCAGGAAGTTGTCGCGGACGATATGGGCGCCGGGGGCATCGAGGTTGCCCGGCCTGCCGAGGACCGTGCGGAGGTCCTGCTCGTGCAGCCAGACATCGGCCGCCCGCATCCGGTAGGCCAGTTCCAGTGTCTGCTCGGCGCCCAGCGGGGCACGCATCAAGGTGTCGGGGGTGCGGTTCTCGTTCCGTATCTGACGGTTGCGCCGGATGATCGTGTACTCGAGCTCGGCCGTCATCTCGGGCCCGGTGTGGTGGCGCCGCACATCGACCTGCATCTCCATGTAGCGCGCGAACTCGCTGCGCACATGGTAGAGATCGCGGGGCAGGCTGTGGATCGGCCGGGGATCGCCGAGCATCTCGCACTCCATGCCGATGATGTGCGACACGATGTCGCGCACCGACCAACCGGGGCACGGAGTCGGGCGGTTCCACTCGCCCTCGACAAGCGGCTGCACCAGCTCGGATATCGCTTCGATGGAGTGGTTCCAGGCGTCGGCGTAAGTCTGGAGACTGGGATGGACGGTCACGGAACCCCTCGACGGTTGTGCGCGGGCTGGTTGCTGGGCAGCGGCCGGGGGTCCTGGGGGCGGCCCCCGGAACAGAACAGTACGCTGCCGGAAGGCACCCCGGCAGTGCTTTCGGACGACGATCGTAGGGCTGGCTGACAGCTCGAATGCCAGGACGGTGGTAGTGTGCGCGCTTCGCTCATCCAGATCGCTGTAGACCCGGAGGAATCCGTCGATTCCCGGCGGGAGCGTGCCGCCGCCCTCGTACGGGAGCAGTCCGGTGCGGACCTGGTGGTGCTGCCGGAGCTGTGGCCCACCGGAGCCTTCGCGTACGACCTGTTCACGGCCGAGGCGGAACCCCTCGACGGTCCGACGCACGAGGTGATGGCCAAGGCCGCGGCGGACGCGGGGGTTTGGCTGCACGCGGGCTCGATCGTGGAACGGGGCCCGGCTGCCGAAGGCTCTGCAGGTGCTCTCTTCAACACCTCGCTGGTGTTCTCCCCCGCGGGTGAGCTCGCCCGTGTCTACCGGAAGATCCACCGTTTCGGCTTCGACAAGGGCGAAGCGGTGATGATGGCCGCCGGCACGGAACTGGTCACGGTGCCGCTGCCCGGCTCTCCCGGCGCCACACTCGGGCTCGCCACCTGCTACGACCTGCGCTTCCCGGAGCTGTTCCGCGGGCTCGTGGACGCGGGCGCCGACATCCTCGTGATCGCGGCCGGCTGGCCCGAGCGCCGCCGCGCCCACTGGACCCTCCTCGCCCAGGCGCGTGCGGTGGAGAACCAGTCCTATGTCCTCGCCGTCGGCAGCGCGGGCACCCATGCGGGGGTCCAGCAGGCCGGCCACAGCATCGTCGTGGACCCCTGGGGCGAGGTGCTCGCTGAGGCGGGCCCGGACGAGCAGATCCTCACGGCGGACCTGGACCTGACGAAGCCGGCGGCGACCAGGGAGCAGTTCCCGGCCCTCAAGGACCGCATGCTGGGGCTGCCGTCGCCGCGTCGTTGAGCATCATGGCAGTCAGTACTCGGCGCCGAAGTTCTGTACCCACCAGGGCCCGTTGCCACTGAGGTTCACGCCGATGCCGAAGTCTTCGAAGTCGCAGTCGGTGATGTTGTCCCGATGGGTGGGGCTGTTCATCCAGCCGGTCATCGCCGTCACCGGGTCCTCCGGGCCCCGGTGGAGGTTCTCGCCCCACATCCCGACCGGGTAGCCCGCGGCGCGCAACCGCTCGTCGGCGTGCCGTCCCTCGCTGTCGACGTGCTCGTAGTAGTTGCGGGCCGCCATGTCGTCGGCGTGCGCCTGGGCCACGGCCTGCATCCGCGCGTCCACCCGCAGCGGCTCGCAACCGGCCTTCGCCCGCTCGGCGTTCACCAGCGCGACGATCTCCTCGGCGAACCGGGCCGCCTTGTTCTTCGCCTTGCCGGTGCCCGTCGCCTTCTGCTTCGACGGCTCCGCGGAGGGCCGGGTCGTGCGGTTCTTGTTACGGGAGGTACTTGGGGACTCCGCCTCGTGCGGGGACCGGCTCTGCGAACCGGTGGGCGCCCCGTCACCGGAAGACGCTGAGGCCGCCACCGACGGCGCGGCCGTCGGGGAGGCCGGGGGTATGAACCCGGAGAGCTCGCCGCCCGGTGCCACCGCGATGCCCGAGTCCGCCGGCACCTCCTGTACCGAAGCCGAGGCCGATGCCCTGTCGTTGCCGCGGTCGCCGTCCGACCCGCTCAGCGCGAAGATCCCACCCGTGAGCACGGCCGCCGCGGCCACCCCCACGACGGCGGACGTCGGCGCGTCCGCCCGGAACCCGGCCCGCGGACGCCGGCTGTGCCGCCCCTTCCCTGCCGCCCGCCGCCGCCCGCCACGAGAGGCGTGCCCGTCGTGCTCAGCGCCGTCCGGGTCCCGGAGTGCCTGGGGCGCCACGGTCTCGGGGAACCAGGTGGGCTTCTTCATGTGCTGCATCGGGCCCCGCTCTCTCACCGGAAGGCCGGTCCGTCCGGCAGAAGGGGAGAGTGGAACAGGGTACGCGGGATAACACTTTTTGGCCCGGGGGCTGAAAAAGTCCTCGGCGGACAGCGAGCGCCGGGCCGACGGGCCTGTAGGTGTTCCCGGCGCAGACCGCCGGGGGCGGTCGCCTCCCGCACCGGGGCGGGAGGCGTGCTGGTCCACCTCGATCCGGTGTGCCCCTCGGGGCTGCTCGGGCCCCTCACCAGGCGGTCGACGCGGTCTTCTCCGCCGGCAGCAGCATCCACAGCGCCAGGTACAGCAGGACCTGCGGGCCCGGCAGCAGGCACGACACCAGGAAGATCACCCGCATGGTGGTCGCGGAGGTGCCGAAGCGCCGCGCGAGCGCCGCGCACACTCCGCCGATCATCTTTCCGTCACGGGGGCGGGCAAGTGCGGCCATGGTGGGCTCCTTCGCGAGTCCTTCGTGGGAGTCACTCCTGCGTGCTCCCGATGACTCGATACTCGCCCGGAACCGGGGGCGAAGCGTCGCTCTACGGTCCGATCCGGACCCTGGGAATCGTCGGGGTCGGCCCCTGAGAGTCTCCCTCCGGAGCGCCGGAGCAGGGGTCCGCGCTCGGGTAGGGAGCGGGCCGGTGACCCGCGTCGTGCGGCCGTGATCGGTCGTTCACGGGCGAATGGCAAGCTTGAAGGATGAACGATGCTGCCTCGGCGCACACCCCCGCGCCCCGCCGACGAGCCCGCGTCCGTGCCCCCGAGCTGATCGGCAAGGGTGGATGGATCAACACCGGCGGGAAGGATCTGAAGCTCGCCGACTTCCGAGGTCGCGCATTGATCCTCGATTTTTGGACGTTCTGCTGCATCAACTGCCTACACGTCCTGGACGAGCTCCGTGAGCTCGAGGAGAAGCACCGGGACACCGTCGTGATCGTCGGTGTGCACTCGCCGAAGTTCGTGCACGAGGCCGAGCACCAGGCCGTCGTTGACGCCGTCGAGCGCTACGAGGTGCACCACCCCGTGCTCGACGACCCCGAGCTCGCGACGTGGAAGCAGTACGCCGTGCGGGCCTGGCCGACGCTTGTGGTGATCGACCCGGAGGGGTATGTCGTCGCCCAGCACGCCGGCGAGGGGCATGCTCATGCCATCGAGCGGTTGGTGGAGGAGCTGGAGGCCGAGCACGAGGCTAAGGGGACCCTGCGGCGCGGGGACGGTCCGTATGTGGCGCCCGAGCCGGTGCCGACGGATCTGCGGTTCCCCGGGAAGGCGGTCGTGCTGCCGTCCGGGCACTTCCTGGTCTCCGACTCGACCCGGCACCAGCTCGTCGAGCTGGCGGCGGACGGTGAGACCGTCGTACGCAGGATCGGCCGGGACGGGAACGGGGCCGGGGACTTCCGGGAACCACAGGGGCTCGCGCTTCTGCCGTCGGGGAAGGTGATCGTCGCCGACACCGTGAACCACGCGCTGTGCACGTACGACCCGGAGACCGGGGCGATCGAGCGGGTCGCCGGGACCGGGCGCCAGTGGTGGCAGGGCTCGCCGGCCTCGGGGCCCGCGCTCGAGGTGGATCTGTCGTCGCCGTGGGACGTGGCCTGGTGGCAGGGCAGGGTCTGGATCGCCATGGCCGGGGTCCACCAGCTGTGGACGTACGACCCGGAGGCCGGGACCGTCCAGGTGGCCGCGGGGACGACCAACGAAGGGCTCGTGGACGGACCGGCCGCCGAGGCCTGGTTCGCGCAGCCGTCCGGTCTCGCCGCCACCGCCGACCGGTTGTGGATCGCTGACTCGGAGACTTCGGCGCTGCGCTGGATCGACCCCGAAGGTGTCGTGCACACCGCCGTCGGCACGGGCCTGTTCGACTTCGGGCACCGGGACGGCCCCGCCGAGCAGGCACTGCTCCAGCACCCACTCGGGGTGACCGCGCTGCCGGACGGCTCGGTGGCCGTGTCGGACACGTACAACCACGCGCTGCGCCGCTTCGACCCGGCGACCGGCGAGGTGACGACCCTCGCCACCGATCTGCGCGAGCCGTCCGCCGCCGTGCTGGTGGACGAGGACATCGTGGTCGTCGAGTCGGCCAGGCACCGGCTCACCCGGCTGCGGCTGCCCGAGGAGGCGGTAAGGGTCGAGGCCGTCGCCCATCGCACCCGGCGCGCCGCCACCGACGTGGCCCCGGGCAGGCTGCGGCTGGACGTGGTGTTCCAGGCACCTGCCGGGCAGAAGCTCGACATCCGCTACGGACCGTCGACCCGGCTTCTCGTCTCCTCGACACCGCCCGGGCTGCTGTCCGCGGGCGAGGGCGCGGGTACGGACCTGTTCCGGGAGCTGGAGCTGGACCCCGGGGTCACCGAGGGCGTTCTGCATGTCTCGGCGATGGCCGCCTCGTGCGACGACGATCCGGAGAACGAGTACCCGGCCTGCCATGTGCACCAGCAGGACTGGGGTGTTCCGGTCCGTGTCACCCCGGACGGCGCCACCCGGCTGCCGCTGGTGCTCGCGGGCATGGACGCCTGATCCGCCTACGGATGGGGACCTAGGGCGTGTTTCGAAAGTAGCGCCGTCCGCCCGGAGGGCGGGCACCGCGGCGTCTGGTGCGTGCGATCGCAAGGCGGAGGGTCGCCCTCGTACTGGGCGTACTTGGGCGATTCCGACAACGCTGCGAGCGTGCGTGCCAGGCGTCGCGGGGCAGGCGGGACTTTCGAAACACGCCCTAGCGCACCAGGCCCTGGTGCGCCGACGGGAGGCCCGCTGCGCCGTCGAGGCAACCGGTCACCCACAACGGAGGGTTGTGGGTGGCCCGGCGGCCTCCCGAGCCCTCCGCCAGCAGTCGTGCGCAACCGCCGCCGAGCAGATCCTTAGTCCGCTCGCCCGTCACATCCGCCTGGCGGATACGGGTGGCCAGGATGTACCCGCCCTCGTAGGCGACGTCATCGCCCCACGGCGGGCGGTCGTTGAACCGCCAGACCAGGAACGCGGCGCCCGCCGCACCCAGCAACGCGCATGCCACGAGCGCGGTGAGCACCCTGCCGCGCCGCCCAGGGACCCGGTGGCGCACCGGGTCCGTCTGCCCCATCAGAACCATGGTCGACACCGTGGCAGGGGCGGTGTTTCCCGGATGTTAGCGCCGGGTCTCGTCCACGTACGTGGGTGTCACCGGCGGTACGATCGCGCGGCGGCGCCGGGCGATGCTGGTGAAGACGGCGACCCCGATGATGCCGACCGCCATCATGATCAGACCGACCAGGTCGAGATTGACGCTCTCCGTCTGCCAGTCGGTTGCGAAGGTGAGAATCGCGCCTGCCCCGATGAGCAGGATGCAGCCTCCTAGACCCATGATTTCCGCCTCCTGAAAGCAACGTGGCCGTTCGGGTACCCCCGACCCGAACGGCCATGCCGCACTAAAGCGGTTTTTCCTGCCGGTTCAGCTCTCCAGGAACGCCACCAGGGCGTTCGCCAGCAGATACGGGTCGTCCGCGGCGCACAGTTCCCGGGCGCTGTGCATCGACAGGATGGCGACGCCGATGTCGACGGTCCGGATCCCGTGGCGTGCCGCGGTGATCGGGCCGATCGTCGTGCCGCAGGGCATGGAGTTGCTGGAGACGAACGTCTGCCACGGCACCCCGGCGCGCTCGCACGCCGCCGCGAACACGGCACGGCCGCTGCCGTCGGTGGCGTACCGCTGGTTGGCGTTGACCTTCAGGATCGGGCCGCCGCCCGCGCGCGGGTGGTGCGTGGGGTCGTGGCGCTCCGCGTAGTTGGGGTGCACCGCGTGGCCGGTGTCGGAGGACAGGCACACCGTCCCGGCGAAGGCACGGGCCCGGTCCTCGTACGAGCCGCCACGGGCGAACACCGAGCGCTCCAGCACCGACCCGAGCAGCGGGCCGTCCGCGCCGGTGTCCGCCTGGGAGCCGTTCTCCTCGTGGTCGAAGGCGGCGAGCACGGGGATGTAGGGCAGGCCGTCGCGTGCGGAGACCGAGGCCAGCGCGGCCGTACCGGCGTGCACGGACAGCAGGTTGTCCATCCGGGGTCCGGCGAGGAGCTCATGGTCGCGGCCGAGGTACGCGGGGGCCTCCAGCGCGTGCGTCATCAGGTCCCAGCCGGTGACCTCCCCGGTGGACAGCCCGGATTCCTCTTCCAGGAAGGCGATGAGGTCGCCCTCGCCCACGGAGTCGCCGAGCCCCCAGATGGGCTGCATGTGCTTCTGCTTGTCGAGCTGGAGGCCCTTCTCGTAGATCGCGCGGTCCATGTGGATGGCGAGTTGGGGCACACGCAGCAGGGGGCGGTCGATGTTGACGAGCCGGGTGGTGCCGTCGCGCAGCGAGAGCCGGCCGGCGAGGCCGAGGTCGCGGTCCAGCCAGGAGTTGAGCAGTGGCCCGCCGTAGATCTCGACGGCCACCTGCCGCCAGCCGTGCGCCCCCATGTCGGGCTGCGGCTTGACCCGTAGGTTCGGGGAGTCGGTGTGGGCCCCGACGATCCGGAACGGTGTGTGCGGCGCCGCACCTTCGGGCACGTACCAGGCGATGATCGCGCCGCCGCGCAGCACGTACTTCCCGCCGCTCGTGCCGTCCCAGGCGTCGGTCTCCTCGACCTGCCGGAAACCGGCCTTCTCCAGCCGCGCGGCGGCGTTCGCCACGGCGTGGTACGGCGAGGGGGACGCCGCGAGGAAGGTCATCAGGTCGTCGGTGTGGCCGCGGTCGAAGGCGGTGGGGGCGCTGCTCGTCATGAGCCCAGCCTAAGTGGGGCGCCTGCAGCCGGTCGATCTCGGTGAGGCCGGTCCGCGGCGGGAGGGCCGTCGAGCGGGGAAAGGCCGTCCGCGGTGCAGCCGTCCGGCGGGTTCCTCCCTCGGGCGGGACTCCGGGTCCGTGCCGCCTTTGCGGGTACGACGGTGCCGCCACCCGGACGAGTCGGGTGGCGGCACCGGATCGACATGACCACGCCCTGCGCGCAGGGGTGGAGGAGAGGACTAGAACGCGGCCTCGTCCAGCTCCATCAGCTCGTTGTCGATGCTCTCGGCGATCTCGCGCGCGGTCGTGACGCCCGGCAGGACGTTGGCGGCGAAGAACTTCGCGGCCGCGATCTTGCCCTGGTAGAAGGCCTTGTCCTTGGGGGACGCGGTCTCCAGCTTCTCGGCGGCGACGGCCGCGCCGCGCAGCAGCAGGTAGCCGACGACGACGTCGCCGGAGGCCAGCAGCAGGCGGGTGGTGTTGAGGCCGACCTTGTAGATGTTCTTGACGTCCTCGCCGGTGGCGGTGAGGTCGGTCAGCATCCGGCCGACAATGCCCTCCAGGTCCACGGCGGCCTTGGCGAGCGCGTCGCGGGCGCCGGCCAGCTCGTCGCCGCCGGTGCCGACCGCGAGGAACTTCTTGATCTCCTCGGCCAGCAGGTTCAGGGACGCGCCCTGGTCGCGGACGATCTTCCGGAAGAAGTAGTCCTGGCCCTGGATCGCCGTGGTGCCCTCGTAGAGGGTGTCGATCTTGGCGTCCCGGATGTACTGCTCGATCGGGTACTCCTGGAGGTACCCGGAGCCACCGAAGATCTGGAGCGACTGGGCGAGCTGCTCGTACGCCTTCTCGGAGCCGTAGCCCTTCACGATCGGCAGCAGCAGGTCGTTCAGACCGTGCAGCGTCTTGGCGTCCTCGCCCGCCGCCTCCTTGACCGCGATCTCGTCCTGGACGGACGCGGTGTAGAGGACGAGGGTGCGCATGCCTTCCGCGTACGCCTTCTGCGTCATCAGCGAGCGGCGCACGTCGGGGTGGTTGGTGATGGTGACCTTGGGGGCGGTCTTGTCCATGAACTGCGACAGGTCGGAGCCCTGGACGCGCTCCTTGGCGTACTCCAGCGCGTTCAGGTAGCCCGTCGAGAGCGTGGAGATCGCCTTCGTGCCGACCATCATGCGGGCGAACTCGATGATCATGAACATCTGGCGGATGCCGTCGTGCTTGTCGCCGATCAGCCAGCCCTTGGCGGGGTGCTTGTCGCCGAACGTCATCTCGCACGTGTTGGAGGCCTTGAGGCCCATCTTGTGCTCGACGTTCGTGGCGTAGACGCCGTTGCGCTCGCCCAGCTCGCCGGTCTCCCAGTCGAAGTGGAACTTCGGCACGAGGAAGAGCGACAGGCCCTTGGTGCCGGGGCCGTGGCCCTCGGGGCGGGCGAGGACGTAGTGGAGGATGTTCTCCTCCATGTCGTGCTCACCGGAGGTGATGAAGCGCTTCACACCCTCGATGTGCCAGGAGCCGTCCTCCTGCTCGATCGCCTTGGTGCGGCCGGCGCCGACGTCCGAGCCGGCGTCCGGCTCGGTGAGGACCATGGTGGAGCCCCACTGCTTCTCGACCGCGATCTGCGCGACCTTCTTCTGGGCCTCGTTGCCCTCGTCGTGGAGGATGCCGGCGAAGGCCGGGCCCGAGGAGTACATCCAGATCGCCGGGTTCGAGCCCAGCAGCAGCTCGGCGTACGACCAGACGAGCGAGCGGGGCGCGGTGGTGCCGCCGATCTCCTCCGGCAGGCCGAGACGCCAGTACTCGGACTCCATGAAGGCCTTGTAGCTCTTCTTGAAGCTGGCGGGCACGGGAGCGGTGTTGGTCTCCGGGTCGAAGACCGGCGGGTTGCGGTCGGCGTCCGCGAAGGACTCGGCGAGGTCGTTCTCCGCGAGCCGGGCGATCTCGTCCAGGATGCTCTTGGCGGTCTCGACGTCCATCTCCGCGAACGGGCCGGTGCCGTACAGCTTGTCGCGGCCGAGCACCTCGAAGAGGTTGAACTCGATGTCGCGGAGATTCGACTTGTAGTGGCCCATGGCGACGGCTCCGTCTGGATTGGGAGGGGGTCCTCGTACGTCAGTACACACATCTACCCGTTGGTAGTCGAGATGATGCTACCCGTCGGTAATAAGAGGCAACCCCTCGCGGACATCTGTGACGCGTCCCGCACGCTCCCGTACCCCCCTCGCCCCGCCGTGGCGGCTCGGTAGGCTTGCGCTCATGTACGGCTACGACCAGAACCCGGGTGCCCAGCATCACTACGGTGCCCCGCCGCAGCAGCCCATGCACGGCGCCGGAATGCCGGGTGCCGGTTACGGCGGGCAGGCTCCCGGTTACGGGGAGCAGCCGCTGTATCCGGAGCCGTCGCCGCCGTCGCTCGCCGACGCCGTGCGGGCGTTCACGACCGGGTCGATGTCCGCCGAGGACTTCCAGCAGATCTTCGCCACGTCGAAGGTGTACTGCCCGCGGGGCGACAATCCCGGGTTCCTGGCGCTGCACAACACCCAGCAGCCGGTGATCCCGATGTTCACCTCGCTGAAGGAGCTGCGCCGGTACGCGGGCAAGGACTCCAAGCACTTCGTGATCACGGGTGCCGAGGTGATCGACCTGCTGCCGACCGGGTACGGCTTCGTCCTGGACATGGAGGGTGACCACCGGATGGTGTTCGACGCCAAGGCAGTGGAGCAGATGGTCGATTTCGCGATGCGGCGCATGTACGGCTGACCGTCGCGAGCAATGTCGTGGACGCCCGGGAGGAATTCCTCCCGGGCGTTCCGCGTTGGGGCTGGCAAGAAGTTCAGTGTTCAACTAAACTGGACGCACAAGGAGGTCACCCCATGCCCGCAGTGACTGTCGAGAACCCGCTCACCCTGCCGCGCGTCGCCGCTCCCGCGGACGCCGTGCAGCGTCCGGTACGCGCCGTGACCACGGCGCCCAGCGGTTTCGAGGGAGAGGGCTTCCCGGTCCGGCGCGCGTTCGCCGGGATCAACTACCAGCACCTCGACCCGTTCATCATGATGGACCAGATGGGCGAGGTGGAGTACCAGCCCGGGGAGCCGAAGGGGACCCCCTGGCACCCCCACCGGGGCTTCGAGACCGTCACCTACATCATCGACGGTGTCTTCGACCACCAGGACTCCCAGGGCGGCGGCGGCACCATCACCAACGGCGACACCCAGTGGATGACAGCCGGATCCGGGCTGCTCCACATCGAGGCGCCGCCGGAGCACCTCGTCGTGTCGGGCGGGCTCTTCCACGGCCTCCAGCTCTGGGTGAACCTCCCGGCGAAGGACAAGATGATGGCCCCTCGCTACCAGGACATCCGCGGTGGCCAGGTGCAGCTGCTGACCTCGCCGGACGGCGGGGCGCTGCTCCGGGTGATCGCCGGTGAGCTGGACGGCCACCAGGGCCCCGGCATCACGCACACGCCGATCACCATGGTGCACGCGACACTGGCACCGGGCGCGGAGGTCACCCTGCCCTGGCGGGAGGACTTCAACGGCCTGGCCTACGTGCTGGCGGGCCGTGGCACGGTCGGTGCCGAGCGGCGCCCGGTCGAGCTGGGCCAGACCGCCGTCTTCGGTGCGGGCTCCGCGCTCACCGTCCGCGCGGACGAGAAGCAGGACGCGCACACACCGGACCTGGAGGTCGTGGTGCTCGGAGGGCAGCCGATACGGGAGCCGATGGCGCACTACGGGCCGTTCGTGATGAACACCCGCGAGGAGCTCCAGCAGGCCTTCGACGACTTCCAGAAGGGACGGCTCGGCACCATCCCCGCGGTGCACGGCATGTGACGCCTGACCCTGGCCCCTCGGTGTGCGGGGCCAGGGGGCCCGCCCCGCACCTGATGAGACGTCACCCGGTCGGCCCGGGTGGGCGGGACGGTTCGCCCCCGCCGTGATCCGCTGGAGGGATGCAGCCGCAGCCCGGGGCGCCGTGGCCCCTCCTACCCCGGCCGGTCTGGCGGCTCGCCGCCTGGTGCGCCGTCGTGCTCCTGGCGGCCGGGGTGGTCGCCGTCGGCATCAAACTGATCGTGGCCTTCAAGACCGCCGTCACCCCCGTGCTGCTCGCGCTGCTCGGCACCGCGCTGCTCGGGCCGCTGTACCGGCGGCTGGTCGGTATGAAGGTCAGGCGGTCACTCGCCGCGGGACTCACCTGTGCCGCCGTCGTCATCGTGGTGGGCGGGGCGATCTACATCGTGGTCAACGCCCTCGTCGAGTCCGGGGACCAGATCATCGCCTCGTTGCGGCAGGCGGCCCGGGACCTCGCGAAGCACTTCGGGGCCGCGGGCACGTCCCTGGACGATCTGGCCGCCAATTCCAAGGACCTGATGACCAAGTTCGGCGGGACCGCCGCCACCGGCGTGATCTCCGGGCTGAGCGCGGTCGGCGAGATGATCGCGATCGCCGTACTGGCCCTGCTGCTGATCTTCTTCTTCCTCCGCGACTCCGACCACGCCGTCCGCGTCCTGCGTTCCTTCGCACCGCGCTCCGGTGCCGACACCGCGGAGGCGATGGGCCGCAGGGCCTTCGAGGCGGTCGAGGGCTTCATGCGCGGAACGACCCTCATCGCGCTGATCGACGCCGTCTGCATCACCGTCGGCCTGCTGATCCTGCGGGTGCCGGGCGCGGCCGGGCTCGGTGCGCTGGTCTTCGTGTTCGCCTACATCCCCTATCTGGGCGCGTTCATCTCAGGCTCTGTCGCCGTGCTCGTGGCGCTCGCCGACCGGGGCTTCGTGATCGCGCTCTGGGCGCTCGGCGTGGTACTCGCCGTGCAGGTCCTGGAGGGCCACATCCTCCAGCCGGTGATCCAGAGCCGTACGGTCCAGATGCACCCGGCCGTGGTGATGCTGGCGATCACGGCGGGTGCGGGGCTGGCCGGGATCCTCGGCATGCTGCTGGCCGTGCCGCTGACCGCCGCCGCCTTCGGGGTGTTCAGCGAGCTGCGGAAGCGCTACGCGCCGGTCGGCGAACCCACCGAGGGGCCGGACGGCTCGACCGGGCCGCCCGGCGGCCCCGGCTCGTAGAGCTCGAACCAGATCGACTTGCCCTCGCCGCGCGGCTCCACGCCCCAGACGTCCGCGAGCACCTCCATCAGCACCAGCCCTCGCCCCGATGACGCCAGCTCGCCCGGGTGGCGCTTGTGCGGCAGCTCGTCGCTGGAGTCCGAGACCTCGACCCGCAGCCGCCTGCTGCCGCGGTCGCCCATCGCCTCCGCCACCAGCAGCGCGTCGCAGTCGGTGTGCACCAGCACGTTGGTCATCATCTCGGAGAGCATCAGCACCGCCGAGTCGATCTGTTCGCCGTCCGTCCAGTCGTGCAGCAGCTCGCGCAGCTGCCGGCGCGCCACCGAGATCCGTGCCGGATCGGTCTGGGCCACGGTGAACACCGTGCGCCGGGCGCTCAGCCGGGGCGGCCCGCCGTGCCGGGACAGGAGCAGCACCGCGATGTCGTCCTCACGGCGGTCGGCGAGCGGTCCCCTGGTGAAGTGGGACGCGGGCCCGTGCACGGCCTGGACCAGTGCGTCGGCGAGCTTCTCCAGGGCCTGCCCGCCGCTGAAAGGCGCCTCCAGCACGGACCGGATGCGAGCCCAGCCCGAGTCGAGGTCATGGCCGCCGGTCGCCAGGAGGCCATCCGTACAGGCCATGATCGTCTCGCCCGGTTCCAGGGTGAGCCGGGTGGTCGGGTAGTCCGAGTCGGGGTCGATCCCGAGCGGCAGTCCGCCCTCCGTCGGCCGCAGGATGACCGTGCCGTCGGCCATCCGGATCGCCGGGTGGGGATGCCCCGCACGGGCGATCTCCAGCGTGCCGGTCGCCGGATCGCACTCGATGTACAGACAGGTCGCGAAGCGCGGACCGCTGTACGCCCCGGCACGCTCGACCAGATCGCCGTCGTCGTACGCCTCGGTCTCCGCGTACTCGTGCAGTCCCGCCAGGAACCGGGACGCCCGGGCGAGCACGGCGTCCGGGCGGTGCCCCTCGGAGGCGTAGGCCCGCAGCGCGATCCGCAGTTGCCCCATCAGCACCGCGGCCCGTACGTCATGCCCCTGCACATCCCCGATGACCAGGGCGATCCTGCCCCCGCCGCCGCCCGCGGCGCGGGTGCCACCGGGCAGCGGGATGAGGTCGTACCAGTCCCCGCCCACATGGGGTCCGCCACCGGTGGGCACATAGCGCGCGGCCACCGACATCCCCGGGATCCCGGAGCCCAGTTCGGGCGCCGGCGCCCAGGGGCCACGCACGGGGTCGCCCGGGTCGTCCGTGGCACCGGCCCGGGAGAGGGCCTGCGCCAGCATCCGGGCCACCGTGGTGAGCACCGAGCGGGCATCCGATGTGAAGGCCACGGGCTGGGTGAACGACGCCAGCCAGACCCCGACGGTGCGGCCCGACACGATCAGCGGGAGGAAGGCCCAGGACTGGCGGCCGAAGCGCTCCACGAGCGGCCAGACGATCGGGTAGCGGCGCCGGTAGTCCGCGGGGGTCGGGATGTACAGGGCCCGGCCGTTGCGGATGACCTCGGCCGCGGGGAAGGCGGTGTCCAGCGGCATGTCCGTGAAGACATCATCCTTGCCCGGGTCGTAGCCGTGGTGGCCGAGGATGGCCAGCCGGTCGCCTTCGATCCCGAAGACCACCAGCCCGTCCGGCGAGAAGCCGGGCATGTCCAGGGAGGCGGCGACCCGCAGTACCTCCCGGGTGGACCGGGCCTCGGCCAGCGCCCGCCCGGTGTCCAGCAGGAACGCCTCGCGGGAGCGGCGCCAGGGGGTGCCGCTGCCGGGTCCGGCACCCGCGGCAGCGGCGGCCGCCGGTGCCCCGGCACCTTCTCCGGCGTCCTCGACCGTCCCCACCAGCAGGTAGTCGCCGCCCTCGATGACCGGCTTGCAGCGGCTGCGCACGGTGCGCAGCACTTCGCCCTCCTCGTCGAGGATGCGCATCCGTACCTCGGCCAGGGTGCCGTCGGCGACCGCGACCGTCACAAGGCCGTAGACCTCCTCCCAGTCCACCGGGTGGAGGCGGGCCCGCACGGTGGCCACGGGCACGGTGCGGGTGTCGGCGGGCAGCCCGAGCAGCCGGGCGGCCTCGGCATCGAGGGTGATGGTCCCGGAGGCGTTGTCCCAGCGCCAGACGCCTGTCGCGATCGCGGCCAGGGCGGCCAGGACATCTTCGCGACGCATTTTCCTACTGTATTCACGATATGCCGGGAGTGGCCTCTGCTGAGGCCTCAGAAGAGAGGGTAGGCCGGGCGGTAACCTGGGTGGGTCTGCCCACATCCCCATCGCCACGAAGAACTGGATGAACGACGATGCATCGGTACAGGTCCCACACCTGCGGCGAGCTCCGCGCCTCTGACGTCGGCACCGACGTCCGGCTGAGCGGCTGGCTGCACAATCGCCGAGACCTGGGCGGCATCCTCTTCATCGATCTCCGCGACCACTACGGCATCACGCAGCTCGTCGCCCGCCCCGGCACTCCCGCCAACGAGGCCCTGAGCCACCTCGCCAAGGAGTCCGTCGTCCGCGTCGACGGCAAGGTCTCCGCCCGTGGCACCGAGAACGTCAACCCGGACCTGCCGACCGGCGAGGTCGAGATCGAGGTCACCGGCGTCGAGGTGCTCGGTGCCTCCGCCCAGGTGCCGTTCACGATCAACACGGACGACGGCGTCAACGAGGAGCGGCGCCTGGAGTACCGCTTCCTGGACCTGCGCCGCGAGCGGATGCACCGCAACATCATGCTGCGCACCGCCGTCATCGCCGCCATCCGGCAGAAGATGACCGCCCTCGGCTTCAACGAGATGGCGACCCCGATCCTCACGGCGACCTCCCCCGAGGGCGCCCGTGACTTCCTGGTGCCGTCCCGGCTGAACCCCGGCAAGTTCTACGCACTGCCGCAGGCTCCTCAGCAGTTCAAGCAGCTTCTGATGATCGCGGGCTTCGACCGCTACTTCCAGATCGCGCCCTGCTTCCGCGACGAGGACGCCCGCGCGGACCGCTCGCCCGGCGAGTTCTACCAGCTCGACGTGGAGATGAGCTTCGTCGAGCAGGAGGACGTCTTCCAGCCCATCGAGCGGCTGATGACGGAGCTCTTCGAGGAGTTCGGCGGCGGACGCCACGTCACCTCCCCCTTCCCGCGGATCCCGTTCCGCGAGTCGATGCTGAAGTACGGCAACGACAAGCCCGACCTGCGCGCCCAGCTCGAGCTGGTCGACATCACCGATGTCTTCGAGGGCTCCGAGTTCAAGGCCTTCGCGGGCAAGCACGTGCGCGCCCTGCCGGTGCCCGCCGTGCAGGACCAGCCCCGTAAGTTCTTCGACCAGCTCGGCGAGTACGCGGTCGAGCAGGGCGCCAAGGGCCTGGCCTGGGTACGCGTCGGCGACGACGGGGCGCTGTCCGGCCCGATCGCCAAGTTCCTCACCGAGGAGAACGTCAAGGTCCTCACCGAGCGCCTGGGCCTGGTCCCGGGTCACGCGGTGTTCTTCGGCGCGGGCGAGTTCGACGAGGTCTCGAAGATCATGGGCGCGGTGCGGGTCGAGGCCGCGCGCCGCTCGGGCCACTTCGAGGAGAACGTCTTCCGGTTCTGCTGGATCGTCGACTTCCCGATGTACGAGAAGGACCCGGACACCAACAAGATCGACTTCTCGCACAACCCGTTCTCCATGCCGCAGGGCGGCCTTGAGGCCCTGGAGACCCAGGACCCGCTGGACATCCTCGGCTGGCAGTACGACATCGTCTGCAACGGTGTGGAACTGTCCTCCGGCGCGATCCGGAACCACGAGCCCGACATCATGTTCAAGGCCTTCGAGATCGCGGGCTACGACCGGGAGACCGTGGAGCGCGAGTTCGCCGGAATGCTCCGCGCCTTCCAGTACGGCGCCCCGCCGCACGGCGGTATCGCCCCCGGCGTCGACCGCATCGTGATGCTGCTGGCCGACGAGCCCAACATCCGCGAGACGATCGCCTTCCCGCTCAACCAGAACGCCCAGGACCTGCTGATGGGCGCACCGGCCGAGGTCGAGGAGGCGCGGCTGCGCGAGCTGAACATCGCGCTGCGCAAGCCCCAGGCCAAGTCCGGCGAGTGACGCGTCGTTAGGCGCCACTGGGAGACCTTGGGCGACTGCTCCGTCAGGGGCCCGGAACCGACACGGTTCCGGGCCCCTGACGCGTTCCGGCACGGGACGCGTTCCGACACACGCGCAAGTCCTGCGACGCCTTCTCGCGTAATTCCCGTACCTTCCGTGTCGTTCGCGGCGTGGCGTTCGGCGTCCGGGCGCCGAACGGGAAGAGAGGGCCAGGGAAGGCAGGACCGGTGACGCACCACCGGAGAAGCACCACCGGAGAGGACACCGCGTCGTGCCCAGCACCGTACCGACGACGAGACCGACCAGACCGACGAGATCCACCAGAACAGCCGCCGCCGCGGCAGCCGTCCCGCTGCTCATCGCCGGACTGCTCGTCGGAGGCTGTACGCGGGCCGCGGCGCCGTCCCCGGTCGTGGAAACCCCGCCCCGTCCCGCCAGCGGCCCGGGCGCAGGCGGTGGGGTCGAGGCGGCACCGGCCGCGGCGATCCCCGGGATCGGCGGCCGGACCCGCGACCTCATCCCGGAAGACGCCACCCAGGCCGTCGTCGTCACCGGCGAGGACCGGCACTCGCCCTTCTCCACGGTCGTCCTGTACGAGTGGACCGCTGCCACGGGCTGGCAGGCCGTCTCCGACAGCTGGCCCGCCCACAACGGCCTGAAGGGCTGGACCGACGAGCACTGGGCCGGTGACAAGCGCTCACCGATCGGGGTGTTCGGGCTCACCGACTCGGGCGGCCGGCTGCCCGATCCGGGCACCAGGCTGCCGTACCACCGCAGCCCCCTGTTCAACGCGCCCGGCCGCGGCTTCCTCGGGGAGCCGCTCGCGGGTTCCTTCGACTACGTGGTCGCGATCAACTACAACCGCCGCGAGGGTGGCAGTCCCCTCAACGACGGGGTGGTCCAGCGACCCATGGGCTCGGAGCGGGGCGGCGGGGTCTGGTTCCATGTCGACCACGGCGGCCCCACCCAGGCGTGTGTCTCGCTGGACGAGGAGCACATGCGGGAGCTGCTGCGCTGGCTGGACCCGGACCGGGAGCCGGTGGTGGTGATGGGGGACGTGGACGCGCTGGCGCGCTGACCCGCCGGCCCGCGTCCCCGGACACCGCTACTGCGCGGGCTTCTCCTCCAGCCGGGGGAACAGCACCGCGCCCTTCGTCACCGTCGTACCGGCCGGAAGCCTGCCCCAGTCCGCCCCGTCCTGGACCCGCTGCTCCGCCAGGGCCCCGAGGGACGCCTCGGCGCCCAGCGAGTCCCACAGCTTCTGCGAGGTGTCCGGCATGACGGGGTTCAGCAGCACCGCGACCGCGCGAAGCGACTCGGCGGCCGTGTAGAGGATGGTCGCGAGGCGGGCCCTGCCCTCGTCGGACTCGTCCTTGGCGACCTTCCACGGCTCCTGTTCCGTGATGTAGCCGTTGACCTGCTTCACGAAGTCGAAGACCGCCAGGATGCCGCCCTGGAAGTCCAGCTCGTCACCGATCCGCCGGTCGGCCTCGGCCACAGCCTTTGCCAGTCCGTCCTGGACGGCCTTCTCGGCCGCGCCGTCCGCCGTGGCCCCGGGCAGGGCCCCGCCGAAGTACTTGCCGACCATCGCCGCGACCCGGGACGCCAGGTTGCCGTAGTCGTTGGCGAGCTCGCTGGTGTAGCGGGCGGTGAAGTCCTCCCAGGAGAACGAGCCGTCCTGGCCGAACGCGATCGCGCGCAGGAAGTACCAGCGGTAGGCGTCCACGCCGAAGTGCGAGGTCAGGTCCTGCGGCTTGATGCCGGTCAGATTGGACTTGGACATCTTCTCGCCGCCGACCATCAGCCAGCCGTTGGCCGCGATCTTCCCGGGCACCGGCAGGCCCTGGGCCATCAGCATCGCGGGCCAGATGATCGCGTGGAAGCGGAGGATGTCCTTGCCGATCAGATGCACGTTCGCCGGGAAGGTCTCGTCGAACTTCGCCGGGTTCTCGTTGTAGCCGACGGCCGTGGCGTAGTTCAGCAGGGCGTCGATCCACACGTAGATCACGTGCTTCTCGTCCCACGGCACCTTGACGCCCCAGTCGAACGTGGAACGCGAGATCGACAGGTCCTGCATGCCCTGCTTCACGAAGTTCACGACCTCGTTGCGGGCGGACTCCGGCTGGATGAAGCCGGGGTTGGCCTCGTAGAACTCCAGCAGCCTCGGGCCGTACTCGCTGAGCTTGAAGAAGTAGTTCTCCTCCTTGAGGATCTCCACCGGCTTCTTGTGCACGGGGCACAGCTTCTGGCCCGCGTACTCTCCGTCGGTGCCGCCGTCGATCAGCTCCCCGGGGAGCTTGTACTCCTCGCAGCCCACGCAGTACGGGCCTTCGTAGCCGCCCTTGTAGATCTCGCCCTTGTCGTACAGGTCCTGCACGAACTCCTGGACGCGGTCGGTGTGCCGCTTCTCCGTCGTACGGATGAAGTCGTCGTTCGCGATCTCCAGGTGCTCCCAGAGGGGCTTCCAGGCCTCCTCCACGAGCTTGTCGCACCACTGCTGCGGGGTGACGCCGTTCGCCTCGGCGGTGCGCATGACCTTCTGGCCGTGCTCGTCCGTGCCGGTGAGGAACCACACCTTCTCGCCGCGCTGGCGGTGCCAGCGCGTGAGCACGTCGCCCGCGACGGTCGTGTAGGCGTGGCCCAGGTGAGGAGCGTCGTTGACGTAGTAGATGGGGGTCGTGACGTAGAAAGCCTGCGCGCCTTCGCTCGCCCCCCGCGTCTCGTCGTGCTGCTCGGGCTTCTCGGATCCAGTGGGCGCCATGGCCGGAATCCTATCGACCTGCCGAAGATCGACTTACCTGCGTCAGTGATGCTGAGGGGAGGCAGGCGGGAGGGGAAGGACATATGCGGGTACTGGTCGCGGAGGACGAGGAGACGCTGGCGGAGCTGGTCGCCACGGGGCTGCGGCGGGCCGGTTTCGCCGTCGACACCGTGCACAGCGGCGATGCCGCCATCGAGCACCTGGGGGTGCATGACTACGACGTCGTCGTGCTCGACCGCGATCTGCCGGGGGTGCACGGGGACGAGGTGGCGCGCGGGCTGGTCGCCACCGCATCCCGCACCCGGATCCTGATGCTGACGGCCGCGGCGGCCACGGAGGACCGGGTGTACGGCCTCGACCTGGGCGCTGACGACTACCTGACCAAGCCCTTCGAGTTCCCGGAGCTGGTGTCACGGGTGCGTGCCCTGCGCCGGCGCAGCGCACGGCCGCCCGTGCCCCCGCTGCTGGAACGCCGCGGGCTGCGGCTCGACACCGTACGCAGGACGGTGGCGCGGGAGGGACGGGCGCTGGAGCTGTCCCCGAAGGAGTTCTCGGTGCTCCAGGTGCTGCTCGAGGCGGACGGGGCGGCGGTCTCGGCCGAGGAGCTCCTCGAACGGGCCTGGGACGCACACGCGGATCCGTTCACCGGGGCGGTGCGGGTGTGCATGAGCAAGCTGCGGGCCAAGCTGGGGGAGCCCGGGCTGATCCGCACGGTGCAGGGCGTGGGGTACGTGCTGTGACGGCTCCGCTGGGGTCCGGCTCGACCATCCGCACCCGTATCGCGATGGTCTACGGGGGCGCCTTCCTGGTGCTCGGCGCGGTGCTGCTCGGGATCGTGAACCTGCTGTCCCTGGCCGGGGCGGACCAGGACCCGGCGACGGGTCTCGAGGGAGAGCTCTCGGACCGGGTGCGGGACGCGGTGGCGGAGCAGATGCTGATCTGGTCCTCGCTCGCGCTGCTGGTCATGGCGGTGTGCGCGGTGGTGGTGGGGTGGTGGACGGCGGGACGGGTGTTGCGCCCGGTGCACGAGATGACCGCGCGGGCGAGGGCGCTGTCGGTGCGGACACCCGTCGGGGGCGGTGGTGAGGGCTGGGGGCGGATCGCCGTGCGGGGCCCTGACGACGAGCTCAAGGAGCTCGGCGACACGTTCGACGGGCTGCTGGCACGGCTGGAGGCCGCGTTCGACAGCCAGCGCAGGTTCATCGCGAACGCCTCGCACGAGCTGCGTACCCCGCTGGCGACCCAGCGGGCGGCCATCCAGGTCGGCCTGGACGAGTCCGCGTCGGCCGGGGAGCTGGCCAGGACCAGGCAGCTCCTCCTCGACAGCAACCGCCGAAGCGAGCGGCTGATCGAGGGCCTGCTGGTGCTGGCCCGCAGCGAACGGGGCCTTGCGCGGGGCGAGACCGAGTGCCTGGACCTCGGGGAGGTCGTGGCGGAGGAGTGCGAGCGGCACGGCGTCGCCGTCGGTGGGGAGCGGGTGGTCCACGTGCGGGGGAACCGGCTGCTGCTGGCCCAGCTCGTCCGGAACCTGGTCGCCAACGCGGTGGCGTACAACGCGCCGGGCGGGGTGGTGCACGTGTCCGTGGACGAGGGGCGGCTCACCGTCGCCAACACCGGTCCGAGGGTGGACGCGGCGGACGTCCCGGCCCTCTTCGAGCCGTTCCGGCGCGGCTCGGGGCGGGACCGGATGGGCCCGGGGGCGGGCCTCGGGCTCTCCATCGTGCGGTCCATCGCCGTGGCCCACGGCGGCACGGTGACCGCCGAACCGGGCCCGGAGGGCGGGCTCGTGGTGCGGGTGAGCCTGCCCTCCGGTATCGCCGGCTGACGCGGACCAGGTCGTGTCAGCCGGGACAGGAGCTAGCTCTCGCGGTTCCTCAGCCACTCAGGGAAGCGGCCGAGCAGGCCCCGGTAGAGCTCGTCGTCGGTCAGCTCGCGGGGGTCGGGGCCGGCGTGGAAGAACCCGGCGTCGTCAACCGACTCGTCCGCGTCCAGCTTGCGCAGGAATTCGAAGCCCTTGGCCTCGTACTCGCCGAAGGCCACGAACTGCCAGAAGAACGGCTTGCCCGCGACCTCCGCCAGGGCCTGCTTGGCGGGCTGCCTGGTGTCCGGGGGACCGTCGGTCTGGAACACCACGAGGGCCGGGACGTCGGCCCCCGTCGACTCCTCGTGCTTCTCGTGGTGCGCCACGACCTCCTCGACGGCCCGGTGGTAGCTGGTGCGGCCCATCCGTCCGAGGCCCGCGTGGAGTTCGTCCACGCGGCCCTCGTACTCGCTGAGCGTCAGCTCGCCGGTGCCGTCGATGTCCGTCGAGAAGAAAACGACGTGGACGGACGCGGCCTCGTCCAGGTGAGCGGCCAGTGCGAGCGTCTGCTCGCCGAGCTGCTGGGCGCTGCCGTCCTTGTAGTACGGCCGCATCGACCCGGACCGGTCGAGCACCAGGTACACCTTGGCCCGCGCCCCGGTGGCGCCGGCGCTCTTGAGCACCGAGCCGGCCGCCTTGTAGGCGCCGAGGAGACCTGCGGCCCGCGATTTGACGCGGGCGAGGGAGAGGGCGGGCTTGCCGGTGGCGGTGTCCTCGGCTGCGGGCGCGACTTCGGCCGTGGGTGCGGCCTCGGCGGCCTTCGCGGCCTGAGGTTCTTCGGCGGCCTCGTCGGCTGCGGGCGCGGCCTCGGGCTCGTCGGCCGCGAGCTCGGCAGCGGTGGCGGCGGGAGCCTCCGCGGACTCCTCGGCGGAGGTGTCCGCGGCGGGAGTGGCGTCGGCGCCGTCCTGGCCGGCCGCTGCTGCCGGTGCCGCTTCGTCGGCCGCGGGTGCGGCCTCGCGCTCCTCGACGATGGTCGCGGGGGCCTCCGCGGACTCCTCGGCGGAGGTGTCCGTCGCGGGAACCGCGTCGCTGCCGTCGCGGTCGGCCTCGGCTGCGGTCGGCTTGGCGCCATCGGCCCGGCTCTGCGGGGTGGCCTGCGCCGGAATCACGGCGTTGGCCGCGGCCGGGTCGGCGCCGGCGGCTTCGCCGGTGACCTCGGCCGGTTCCGCGGGCGCCGCGTCCGCGTCCGCGGTGGACGGCTCGGCGTCCGCGCCGGACTGCGGCGCTGCTTCGGCGGGGCCCCCGTCCTTCACGGCAACGGCGGAGGCCTCGTCCTTCACGGCAACGGCGGAGGGCTCGTCCTTCACGGCAACGGCGGTGTCAGCGCCCGTGGCCGCCTCGGTCGCGGCCCCGCTGCCGGCCGTCGTGGTGGCTGCGCTCGTGGCCTCGTGGGCGTCCGCCGTCACGCGGTCGCTGCCTTCCGCTTCGTTCGCCGTCTCCGCGGTCTCTGCCGTCGCCGCGGCGACGGCGTGCGGGTCGGCCTGCGCCGTTGCTTCGGCGGGGGCCTCGTGGGCCTCATCCGCCGTCGTGGTCCCGGACGTGACGGTCACGTCCGTCTCGCCGGCCGCGTTCGTACCGGCCTCCGCGACGGGAGCGTCCCCGTCGGCCGTCGCGGCCGCGGCACCGGAGACGGCGTCCGCACCCGCAGCGGCCTCCGCGCCCTCCGGCGCGTCCGGTGTCGTACGGGCCGACGGGATCGTCGGGCGCGGCGGCGGGCCGTCGAAGGCCGCCGACACCAGGTCAGCGGCTCGTTCCTCGGGGGTGGCGGGTCCGGCAGGGGCCTCGGCCTGGGGCGGCACGCCGGTCGGGGTTGTCGTCGGGGCGGCCGTGGATGACGGGGACGACAACTCCGTACGCTCGCGTCCAAACACCTTGCGCAGCAAGCTCCGAATGCCCATGGGCGAGGCCTTTCGCGTGAATTGGGGCGATCCATGTCCGGGCCAGGCGCGGCAGCCCGCATCCCTGGCCACGGCGGACACGTAAGGTTAGCCCCCGCCCGATCCGCAAGTGGGCAACCCCCTCCGGTGTCAAGAGCGCCTCGGTCCGTCCCCATTCATCCCCTGTTCACCTCACAGCCGCCCGCGTGAACGCGTGTACGCCTAGCGTCACGGCCGGACACACCGACACGATGTCGGCGCGGCACGCGCCGAAGGGGATTGGGGACGAAGTGCGCAAACTGCTGCCGCTGCTGAACTCGGGTCACGCGGGCGGCCGGTCCGCTCTCACCTGTCGTTACCGCTGTGGTGACGCCTGCTTCCATGAAGTGCCGAACACCAGCGACAACGAGTACGCCGGCGACATCATCGCGGGCGTACTCTCCCGGCGCTCCATGATGCGCACGGCCGCCGTCGTGACCGTCGCCTCCGCCACGGCAGGGGTCGTCGTCGCGCAGGGTGCCACCGAGGCCCACGCGGCCACCACCGGCGCGGCGGCCGAGGTCCGGGGCGGCCACGGTCACGGCTCCGTCTGCGACGGCGCACGCGGTCTCCGCTTCGCACCCGTCGAGCCCAACACCGCCGACCAGGTGACCGTTCCCTCCGGTTACACGCAGAATGTCGTCATCCGCTGGGGTGAACCCATTCTGCGCGGCGCCCCGGCCTTCGACCCCGACCGCCAGACCGCCCGGGCACAAGCCGGTCAGTTCGGCTACAACAACGACTTCCTCAGCCTGCTGCCGCTGCGTGAGCACGGTCGCCAGGTACTCGTGGCCAACCACGAGTACACGGACGAAGTCCTGATGTTCAAGGGCTACGACCCGGCCAACCCCACCCGCGAACAGGCCGAGATCGCCTGGGCGGCGCACGGCCTGTCCGTCGTCGTGGTCCAGGAGGAGCGCAGGAGCGGCAAGCTCACGCCCGTCCTCCGGCACCACCTGAACCGCCGGCTGACCGCGACCTCGGAGTTCCGCCTCACCGGCCCCGCCGCGGGCAGCGACCTGCTCAGGACCTCCGCCGACCCGACCGGCACCAAGGTGCTCGGCACGCTCAACAACTGCGCGGGCGGAACCACCCCCTGGGGCACCACGCTGCACGGCGAGGAGAACTTCAACCAGTACTTCGCCAACGGCTCCAGCGCCACCGACAAGCGCTACGGCATCGGCACCTCCGCCACCGAGCGCAAGTGGGAGCGGTTCGACAGGCGTTTCGACGTCGCCCAGGAGCCCAACGAGCCGCACCGCTTCGGCTGGGTCGTGGAACTCGACCCGTACGATCCGGAATCGACGCCCCGCAAGCGCACCGCACTCGGCCGCTTCAAGCACGAGGCCGCCCAGCCCCGGCTGACCCGCGACGGCCGCCCGGTCGTGTACATGGGCGACGATGAACGCTTCGACTACTTCTACAAGTTCGTCTCGTCGAAGCGGATGAAGAAGGGCGACTCGCGGGCCGCCCACCAGCACAACCTGACCCTGCTCGACGAGGGCACCCTGTACGTCGCCAAGCTCAGCGGCGACAGTCCGGCCGCCGAGATCGACGGCACCGGAAAGCTGCCGAACGACGGTGAGTTCGACGGCACCGGGGTGTGGATCCCGCTGGCCACCGGAGATGTCTCGCACGTCGAAGGCATGACCGCCGAAGAGGTCTACGTCTTCACCCGGCTCGCCGCCGACAAGGTCGGCGCCACCAAGATGGACCGTCCCGAGGACGTCGAGCCCAGCCCCCGTACCGGCCGGGTCTACGTGGCACTCACCAACAACACCGACCGCGGCAAGACGGGCAAGGCCGGCGCGAACGAGGCCAACCCGCGCAACCTCAACAAGCACGGCCAGATCCTGGAAATCGCCGAGCACTGGGACAACCCGGCGGGCGACGGCTTCGCCTGGCGGCTGTTCCTGGTCGCGGGGGACCCGGAGGATTCGGCCACGTACTTCGCGGGCTACCCCAAGGACGAGGTCAGCCCGATCTCCTGCCCGGACAACGTGGCCTTCGACCCCCACGGCAATCTGTGGATCTCCACCGACGGCAATCAGCTCGGCTCGCACGACGGCCTGTTCGGTGTGGCCACGCGGGGCGAGCGCCGAGGCGAGCTGAAGCAGTTCCTCACGGTGCCGAAGGGTGCGGAGACCTGCGGGCCGATCATCCAGGACCGCCGTGTCATCGTCGCCGTGCAGCACCCGGGCGAGGTCGACGGCGCGTCCGTCGAGAAGCCCGCTTCGGTGTGGCCGGACGGACCGGGCAGGATCGTCCGCCCCGCGGTGGTCGCGGTGTACCGCCAGGACGGTCGCGACATCGGCGTGTGATCAGGCTTCTGATCGTGGACCCACGGGCCCGGCAGCTCCTGCCGGGCCCGTGGGCGAAGACGTAGAGTCGGTCGCATGGCTGAGGACGTGGCGACCGGCGGAACGGTACGGGTGGACAGCTGGATCTGGTCCGTACGGCTCACCAAGACCCGCTCGCAGGCGGCGACCGCCTGCCGCGGCGGCCATGTCCGGGTGAACGGCGAGCGGGTCAAGCCCGCGCACACGGTGCAGCCCGGGGACGAGGTGCGGCTGTTCCACGCGGGCCACGAGCGGATCGTGGTGGTCTCCCGGCTGATCCGCAAGCGGGTCGGAGCGCCCGTGGCGGTGCAGTGCTACACGGACAACACCCCGCCGCCCCCGCCGCGCGAGTTCGTGGCCCCGATGGGGGTACGGGACCGCGGTGCGGGCCGCCCGACGAAGCGGGACCGGCGCGAGATGGACCGGCTGCACGGCCGCCAGGACAGCGCTTAGCCCAGCCTCGGCCCGAGGCCTCAGGTACGCGGCGAGGCGATGGCGCGGGCCGCCGTCACCTCGTGCCGGAGCGGCGACAGCACGCTCTGTTCGCAGCCCCTCAGATCGGCCCGCACCTCGTGCAGCTCATCACTGGCGCGGAGCCCCGCCGCCAGCTCCCGCAGCTCGGCGACGACGGCGGCGACCTCGTCGGGGGCCGGGGCGGGGGCGCCGTGGTCCACCCGGACCCGGGCGGCTGTCGTCGCGTCGGCCACCCGCTCCATGGCCACGGCGAGCGGCCACCAGGCGGCGGCGCGGGTGCCGGTCGGCGGAGGCTCGGTGAGGGCGCGCTGGAACTCGCTGCGCACGGCCGACAGGTCACGGTAGAGACGGCGGCGCGAGCGCTCCCGGGCGCCCGGGTCGGCGACGGGGGCGAAGGACAGCTCCACATAGTGCGCCGCGTGGTCGACCGAGTCGGCGAGCCGGTCCCCGACGCGGGTGTGCCAGCTCTCCGGCCACAGCAGATACCCGGCGACCAGTGCGATCGCGCAGCCGATCAGGCTGTCCACCAGGCGGGGCACCAGCAGTCCGGTGCCCTCGTGGTTGAGCAGATCGGACAGCAGCAGGATGGCGGGGGTGATCGCCGCCGTCTGGAAGGCATAGCCCTTGACCGTGAACGCGGGGATCATCGCCGCCAGCACCATCATCACCGGCACGTACCACCAGCCGCGTGGCACCTCCGCCAGCACCGCCGTCGCGACCACGAGCCCCAGCGCCGTGCCCAGCGCGCGCAGCACCGCACGCGAGAACACCGAGCCGAAGTCCGGTTTCAGCACGAAGGTGACCGTGAGCGCCACCCAGTAGGAGCGGTCCAGCGTGACGAGCGAGACCAGGGCCTGGGCGATGCCGATACAGATCGCGAGCCGCAGACCGTAGCGCCAGGAGGCCCCTGACAGCAGCACGCCGCGGGCGGTGCGCCGGGCTCGCACGCCGAGGGCGGCGGGACGGCCCAGGCGATCGAGGCATTCCTCGGTCTGGTACGGATCGACGTCGGCCTGGTGCACTACCACGGCCGCGTGCCGCACGGCGTCGTCCACGGCCCGTTCGGACGGGGTGTGCGGAGGCGGCAGTTCCAGGGCCGGGCCGCCGGTGCGGCGGCCCTGCTCGACGTCGTCCGCGAGGGAGCGTACGGCGGCGGGGACCGCGGGGGGCAGCGGGTGGCCGGCGAGACGCGCGGCCGGGGCGGCTTCGACCACCGGGATCAGGGCGTTGAGCTGGGCGAGCAGCCGTACCAGCGACGGGTTGTGGCCATGGTCGCGGGTACGGCGGGCGAGCACGAGGTCGTACGCGGTGTTGAGCGCGTCGGTCACCGCGTGGCGCCGGGTGTCGTAGGCGTCCTCGTCGGTGTCGTCCGATGACGCCGCGAGCTGGTCGGCGGCGGCCCGGTAGGTCCCGGCCACCGCGGACCGCTCCGGCACCCCGCCGCGCAGCGGCCAGCCGAGCAGGGCGAGCACGAGCACGAACAGACCGCCGACACTCAGCAGCAGCGGCGCCTTCCACCAGGGATCCGGCAGCGGGAGCCCGGCGCCGATCACGGCATCGAGCAGGAGCAGCAGCCCCGAGACTGAGGCGATCGCGCCGATCGAGGAGATCATCCCGGACACCAGCGCGACCAGGGTGAGCACCCCGACGGCGACCCAGCCCCGGTCGTACACCAGAGTGCCGACGGTGACCCCGACCGCGCCCAGCGCCTGGGGTACGGCGATGTTGAAGATGCGCATCCGGTACGCGTCGGCGGTGTCGCCGATCACGCCGGAAAGCGCGCCCATCGCCACCAGCGCCCCGTACGCCACCTGCCCGGTGGCGAAGCCGGCGGCGAGCGGGGCGGACATCGCGATGGACGCGCGTACGACGGCGGCCCACGGGATGGGCGCGGGCTGCGGGCGCAGGCTTCTGACCAGCCAGGGGGGCGGGGACAGCCGCCCGCGGGGCGCCACCATCGCTCAGCCACCGGGAGTTGGGGGTGTCCGGGGTCCGGTCTCAGTGCCGCACCGCGCGGGCGATCTCAGCCGCCGGGGTGCCGGACAGATCGCGGTTGCTGCGTGCGTCGGCGGTCTTGGTGCCGCCTGCCGGCACGTCGTTGATGCTGACGACCACGGCGTCGAGCAGATTGCCGTCGGAGTCCTTGTAGTTGACCTGGATCGTGTAGTCCGCCGTGCTGCTCGAGCTGTTGGTCGCGGTGATCTCGGCGACGGCCCTGCCGTCGTCGTTCTCGGTGGACCCGGCCTTCACATCGCCCTTGGCGTCGAGGCCGCCCTGGATGTCGGACAGCTGCGCGGTGGCGGAGGCGATGAGGTCGCTTGCCTTGGAGGCCGCTGACTTCGGCGTCTCGCCGTTGTCCGACGAGCAGCCGGTGAGCGCCGCGGCGATCAGGGCGGCGGCGATGAATGTGTTGCGGATGAGTGCGTTGCGGGGAACACGGGTGTCGTGGGAATCACGAGTGCCTCGGGACGTTCTCATACGGCCCAGGGTGCGCCCGGCCGGTGCATTCGGCCACTTGGCGCAGCGAGGCGCTCCGTCGGGAGCGCTGTCGGTCGTCTGCGGCGCGCCCTCCTGGGGCGGGACGCGCGGTGACCGCGCCGTTCAGGCCCCGGTGTCGCCTTCCGCTTTGGCGTCCCGGTCCGGCGCGAGCTTCCGCAGTGCGTCGATGAGCAGTTCGACGCCGAACGTGAACTCCGCGTCATGGTCGTTGACCGCGAGAATCGGCGCGACCCTCGCCACCGCGGGGAATCCGGCCTCGGAGAGGTAGGCGGTCCTGGCCTTCTGCACCTCGGCGCGGTCGCGGTCCTGGGAAGGTGATGACGCATGGATCTCCCGCAGCAGCGAGCCGACCTGGAACGAGACGAACAGTCGCAGCACGTGCACGGCTGTGGCCTCGTCGAAGCCGTGGTCGAGCATCATCGCGAGCATGGTGTCGACCGGTGCCAGCGCGGTGGGGGTGGAGAGCTGGCGCATCAGCACCAGTTCACCGGCGCGCGGATGGCGCAGCGCTGCCTGGCGGAAGGCGTGCGAGAGGCTGCGGATTCCGTCCTCCCAGCCGCCGGTCATCCGGGTCGGCATCCGCATCCGGTCCGTGATGTACTCCGTCACGCCGTCGAGGATGTCCGCTTTGCTCTGGACATGGTTGTAGAGCGACATCGCCTGCACTCCGAGCCTGGCCGCGATGCGCCGCATGGACAGACCGTCCACGCCCTCCTCGTCGATGATCACCAGCGCTGCCGCGACGATCCGTTCCCGTGTCAAAGGTTCACGTTGGGGCGGGAGTTCATGTCGAGGTTCCTGCGCCATGGCGGTCGCTCTCTTTCGGGTGGCTACGCGCGGTAACGCTTGACGGCTTACAGCGTAAGTGCTTCTCTCCTGTCTCGTACTTACGCCGTAAGTGGCGCACTCGCGCGCCAGCTCAGCACGGCCACCATCCTCCCCGCGTTCGCCCCTCCCCGCCGACACCTCCCCACCGTCAGCCCCTTAGACGCCGGCTTCCCTGCCCGCCCTGCCTTCCCCGCCGCCCCGCTCCCCAGCACCGCCTTCCAGCCCGGCCCCTCGCCGGGTCTCCCCCTGGCCGCAGGAGACCCACATGTCTGTGCGCACCGCCCTCGTTCCGCAGCGGCGCTCGTCCCTGACCGTGCACCATCTCGACTGCGCACCCATGCGCCCCCTTGGCGGTATCCCCCTTGTCTCGCACTGCCTCCTGATAGCCACCGGCAGTGGCCTCGTACTCGTCGACACCGGCCTCGGCGCCGCCGAGGTGTCGGACCCCCGGCGGCTCGGCGGGCTGTTCCGGCACACGATGCGTCCCGAGCTCGATCTGTCACGCACGGCCGCCCACCAGGTTCGGGCGCTCGGCTACGACCCCTATGACGTGCAGGACATCGTCCTGACCCACCTCGATCTGGACCACGCGGGCGGGCTTGCCGACTTTCCGCACGCCAGGGTGCACGTCATGGCCGACGAGTACCGCTCGGCGATGCGCCGCGACACCCGGCTCGAGGCCAACCGCTACCTCCCGTCCCAGTGGGCGCACGGCGTCGACTGGGTGGTCCACGACACCGCCGACTCGAACTGGTTCGGTTTCCAGGCGTCCCGGGTCATGCGCGCCCCCGACATCCTTCTGGTGCCGCTGCCCGGCCATACGCGCGGCCACTGCGCGGTCGCCGTGCAGCAGCAGAACCACTGGCTGCTGCACGCGGGCGACGCGTACTTCTTCCATGGCGAGATCGACCTCAGGCGCCCGCGCTGCCCCCGCCCGCTGGCCCTGCACCAGCGGATGGGCGCGGACGACCACCGGCTGCGGCTGGAGCAGTTGGAGCGGCTGATCGCGTTGCGCAGGGCGTATCCGCGGCTGATCCGCATCTTCTCGTCGCATGACGCGCAGGAGTTCGACCTGCTGTCGGACCGGATGTAAAGCGGCGCCCTCGTCTCGGCCGTACGGGAGTACGGCCGAGACGAGGGCGTTCGGACTGGTTGCGCTGATCGCGCCTTCAGGGCGGGGTCAGGCGGTCATCGGGGTGCGCGACTTGTCGTGCGCCAGCGCCCAGATCACGAAGACCGAGATCGCCATGGAGACGATCGCCCAGACCGGCTGGTAGGGCAGGAACAGGAACTGCGCGATGATGTTCAGCGATGCCAGCGCGATACCGGCGATCTTGGCCCACTCGGCGTTCTTGAGGATCCCCCAGCCCGTCACGGCGAGGATCACTCCGAGGATCAGATGGATCCAGCCCCAGCCTGTGAGGTTGAAGGAGTAGATGTAGCCGCCGACGCGTGCGTAGACGGTGTCCTCGGCTATCGCGGCTATGCCCTCGATGATGTCGATGATGCCGACGACCGCCAGCAGGACACCGGCGAAGAGCGTGCCGCCGCCCGACCAGGAGTCCTTGGCGGTGCCCGGCCCGGGGTTCCGCGGGGCGGTCTGGTTCTGGGGTGCTGTGTTCTGGCTCATGGCGCCAGCATGCGGCGAATGGGGTAGTTCGGCGACATACAGGGCATTTCGATTGGGCCATTCGAGGGATGCGCCGCTCCACTTGCCACCGCGGCCGTGCGGGTCGACGGTAGGGACGGTAAGGGGAATGCAGAGGGACGGGGGAGGCGGCGGAAGGAGTTCGGCCATGTCCGCACACGCAGCGGTGCCGGCGCGGCACCACCACGGCACTCTCGGATGGGCGCTGCCCCTCACCCTCGGAGTCGTCTACGGCTTCTACACGTCCTTCATGGCGCGTGAGGCGGGCGAGTCCGTCGGCGGGCAGCTGGTGATCGGCTTCGTCTCCGGCGCGGTGTTCGCCGCACTCTGCTTCGTGCTGGGCCGCTACCAGTACGCGCTGCCGCGTGAGCTGCGGGCAGGAGCGTACGCGGCGCTGGTGGGTGTCTCGGTCGGCTACCTGTACAGCCTGAGCGGGCGCAGCATCCTCACCGTGGTGGTGCTGGCCCTGGCGCTGGCGGTCGCCACGCTCATCGTCACGTTCTACTTCTTCCACACGCACGAGGACTGAGGGCACGCGTCCTCCGCGCTTTCCCACGCGGTCGCCGGAGCTGATCCGGCGACCGCGTGGTTGTTATGCGCGAGACATCGTCCTGACGTGTTTCTTGTGGTGGGGTGACGGCATTCGTCCGCTCCTGCCGGCCGCCAGCGGTGAGTTTCCGGGGCGGCGCCGGTCTGTATCCGGGAAGTGTGAGCCATCCGCAGGAGCGACAGAGGAACGACGATGAGTACAGATCTGGCCATCGAGACGACGGACCTGGTGAAGACGTTCGGGGAGAACCGGGCCGTCGACGGCGTCGATCTCCGGGTGCCCGCCGGCACCGTCTACGGCCTGCTCGGGCCCAACGGTGCGGGCAAGACCACCACCGTGAAGGTGCTGGCCACCCTGCTCAGACCCGACGGGGGGCAGGCACGGGTGTTCGGCCGGGACGTGCTGACGGAAGCGGACGCGGTACGCAGCCGGGTCAGCCTCACCGGGCAGTACGCCTCCGTGGACGAGGACCTCACCGGCACCGAGAACCTGCTGCTGCTCGGCAGGCTGCTGGGGCACGGCAAGGCCGCCGCCCGTGAGCGGGCCGCGCAGTTGCTGGAGGCCTTCGGGCTCTCCGAGGCCGCGGGACGCCAGGTGAAGCAGTACTCGGGCGGTATGCGGCGCCGTATCGACATCGCCGCATCCATCCTCAACACCCCGGACCTGCTGTTCCTCGACGAGCCGACCACCGGTCTCGACCCGCGCAGCCGCAACCAGGTGTGGGACATCGTCAGGGCCGTCGTGTCGCAGGGCACCACGGTGCTGCTGACCACGCAGTATCTGGACGAGGCCGACCAACTCGCTTCCCGGATCGCCGTGATCGACCACGGCAGGGTGATCGCCGAGGGCACCAAGGGCGAGCTCAAGGCGTCCGTCGGCTCCGGCGCCGTCCATCTGCGGCTGCGCGACGCCGACCAGCGCCCGGAGGCCGAGCGCATCCTCGCCCTGGTGCTCGCCGCCCCCGTGCAGCTCGACCCCGACCCGCTCGCCCTCACGGCCAGGCTGGACGGACACGGTACGGAGCAGGGCGCGCAGGAGCAGGCCGCCCGTGCGCTGTCCGAGCTGGCCGGGGCGGGCATCACCGTCGACACCTTCGCGCTGGGACAGCCCAGCCTGGACGAGGTCTTCCTCGCCCTCACCGGGGCCGGTACGAGCACCGGGACCGACACCAGCACCGAGACCGTCCGCAAGGAGGCCGTCGCATGAGCACCGTCGCTACCAAGGACTCCGACGCCATCGCTTTCGCCGCCCTCAGGACCGAGGACCTGGCCGCCCTACTCGTCGCGAAGGAGCGGCCCCCGCGGCCCAGCGCCCTCTCGGCCTCGCTCACCTTCGGCTGGCGGGCCATGCTCAAGATCAAGCACGTCCCTGAGCAGCTCTTCGACGTCACCGCCTTCCCGATCATGATGGTGCTGATGTACACGTACCTCTTCGGAGGGGCGCTGGCCGGTTCGGCCGACGCGTACATCCAGTTCCTGCTGCCCGGGATCCTGGTGATGAGCGTCGTGATGATCACGATGTACACCGGGGTCGCGGTGAACACCGACATCGAGAAGGGTGTCTTCGACCGCTTCCGCACCCTGCCGATCTGGCGGCCGGCCCCGATGGTGGGCTATCTGCTGGGCGATCTCGTCCGCTACTTCATCGCCTCGGTGGTGATGCTCAGTGTCGGCATGCTCATCGGCTACCGGCCGGACGGCGGGGCGATCGGCGTGCTGGCCGGTGTCGGGCTGCTGATGGTGTTCTCGTTCGCCTTCTCCTGGATCTGGACGATGTTCGGGCTGCTGCTGCGCACCGAGAAGTCGGTGATGGGCGTCAGCATGATGGTGATCTTCCCGCTGACCTTCCTCAGCAATGTCTTCGTCGATCCGCGGACCATGCCGGGCTGGTTGCAGGCGTTCGTCAACAACAGCCCGGTCACGCATCTCGCGACCGCCGTGCGGGAGCTGATGGCGGGTGGGTGGCCGGCCGCGGACATCGGCTGGACGCTGGGGTGGTCGGCGGTGTTCGTGATCGTGTTCGGTGCGGTCACGATGCGTCTGTACAACCGCAAATAGGCGCTGCGTACTGGCTTCTGCCGCGTGCGCTCAGTCGAAGCGCAGACCGGCGAGCTGCCGCTCGAACTCCGTCGGCTCGTCGTCCTCTTCCGTTTCCGGGTCGCGGGCCGGCCGGGCCGCCATCAGCCCGGCCAGCTCCCCGCCCGCCCGCCGGATCCGGGCGGGCAGCCCCTCGGTGCACTCGTCCCGGCCCGATCCCCAGTCCTCCGACGCCGCGTACACCGCGGTCGGTACGACCACGGCCCGCAGATAGGCGAACAGCGGGCGCAGGGCGTGGTCGAGCACCAGCGAGTGGCGGGCCGTGCCACCGGTGGCCCCGATCAGCACGGACTTCCCGGTCAGGGCGGTCGGTTCGACCAGATCGAAGAACGACTTGAACAGACCGCTGTACGAAGCCGTGAACACCGGCGTGACGGCGATCAGCCCGTCCGCCGCCGTCACCGCGTCGATCGCCGCCGCCAGCGGGAGCGACGGAAACCCGGTGACCAGGTTGCCGGCGATGGCGACGGCAAGATCACGCAGCTCGACGATCTCGACCTCGGCCTTGCGGTCCTGCTCCGCCAGCTCGCTCCGTGCGGCCTCGGCCAGCCGGTCGGCGAGCAGCCGGGTCGACGAGGGGCTGCTCAGTCCGGCCGATACGGCGACGAGTCTCAGCTGCTGCGACTCCATGGTCAGGCCTCCTCGGCGGGGGCGGTGGTACGCCGGGCGGCGACTGCCGGGTGGAGCGGTGCGTCCGGCACCCCGGCGGGCCTCAGGTTCGCGAACTCCTTGCGCAGCACCGGGACTACCTCCTCGCCGAGGATGTCGAGCTGCTCCAGCACGGTCCCGAGCGGCAACCCGGCGTGGTCCATCAGGAACAGCTGGCGCTGGTAGTCGCCCACCGCTTCCCGGAAGCCCAGGGTCCGCTCGATGACCTGCTGCGGGGAGCCCACGGTCAGCGGTGTCTGCTCGGTGAACTCCTCCAGCGACGGCCCGTGCCCGTAGACCGGCGCGTTGTCGAAGTACGGGCGGAACTCCCGTACCGCGTCCTGCGAGTTCTTCCGCATGAACACCTGCCCGCCGAGTCCGACCACGGCCTGCTCGGGTGTGCCGTGCCCGTAGTGAGCGAACCGCTTCCGGTAGAGCGCGACCATGCGCTGGGTGTGCTCCATGGGCCAGAAGATGTTGTTGTGGAAGAAGCCGTCGCCGTAGTACGCGGCCTGCTCGGCGATCTCCGGCGAGCGGATGGACCCGTGCCAGACGAACGGCGGGACACCGTCCAGCGGGCGCGGGGTGGAGGTGAAGCCCTGGAGCGGGCTGCGGAACCGCCCCTCCCAGTCCACGACGTCCTCCCTCCACAGCTTGTGGAGAAGCGCGTAGTTCTCGATGGCGAGCGGGATGCCCTGCCGGATGTCCTGCCCGAACCAGGGGTAGACCGGCCCGGTGTTGCCCCGTCCCATCATCAGGTCGACGCGACCGTCGGCCAGGTGCTGGAGGTAGGCGTAGTCCTCGGCGATCTTCACCGGGTCGTTGGTGGTGATCAGCGTCGTGGACGTGGACAGGAGCAGGTTCTCGGTGCGCGCCGCGATGTGACCCAGCAGTGTGGTGGGCGAGGACGGGACGAACGGCGGGTTGTGGTGCTCACCCGTCGCGAACACATCGAGTCCGACCTCCTCGGCCTTCAGTGCGATGGCGACCGTCGCCTTGATCCGCTCGTGCTCGCTCGGGGTGCGGCCGTTGGTGGGATCGGTGGTGACATCACCGACGGTGAAGATCCCGAACTGCATCGCGCTCGCCTCCAGGGGGCCGGTTGGTTGAATCTTAAACTGTCATGGAGAACGGAGGGAGCCCTGGTTCTATTCCGCCGTACTCTGGAGCGCGTCCCGTCAGCCGCCGGAGCAGCCCGAGGAACCCCCTATGAACGACATCGAGCGCTGGAAGGAGCGCGGTGTCGCCCTGCGCGTCTTCGTCTACGTCTTCGCGACGCACCTCTTCGCGGGGTTCGTGTGGATCCTCTTCTACGTGGGAGAACACGCGAAGAAGTGAGCGCGCGCAGACCTGCGGCCCGCCGGTGTCCAGCTCCGGATCACAGGGCGCGGGCGGTCGCGGCGCGGTCCAGGGGCTCGATGACCCCTGCGACGGTCCGGGCACGGCCGTCCCGCTCCCGGATGCGGGCGGGAACACCCGTACGGAGCCACGGACCCCCGGAACAGTAGAGTCCCGTCCGTGAGCCCAGACCCCCGCCCCCACCTGCACCGGCCCCCTGCCGCCACCGTCACGGTCGCCGGGATCGGCGCCGACGGGTGGGGCGGGCTTCCCGAGGCGACCCGCGCCGCGCTGCGCGACGCCGAGGTCCTCGTCGGCGGCGACCGCCAGCTCGCGCTGCTGCCCGCCGAGTGCGGCGGCGAACGTGTGCCGTGGCCCTCGCCGCTGCGTCCCGCCGTGCCCGGGCTGCTCGCCGCGCACGCCGGGCGCCGGATCGCGGTGCTCGCCAGCGGCGACCCGATGTTCTACGGGATCGGCCGGGCGCTCGCCGATGAGCTCGGCGCGCGGGCCCTGCGCGTGCTGCCGCACCCGTCGTCCGTGTCCTACGCCTGCGCCCGGCTCGGCTGGCCGCTGGAGGACACCGAGACCGTGACCCTGGTCGGCCGGCCCCTGGCCTCGCTCGCCGCCGCCCTGCACGACGGGGGGCGGCTGCTGGTGCTCAGCGCGGGGGCCGCGACGCCCGCGGAGGTCGCCGGGCTGCTGCGCGACCGGGGCTACGGACCCAGCCGGATGCGGGTCCTGGAACAGCTCGGGTCCGCGCGCGAGTCCGAGGTCGGCGGCACGGCCGCCGAGTGGGAGCATCCCGCGGGCGACCCGCTCAACATCGTGGCGGTCGAATGTGTACGCGCCCCCGGCGCACTGCGGCTGTCCGCCGTGCCCGGGCTGCCGGACGAGGCGTACGAGAACGACGGGCAGCTGACCAAGCGCCATGTCCGCGCCGCGACCCTGGCGGCGCTCGCGCCCGCGCCCGGGGAACTGCTGTGGGACATCGGCGGCGGCTCCGGTTCGATCGCCATCGAATGGATGCGCACCCACCGGGGCTGCCGGGCGATCACGGTCGAGCGGGACCCGGCACGCGCCGCCCGGATCGGCCGCAACGCCGAGGCCCTCGGCGTGCCCGGGCTGCGGGTCGTCACCGCAGCCGCACCCAGCGGCCTCGCCGAACTCCCCACTCCGGACGCGGTCTTCATCGGCGGCGGGCTCACCGCGCCCGGGCTCCTGGACGCCTGCTGGGACGCTCTCCCCGCCGGCGGCAGGCTCGTCGCCAACACCGTGACGCTGGAGTCCGAGGCGCTGCTGGCCGACTGGTACCGGCGCCACGGGGGCGAGCTGGTGCGGCTCGCCGTGGCGCACGCCGTGCCCGTCGGCACCTTCACCGGCTGGCGCCAGGCGATGCCGGTCACCCAGTGGTCCGTCACCGTCACCAAGCCAGGAGTTGAACCCTCATGACCGTCCACTTCATCGGCGCGGGGCCCGGCGCCGCCGACCTGATCACGGTCCGCGGGGCCCGGACGCTCGCCTCGAGCCGGGTCTGCCTGTACGCCGGCTCCCTCGTCCCCCGCGAACTGCTGGCCGAGTGCCCCCCGGACGCCCGCCTCGTCGACACCGCCCAGCTCGACCTGGACCAGATCATCGCCGAGATCGTCCGCGCCCACGAGGACGGCCACGACGTGGCCCGGCTGCACTCCGGCGACCCCTCGGTCTTCAGCGCCGTCGCGGAACAGATGCGCCGGCTCGACGCGCTGGGCATCCCGTACGACGTCGTCCCGGGCGTCCCCGCGTTCGCCGCCGCCGCTGCCGCGCTGAAGCGGGAGCTGACCGTCCCGACGGTCGGCCAGACCGTCGTCCTGACCCGCATCGCCCAGCAGGCGACCCCCATGCCCCCCGGTGAGGACCTCCCCACCCTCGCCCGCAGCGGCGCCCTCCTCGTACTGCACCTCGCGGCCCGCTACGTCGACCGCGTCGTGTCCGAGCTGCTGCCGCACTACGGCCAGGACTGTCCCGCTGCGGTCGTCGCGATGGCGAGCCGTCCCGACGAGGTGGTGTTGCGGGGCACTCTCGAGGACATCGCCGAGCAGACGAAGGCGGCCGGCATCACCAGGACAGCGGTGATCATCGTGGGCCGCACGCTGGGGGCTTCGCAGTTCCGGGACAGTCATCTGTACGACCCGGCCCGCGAACGCCACGCCTGCTGACGGTTCCTCCCGGTGCCGGCGTGCTCCGGGACAACTGGCGGTACGGCAGGGAGAAGCCGCAAGGTCCCTGGTCAGTCAGCGTGGATCCGGTCAGCGGACGCCAACTGCCGTTCGTCGGATTCGGCTTGCTCCGCGGTGCTCATCATTCGCCAGTGGGCGTGATGGCGAGCCGTGGCATCGTCAACCGGTGCCACTGGTTCACGGGTTCGCCGACCGGTGGCCCAGGCGACCAGGAAACCCGCTTGGGTCAGCAAGAGCGCAGCGGCGAGGTATGTCACGTGCGACCTGTCCGCGAGTGAACGGAATGTATTCAGCGAACTCATTCCAACAGGTGGGCCGGGCAGACGCCTGAGTAGTGGCTACTCGTCACCGGCCTCGGCCCCGGCAGCCGTGAGGCGGGCGTCGGGGCCGCTCCGGGCAGGCCCGAACAGCTGAGCCCGTCGGGTGCCCGGGACGGACGCTCCGGACGACGGCACCGGGTGCGGCACACACCGCGAGGCCCGCCCACCCCACGGCCCGCACTTCCGGGAGGGACCGGCTCAGGAGAGGTCCGCGAGCAGGAAACCCGCGACGGTCAGGGCCAGCGCCGGGACGGCGAACACCGGCAGCGACAGCAGCGGGGCGAAGCCGATGAGGGTCTCCGGGATGCGGCGGCCTGCCTTGAGGCCGCTGCGTGGGCGCTGCATTTCCGCGTCCAGGCCAAGGCGCTCCACGGCGCGCCCGGACACCCTCACGCCCGCGTCGGCGGAGGTGTGGAGCAGCGCTCGGCGTACGGCCGCGTCGGCGGTGTCACCCCCGCCCCGGAGTTTGCTGAGGATGACGCGCACGCCGTGGGCGTCGGTGAGGATCAGCCGATCGTCGGTGGGGCCTTGGGACACCACCTCGACCCGGCCGACTCTGGTGAGCCGGGCGAGATCGACGGTGCGCCGGCCGGTGAGGGTGCGCACGGTCAGCAGGGTGCCGTCGTGGACCTGCGCGTGCCAGCCGACGTGCGCGTAGAACAGCACCAGAAGGCCGAGAAGGTGCGATACGAGGTTGAGGAAGACGAATCCGTCGTCGATGAGCCGCGCTCGCACCAACAGGCCCGAGGCCAGCAGGATCCCGGGCGGCAGCAGGGCCGCCACGAGGTCGGCGACCCTTCGCCCGGTGCGCCCTTGGCCGGCGGAGATCGCGGTGCTCATGGCGTCGCACGCTATCGCGTAGGGTCGCGGGGTGGAGATTCCAGGGGTTGCCGAGATCCGAGGCCTGCACGAGAAGTACGCGCCGAACGCAGCAGCCCTGGACCTGGTGTTCACGCACTGCGAGATCGTCCGGAGTCTCGCCGAGCAGCTGATCTCCGCATCAGGTCTGGATGTCGACGCGGATCTGGTCCGGGCCGGATGTCTGCTGCACGACATCGGTGTCTACCGCCTTTTCGACGAACAAGGCCGGGTGGACAAGGCGAACTACGTGCGCCACGGGGTCCTCGGACATGAGCTCCTGGAGGCGGAGGGCTTCCCCGAGCCGCTGTGCCGGTTCTGCTCCTGCCACACCGGCGTAGGCCTGACCAAGGCCGATATCGAGGCTCAGGGATTGCCGCTGCCACCGCTCGACTACACGGCGGTGACGGTGGAGGAGCGGCTGGTGATGTACGCCGACAATTTCCACAGCAAGACGACGCCGCCGAAGTTCGTCACCGCGGACAGCTACAGCGCCTACCTCGGGCGGTTCGGCCAGGACAAGGTCCTGGCGTTCCAGAGCATGCGCGGCGCTTTCGGTGAACCTGTGCTCACCGAGCTCGCCGCTGTCCATGGGCACGCCATCACCTGAGCGGCGTCCAGCGAAGTGCCTCCTCCACCGTGGAAGCCACCGGCACCCCCTGAGGGACCGGCGGGCGGCGCACCAGCACCACGGGGATGCCCGCCTCGCGGGCCGCGGTCAGTTTGGGGGCCGTCGCCGCGGCGCCGCTGTCCTTGGTGACGAGCACGTCGATGGCGTGCCGGCGCAGCAGCTCCCGTTCGGAGTCCAGGGTGAACGGGCCGCGGTCCAGCAGGACCTCCATACGCGCCGGGAAGGGGGGCTCCGGGGCGTCCACCGAGCGGACGAGGAACCACAGGGTGTCCAGGTGAACGAAGGACGCCAGGCCCATGCGGCCTGTGGTGAGGAAGACCCGCTCGCCCAGGCCCGGCAGGGCGTCCGCGGCCTGCGGGAGGGAGTCCATGAGGTGCCAGTCGTCCCCTTCAGCGGGGACCCAGCCGGGGCGGCGCACCGCGAGCAGGGGAACATGGGCCTGGTCGGCGGCTCGCGCCGCGTTGAAACTGATCGTCCCGGCGAAAGGATGGGTGGCGTCGATGAGCACATCCACCTGCTGCCCCCGCAGCCAGTCGGCGAGGCCCTCCGCCCCGCCGAAGCCGCCGACGCGCACCTCTCCCCGTGGCAGCCTCGGCGCCGCGACCCGCCCGGCGAGTGAGGTCGTCACCCGCAGCCCGCGATCGTGCAGGGCCTCCGCGAGTGCGCGTGCCTCCGTCGTACCGCCGAGGATCAGGACATGCATGAGGGACCTTCCATGAGTGGGCCCGGCGCCGGGGCCGGCGGGCGCAGCGCCCAACTCAAGCACACCGGTCTGCGGCCCGGCTGGACCACCGGTGCCTGTGCCACCGCGGCCACGACCGCCGCGTACACCGCGCTGCTGACCGGGGACTTCCCCGATCCGGTGACGATCACCCTGCCGAAGGGGCAGACCCCGGCGTTCGCCCTCGCCGTCGAGCGACTGGTGGGTGATCGCGCCGTGGCGGGCGTGGTGAAGGACGCGGGCGACGACCCGGACGTCACGCACGGCGCCCTGGTCCGGGCGACGGCACGGATCCTGCCGCCCGGCTCCGGAGTGGTCTTCCGCGCCGGGCCCGGCGTGGGCACCGTCACCCGCCCCGGGCTGCCGCTCGACGTCGGGGAGCCCGCGATCAATCCCGTGCCGCGGCAGATGATGCGCGACCACATCGCGCTCGTCGCCGGCCGGCACGGCGGCACCGGTGATGTCGAGATCACCGTCTCCGTGGACCACGGCGAGGAGATCGCCCGCTCGACCTGGAACCCGCGCCTGGGCATCCTGGGCGGGCTGTCCATCCTGGGCACCACGGGGATCGTCGTCCCGTACTCCTGCTCGGCGTGGATCGACTCGATCCGCAGAGGCGTGGACGTGGCCCGGGCGGCGGGCCGCACCCACCTGGCGGGCTGCACGGGCTCCACGTCCGAGAGGACCGTCGTCTCGCTGTACGACCTCCCCGAGGACGCCCTGCTCGACATGGGCGACTTCGCGGGCGCCGTCCTGAAGTACGTCCGCCGTCACCCGGTCGACCGGCTCACCGTCTGCGGTGGCTTCGCGAAGCTGTCCAAGCTGGCGGCGGGTCATCTGGACCTGCACTCCGCCCGCTCCCAGGTCGACAAGAACTTCCTGGCCGAGCTGGCCCGGGCGGGCGGCGCCGACGAGGACCTCGTGGCCCGGGTGGCGTCCGCCAACACCGGCCTTGCCGCCCTCCAGCTGTGCGCGGCCCGGGGTGTGCCACTGGGCGACCTGGTGGCCGTGACCGCCCGCGACCAGGCCCTCGGGGTGCTGCGGGGCGCCCCGGTCACGGTCGACGTGGTGTGCATCGACCGAGCCGGGACGGTGGTGGGGCGCTCGTCGCCGAAAGGCCCGCGGGAGGACTGACCTGCTCAGCGGCGAACTCGGCGGCGAGCCCTATCGGCAGAGAGCGTCGAGGTCGTCGGAGAAGCCCGGGAACTCGGCCTTGGCCACATCCGCCAGAGCACGCGGGAAGGGCCGGTCGACGGCTATCCGCTCGCTCATCCGGCCGGTCAGCCCTGCTGCTCGGTGATGTTGACCATCCACGGGATGCCGAAGCGGTCCGTGACCATGCCGAACACATCCCCCCACACCTGCTTGTCCAGGGGTACCGCCACCGAGCCGCCACCGGACAGCTTCTCCCAGTAGCCGCGCAGCTCGGCGTCGTCGTCGCCGCTGAGGCTCACCGAGAAGTTGTTGCCCGCCGTGTGCGGCATCCCGGGCGGGGCGTCGGCGCCCATCAGCGTGAAGCCGCTCGGGGTCTCCAGCATGGCGTGCATGATCCTGTCGCCTTCCGGTGTGCCCGGCTGGCCGCCGCCCGACTCGCCGTAGGTGTGCATGGCCAGCGTGCCGCCGAGGACCTCCTTGTAGAACTCCATCGCCTGCCGGGCGTCGCCGCCGAAGCTGAGGTAGGGGTTGAGACGCGAGGTCATGGGAACCACCCTCCGAACTGGGTCCAGTCGATGTCCGCAGACTAACCGCGGCCACCGACAACGCCCCGGCCCCGCGCCGCGCCCCTGGTGGGGCCGCCGCTACCCGGGGTACGTGCGCGGGGTCCAGGCGATCCGCTCGCCCGGGCCCTGCGCCCCGCGCCGGACCGTCCGCGTCTGTGACGAACCCACCAGCAGCAGCGTCCGCATGTCGACCGTGTCCGGATCGAGGTCCTCGAGCCGCACGATCCTCACGCTCTCCCCCGATCCGCCCACATCGCGCGCGACGACCACCGGAGTGTCCGGCGCCCGGTGTTCCAGCAGCAGTTCGCGGGCCTTCGCCACCTGCCACGTACGGCTGCGCGAGCCGGGGTTGTACAGGGCGAGTACGAGATCCGCGCTCGCGGCGGCCCGTAGCCGCTCCGCGATGACCTCCCAGGGCTTGAGCCGGTCGGACAGCGAGATGGTCGCGTAGTCGTGGCCGAGCGGCGCACCCGCCCGGGCCGCCGCGGCGTTCGCCGCGGTCACCCCGGGCAGCACCCTGACGGGCACGTCCGCGTAGGCCTCCTGGGATGCCGCGTCCAGCACCGCCGTGGCCATCGCGAACACCCCCGGGTCGCCACCCGAGACCACGGCGACGCGGCGTCCGCGGCGTGCCAGGTCCAGGGCGAACTCGGCGCGTTCGGCCTCCACCTTGTTGTCGGAGCCGTGCCGGCGCTGGCCCGGGCGCACCGGCACCCGGTCCAGATAGGTCGTGTAGCCCACCAGGTCATCGGCCGAGGCGAGGGCGCCCCGGGTCTCCGGGGTCAGCCACAGCGGCCCCGCGGGACCCGTGCCCACCACCACGACCTCGCCCTGCGGCCGGGCTTCCGGGGGCTGCTGGTCGATGCGGCTCGGCAGCACGGCTACCGAGAAGTACGGCACCGTCTCCGGATCCACGTCGGCCAGGCGCTCCGTGCGCTCGCCCTCCATCGTGGCCCGTTCGACATACCGCGCGTCGTCGAGCCGTCCCGCCCGCCGCAGCGCGCGCCGCACCGCCGGGAAGGTACGCCCCAGCTTCATCACGACCGCCGAGTCGGTCGCGGCCAGCCGGGCCGTCAGCTCCTCCTCGGGCAGCGTGCCCGGGATGATCGTGAGGACCTCCTCCGCCTCGCACAGCGGCTCCCCGAGACGCGCCGCCGCCGCGCTCACGGAGGTGATGCCGGGGATCACCTCGGTCGGGTAGCGGTGCGCGAGCCGCTTGTGCATGTGCTGGTAAGAGCCGTAGAAGAGCGGGTCGCCCTCGGCCAGCACGGCGACGGTGCGGCCGGCGTCGAGGTGGGCTGCGAGCCGCGCCGCCGCCTCCTCGTAGAAGTCGTCGAGCGCGCCCCGGTAGCCCCCGGGGTGGTCGGTGGTCTCGGTGGTGACCGGGTACATCAGGCGCTCCTCGACATGGTCGGAGCGCAGGTGCTTCGCCACGATCGAGCGGGCGATGGAGCGGCCGTGCCGGGCGCAGTGGTACGCCACGACGTCCGCCTCCGCGATGACCTCGACGGCCCGGAGGGTCATCAGGGACGGATCGCCGGGACCGAGTCCGACCCCGTACAGCCGCCCGACCTGCTGGGTGCCCATCCGCGTGCTCACTCTGCCTCACTCGCTATCGCGTTGATCGCCGCCGCTGCCATGGCACTGCCGCCTCGCCGCCCGCGTACCACCAGGTGTTCCAGGCCCGAGGAGTGCGCGGCGAGCGCGTCCTTGGACTCCGCGGCGCCTATGAAGCCGACCGGGATGCCGATGACGGCGGCCGGGCGGGGCGCCCCCTCCTCGATCATCTCGAGGAGGCGGAAGAGCGCGGTGGGCGCGTTGCCCACGGCGACGACGGCGCCGTCCAGCCGGTCGCGCCACAGCTCCAGCGCCGCGGCGCTGCGGGTGGTGCCGAGTTCGGCGGCGAGTGCCGGGACCTTCGGGTCGGAGAGCGTGCAGACCACGTCGTTGTCGGCGGGCAGCCGCTTGCGCGTGACCCCGCTGGCGACCATCTGCGCGTCGCACAGGATCGGCGCACCGGCGCGCAGGGCCTCACGGGCGCGGGCCACCACACCGGGCGAGTACGCGAGATCGCGGACGAGGTCGACCATGCCGCAGGCGTGGATCATCCGCACCGCGACCTGGCTGACGTCGGCGGGGAGCGCGGCGAGGTCCGCCTCGGCGCGGATGGTGGCAAAGGACTGGCGGTAGATCTCCGCTCCGTCCTTCTCGTAGTCGAACACGGTCTTCTTCTCGCTCATCTCGGTGTGGGGGTACGGGAATCGGTACGGGCTCCGGCGACGGTGCCGGCGAGTCGGTCGCGGGACGGTACGGGTACGCAGCGGCCGCGGACGCGCACCCGGTACGCGCCGTCCGAGGTGGCCACCACGTCCACGTGGTCTCCCTGCGGATGGCCGCAGCGCCTTTCGCAACCGGACCAGTACACCGGGAGGCCGGGGCCGTCGACCGGCGTGGCGTCGGCGCGTACGTCGGCGAGGGACTTGGCGCACCCGGGCCGCCCGGTGCATGCCCCGACGCCGAACCAGGGCGAGTCGATCCCGGTGACGAACCCGGCCCGTCCGAGCGCGTCCAGCCGCGCCCGCGCCGCGCCGTCGTCCGCGAACCCGGGCACGACGATCCCGCGCCACGGTGTGAGCCGGATCTCGTCGGCGGGGGCGGGCAGCAGCGCGCGTGCCTGGGCGGCGGTGAGGCGGCCGAGCGGCGCGACGGCGGACACCGCCCGGCCGCGCGGGCCCGCCACGATCCCGGGCAGTGGCCCCGCGGGCCCGGACCGCTCTGTTCCGTCGGAGCCGGCGCCGGGCGGCGGTGGCAGCGGCACCGCCGCCACTCCCGCTCTCTCCAGTCCGGCGCCCACCGCGATGTGCTGCCCGTCCGGGAGCTCCCTTACGCGCCAGGCGCCCGTATCCGCTTCGGCCGCCGCCGCCAGGAACGCTTCCGCCGCTGCGAGCGCGGCGCGCGGCGCGTCGACGGCTCGGGCGACACGGAAGGCGAGGCGGCGGCCCATCCGCAGCACCGCCGTGCCGTCCCGCTCTGCGAGCAACGTCACATCCGCGCCGAGCCCCGCGACATCGCCCCTCCCGTCGTCCAGGGCGAACAGGAAGCGTCCGGAAAGACCCGACGGGCCGGCCGCCCACTGCGCACCGCACAGCAGTCCGTCCAGCTCACGGGCCCACAACTGCACGTCAGCGCAGCCGAGCTCGTCCAGTCCGGCGAGCGGCGAGGCCACCACGTTGCGTACCCGCTCATGGGTGTCGGACGGCAGCAGCGCGGTATCCCGCAGCAGTGCCGCGAGCGGCGCCCCGCAGGCGTCCCCGAGGCCGCGCAGCTCCACATTGCCCCGGGAGGTGATGCTGAGCGATCCGTCCCCCAGCTCATCGGCCGCCGTGGCCAGTGCATCGAGTTGATTTCCCGTCAGAAACCCACCAGGGAGCCGGAGTCGGGCCAGTCGTCCGTCGTCCGCCGCATGCAGCCGCAGCGCCCCCGGGCAGGCGTCGCCCCGGTCCCGTATACGAGGTTCGCCCGGGTCTGCGGGGCTTGTGGGTGTGGGCGGCATGGCGGCGAGCATACCCACGTCCTTCCAGGTGGCCGCCGTGCGATCCCGGGCCAGCATCTACTATTCAGGCGGCATGGGGTCCCAGGGCCCCGGGGAGGAAGCCCGGTGGAAATCCGGCGCGGTCCCGCCACTGTGAGCCAGGCCCGGGAAACACCAGCAACAACCGAGGCCCGGCGAGTCAGGAACTCCCGCCGACCACGACCACCCGGGGCGCGGAAACCCCGAGGAAGGCCTGCGCACGCGATGACGCACGCGAAGACCACGCCCGCGACAATCCTGCTGCTGTCGACCTCCGACACCGACCTGCTCAGCGCCCGCGCTTCCGGTGGCCCGGTCGCGTACCGCTTCGCGAACCCCTCCCGGCTCCCGGTCGGTGACCTCCCGGGTCTCCTGGAAGGCACCGACCTGGTCGTCGTACGGCTGCTCGGCGGCATCCGCGCCTGGCAGGAGGGTCTTGACGTGCTGCTGGCGCAGGACCGGCCCGTCGTCGTCCTCAGCGGTGAACAGGCCCCCGACGCCCAGCTGATGGAGGCGTCCACCGTCCCGATCGGCATCGCGGCCGAGGCCCACGCCTACCTCGCCCACGGCGGCCCGGACAACCTGGAGCAGCTCGCCCGCTTCCTGTCCGACACGGTGCTGCTCACGGGACACGGCTTCGAGTCCCCGGCGACCGCGCCCACCTGGGGTCCCCTGGAGCGGACGAAGCGCACGGACGACGGCCCGACCGTCGCCGTGCTCTACTACCGCGCCCACCACATGAGCGGCAACACCGCCTTCGTCGGCACCCTCTGCGATGCCATCGAGGCGGCGGGCGGCCAGGCCCTGCCCCTGTACGTCGCCTCGCTGCGCGCCCCCGAGCCCGAGCTGCTCGACCGGCTGCGCGGCGCCGAGGCCATCGTCACCACCGTCCTCGCCGCGGGCGGCACCAAGCCCGCCGAGGCCCAGGCCGGGGGAGACGACGGGGCCTGGGACGCGGGCGCGCTCGCCTCGCTCGACGTACCGGTGCTCCAGGCACTGTGCCTGACCGGTTCGCGCAGCACCTGGGAGGAGAACGACGAGGGCCTCTCCCCGCTGGACGCCGCCAGCCAGGTCGCCGTCCCCGAGTTCGACGGTCGCCTCATCACCGTCCCGTTCTCCTTCAAGGAGATCGACGAGGACGGACTGCCCGCCTATGTCGCCGACCCCGAGCGCGCCGCCCGCGTCGCCGGGATCGCCGTACGCCACGCCCGGCTGCGCCACATCCCCAACGCGGACAAGCGCCTCGCGCTCGTGCTCTCCGCCTACCCGACGAAGCACTCCCGCATCGGCAACGCGGTCGGCCTCGACACCCCCGCCTCCGCCGTCGCCCTGCTGCGCCGACTCGCCGCCGAGGGCTACGACTTCGGCGCGGAGGAGATCCCGGGCCTCGCGTCCGGCGACGGCGACGAGCTGATCCGCGCGCTGATCGAGGCCGGCGGCCACGACCAGGACTGGCTCACCGAGGAGCAGCTCGCCCGCAACCCGGTCCGTATCCCCGCCGCCGACTACAAGCGCTGGTACGCCACCCTGCCCGCCGAACTGCGCGAGCAGGTCGAGCGGCACTGGGGCCCGGCGCCCGGCGAGATGTTCCTGGACCGCAGCCGCAACCCCGAGGGCGACATCGTGCTCGCCGCCCTGCGCCGCGGAAACCTGCTGATCGTCATCCAGCCCCCGCGCGGCTTCGGCGAGAACCCGATCGCGATCTACCACGACCCCGATCTGCCGCCCTCGCACCACTATCTGGCCGCCTATCGCTGGATCGCGGCCCGCCACGACGACGGAGGCTTCGGCGCCGACGCGATGATCCACCTCGGCAAGCACGGCAACCTGGAGTGGCTGCCCGGCAAGAACGCGGGTCTGTCCGCGGCCTGCGCCCCCGACGCCGCACTCGGCGATCTGCCGCTGGTCTACCCCTTCCTGGTGAACGACCCGGGCGAGGGCACCCAGGCCAAGCGCCGCGTCCACGCCACCCTGATCGACCACCTCGTGCCGCCGATGGCCCGCGCCGACTCGTACGGCGACATCGCGCGCCTGGAACAGCTGCTCGACGAGTACGCGCAGATCTCCTCCATGGACCCGGCGAAGCTTCCGGCGATCCGTGCCCAGATCTGGACCCTGATCCAGGCCGCCAAGCTCGACCACGACCTCGGAATGGAGGACCGGCCGGACGACGACGGCTTCGACGACTTCCTGCTTCATGTCGACGGCTGGCTGTGCGAGGTCAAGGACGCCCAGATCCGCGACGGTCTGCATGTCCTGGGCGGTGCGCCCACCGGGGCCGAGCGGGTCAACCTGGTCCTGTCGATCCTGCGCGCCCGTCAGATCTGGGGCGGTACGACCGCGCTGCCCGGGCTGCGTGAGGCCCTGGGCCTCGACGAGTCCGCCGCGACGCGTACGACCGCCGACGAGGCGGAGGCCGCGGCCCGCGCCCTGGTCGAGGCGATGGAGGAGGCCGGCTGGGACCCTGCCGCTGTCGCCACCGTCGCCGAGGGGCATGGAACGGCCGTGGCGGACATCCTGGACTTCGCCGCCCGCGAGGTCGTCCCGCGGCTCGCCGCCACCACCGACGAACTCGACCACGCCGTCCACGCGTTGAACGGCGGGTTCGTCCCGGCCGGTCCGTCCGGCTCCCCGCTGCGCGGCCTCGTCAACGTGCTGCCGACCGGTCGCAACTTCTACTCCGTCGACCCCAAGGCCGTGCCCTCCCGCCTCGCCTGGGAGACCGGCCAGGCCCTCGCCGACTCGCTGCTCACCCGCTATCGCACCGACAACGGCGAATGGCCCACCTCCGTCGGCCTCTCCCTCTGGGGCACGAGCGCGATGCGCACCGCGGGCGACGATGTCGCCGAGGCCCTGGCGCTGCTCGGTGTCCGCCCGGTCTGGGACGACGCCTCGCGCCGGGTCAACGGCATCGAGCCGATCCCGGCCGATGAGCTGGGCCGCCCCCGCGTCGATGTCACCCTGCGCATCTCCGGCTTCTTCCGGGACGCCTTCCCGCATGTCATCGGGCTGCTCGACGACGCGGTACGGCTGGTGGCCTCGCTGGACGAGCCCGCCGACGTCAACTTCGTGCGGGCGCACGCCCAGGCGGACCTGGCCGAGCACGGCGACGAGCGCCGCGCCACCACCCGTATCTTCGGCTCCCGGCCCGGTACTTATGGCGCCGGTCTGCTCCAGCTCATCGACTCACGCGACTGGCGCACCGACGCCGACCTCGCCGAGGTGTACACGGTGTGGGGCGGTTACGCGTACGGCCGTGGGCTCGAAGGCCGGGCGGCGCGCGAGGAGATGGAGACGGCGTACAAGCGGATCGCGGTCGCGGCCAAGAACACCGACACCCGCGAGCACGACATCGCCGACTCCGACGACTACTTCCAGTACCACGGCGGCATGGTGGCCACCGTCCGCGCCCTGCGCGGCACGGCTCCCGAGGCGTACGTCGGCGACTCGACCCGCCCCGAGACGGTCCGCACCCGCACCCTGGTCGAGGAGACCTCGCGGGTGTTCCGCGCCCGGGTCGTCAACCCCAAGTGGATCGAGGCCATGCGACGCCACGGCTACAAGGGTGCGTTCGAACTGGCCGCGACGGTGGACTACCTGTTCGGCTACGACGCCACGACCGGGGTCGTCGCGGACTGGATGTACGACAAGCTGACCGAGGCCTACGTCCTGGACCCGGAGAACCGGGAGTTCCTCCAGCAGGCCAACCCCTGGGCGCTGCACGGAATCGCCGAGCGGCTGCTCGAGGCGGAGTCCCGTGGCATGTGGGAGAAGCCCGACCCGGCCGTCATCGAGGCGCTGCGCCAGGTGCTCCTGGAGACCGAGAGCGATCTGGAGGGCGACGAGTAGCGCCTCGCGCTTCCGGCGGCACGTAAGGATTTCGTCATCGGCCGATGCCCCCGTTGCAGCCCCTTCCCGGGCTTCAATGGGGGCATGAGAACGTCTGTGCTGAAGAAGCCGGTGGTCAGGGTGGTTCTGGCGGTCGTCGCCGTGGCCCTGGCCATCGGGGTGTACTGGTTCGAGCCGTGGAAGCTGTTCGTGGACCAGACCGTGCGCGAGGAGCTCCCGCAGGCCGCCGTGCCCACGGCGCCGGTGGACGGATCAGGCGCGCCCTCCGCGCCCGCAGGGCCCGAGGTGCTCGCCACCGGCACGTTCATCAGTCATGAGCACGACACCGAGGGCAAGGTCGAGGTCATCAGGCTCTCCGACGGCAGCCGGGTGCTCCGGCTCGAGGGCCTGAACACCAGCAACGGCCCCGATCTGCGGGTCTGGCTGACCGATGCCCCGGTCAAGGAGGGCACGGCGGGCTGGCGGGTCTTCGACGACGGCGCGCATGTCAGCCTCGGCAAGCTCAAGGGCAACAAGGGCGACCAGAACTACGCCCTGCCCGCAGATGTCGATCTGTCGAAGTACACGAGCGTCAGCATCTGGTGCGACCGCTTCGACGTCTCCTTCGGTGCCGCGGAGCTGTCCCGGTAGGGCTGGGTTCTCCCCCGGGCCTCCGGCCGGGTGACTCCCTTCGGCTCACCCGGCCGCCCACGGGCCGCGTAGCCTGGGAGGACGATGAACACGTTCACCACGTCATGGGGCGATCTGGGGCTCACCCGCTACCCCGAGGACCCTCGTGACCAGCTCCGCGCCTGGGACGCCGCCGACGAGTATCTGCTGCGCCACCTCGAATCACTCGAGGACCCCGCGGCCCTCGGCGGCACCGTGGTCGTCCTGGGCGACCGCTGGGGCGCCCTGACCACCGCGCTCGCCTCGCACGGCCCGGCGCAGATCACCGACTCGTATCTCACCCAGCAGGCCACCCGCGCCAATCTCGCCCGCAACCGGCCCGCCGAGCAGCTCGCCGGCGTACGGCTGCTGTCGACACAGGAGCCGCCCCCGGACCGTGTCGACGTCCTGCTGGTACGCGTGCCGAAGAGCCTCGCCCTCCTCGAGGACCAGCTCCAGCGGCTCGCCCCGCGACTGCACGCGGACACCCTCGTGGTCGGCACGGGCATGGTGACCGAGATCCACACCTCCACGCTGAGGCTGTTCGAGCGGATCGTCGGTCCGACCAGGACCTCGCTCGCGGTGAAGAAGGCACGGCTGATCTTCTGCACCCCCGACCCGGCCCTGCGCCCGGCCGGTGAGCCCTGGCCGCGCGGCTACGAGCTGCCCGGGGACATCGGAGTGATGTCCGGCCGTCCCGTCACCAACCACGCGGGCATCTTCTGCGCCGACCGCCTCGACATCGGCACCCGCTTCCTCCTCCAGCACCTGCCCGAGCCCCGGGGCCCGGTCCGGGTGGTCGACCTGGGCTGCGGAAACGGCGTGGTCGGTACGGCGGCGGCAGTCGCCAACCCCGAGGCCCATGTGGTCTTCACGGACGAGTCCTTCCAGGCCGTGGCATCGGCCGAGGCCACCTTCCGGGCGAACACGGACCCCGGTGCCAAGGCCGAGTTCCTCGTGGGCGACGGGCTCGCGGGCATCGAGCGCGCCTCGGCGGACCTGGTGCTGAACAACCCGCCGTTCCACACCCATCGGGCCCTTACCGACAGCACCTCCTGGCGCATGTTCACCGGCGCCCGTGCCGCGCTGCGCCCCGGTGGCGAGCTGTGGGTGGTGGGCAACCGGCACCTCGGTTACCACACCAGGCTGCGCCGTCTCTTCGGCAACTGCGAGACCGTGGCCGGGAACCCCAAGTTCGTCGTACTGCGCGCGGTGAAACGCCGCTGATTGCGCTCCATCGAATGCCCCTGTACGGGATATTGGGTGCATGACGGATCACAAGGGTCGTTGGGAACGGCAGGGGCTGATTCCGGCGAGCCGGCGGGAACCGGCAGAGCGGACCGCGGAGCCCATCTACGCGTCACTGCTCGCCCAGTGGTCGGCCCAGGGCAAGGCCGTCCCCGGGCCGGACCGTGAATGGACGGCGATCGTCTCGCGCTCCTGCTGGCCGCGCTGGTAGCCCCCCGGGGCTCTTCCGCCTGTCCGCCAGTCCGCTGTCCGCGCGTCCATGCACCCGGCCATTCGGGTGAATTCGGGAAACCAGAACCCGAATGCGCGCGTTGAACCGACGCGCGGACAAGTTCATGAGTACCGGAGGCGGGGCTCCTGACGTCATTCGGCAGGCGGAAATATGACCGCCGGGCAGACGTGTGGAATTGATGGATCGAGGGTTTCTTCGCCGGTAGCCGCTCGTTGGAAGTGCGTCGATGACCTGGTCGTGGGTCTTGTGAGTCTGCCCGCGGCACTCATCGGCATTGACATGATCCAAGGGCTAGGAATCCAAAGGAATCCACATGAAGTACAGGAAGACGGCCACACTTTTCGCCGGGGCTGTGCTGGCCATGGGAATCGCTTCTCCCGCCATCGCCGACTCGGGTGCCACCGGAGTCACCTCCGCCTCCCCTGGTGTGCTGTCCGGGAACCTGCTCCAGGTGCCCGTGCACGTGCCGGCGAGCGTGTGCGGCAACTCCGTGGGCGTCATCGGCCTGATGAACCCGGCCTCGGGCAACGCCTGCATGAACGGCTGACGAACAGCTCGTCACGCGGACCAGTGGCCCTGAGGGGCTGTGATCCGCCGGTCCGGGGACGTGCCCGCCGGTGCGTCCCAGGACCGGCCTTCGAACCAACAGCGGGAAAGACAACGAGATGCGACAGCGACAGGTCATCACCAAGGGAATCCTGACGGCCGCGGCGGCCACCAGCATTCTGTCCCTGAACAGTGCTTACGCCAGCGCCGCTTCCCAGGCCGACGGGGAGGCCCAGGGCTCCCCGGGTGTGCTGTCCGGCAACAGCGTCCAGGTGCCCGTGGACGTTCCGGTCAATGTGTGCGGCAATTCCGTGAGCGTCGTGGGAGCCCTCAACCCGGCGTTCGGCAGCGTCTGCGCCAACGCCTCGGCTCGGGGTATGTCCGGTTCCGAGGCATCGGGCGACACGGTGGGCTCCCCGGGTGTGCTGTCGGGCAACAACGTCAAGGTCCCGGTGCACGCCCCCGTCAACGTCTGCGGCAACACCATCGATGTCGTCGGGCTTCTGAACCCGGTGACGGGCGGATCCTGCGCGAACGACGAGACGCCGGGCACCACGGTGCCTCCGGGCGAGGTCCCGCCGAACACGCCGCTGACGCCGGTGGCCGAGGTCCTGCCGGGTCCCGGTGGTCCGGTGGACGACAGCGAGGTGGCGGGCGCCGTCCACTCCCCGCAGCTGGCCGAGACCGGCATGGGCGCCGGCTCGGTGGCCGCCGCTGCCGCGGCCATGGCCCTGCTGGTCGGCGGAGGCGTGCTGTACCGGCGTGGCACGGTCGGCGCCCGGCGCTGAACCCCTCGATACCCTCACCACCCCCGCCCGCACGTGTGCGGCCCCCGGCCGGGAGAGTCCCCCTCGACTCTCCCGGCCGGTGCACGTTCACGGCACCAGCTCGCGGTAGATGTCCGCGACCGCCTCCGCCGTGATCCTGGCGTTGTGGCTGGACTGCACGTGCAGATGCCCCTGGCGTCCCAGGGTGGCCCGCAGCGGCGCGTTCAGCAGGAGGTCCGCCACCGCCGTGGCCAGCGCGTAAGGGTCCTGCGGGGGCGTCAGACAGAACAGCGCGTGGCCGGGCGGGAGGCTCTCGCGCGCTCCGCCCACATCCGTGACCACCACCGGGCGCCCACAGGACATCGCCTCCAGCGGCGCCAGGGCCATGCCCTCCCAGCGGGACGGCACCACGACCAGGTCTGCGGCCCGGTACCAGGGCGCCGGGTCGGTCACGGCGCCGGCGAAACGCACCGACGCGGGGGCGGAGAGGCGCAGCCACTCGGCCTCCGGGCCGTCGCCGACCAGCACCAGGCAGGCGTTGGGAATCCGGCGCAGCACCTGCTGCCAGGCGGTGAGCAGCACATCCTGGCCCTTCTGGCGGCACAGCCTGCCCACGCACACCACCAGCGGCGCGGACTCCGGCAGATCACCGACGAGCGGCGGCCGGACCCGCGGCCGGTCATCGGGGGCGGGCCGGAAGTGCTCGGTGTCCACCCCGTTGGGGATGACGGTCCAGCGGGCCCGTACACCGGCACGCTCCGCCGTGCGCAGCTCCGCCTCGCTGACGCACACCACACGGTCCGTCCAGCGGGTCCCGTAGCGCTCCCAGCGCCGGGCCAGCCCCGCCGTGACACCGCCGGCCGCCTCGAACGACCAGGCGTGCGGCTGGAACACGGTCGGGATCCGGCCCCGTACGGCGAGCCGTGCGGCCAGCCCCGCCTTCCCGCTGTGCGCGTGCACGATCTGCGGGCGCACCCGGGCCACCAGCCGCGCCAGCCGCCCGACCTCGGGCAGCAGCAGCGGTCCCGGCCCGCTGCCCGCACGCCAGCGATGGACCTCGGCGCCGAGCCCGCGTGCGCAGCGGGCGAGCCCACCGCCGTCGGGGCAGGCCACGGCCACCCGCAGTCCGCTGCGGATCTGATCGGTCACCAGATCCGCCACCACCCGTGCCGCTCCTCCGTCGGCGGACTGCACGACATGGAGCACGGCCGGCCTGCGGCCGGGCGGGCCGGGCGGACCCGGCGGAAGGGACGGTGGCGGCAGCACGTGCAGATCTCCGATCCGAGCATATGACCAATGTCGGACGGTGAATGCCGGATGTCCCGCATGGGCGGCCCGGTATTTCACGTATTTACGTATTCATGCTCGGGCCGGTTGTCGGGCAGTGCGGGGATTCTAACGGAATTCCCAGGCTGAATCGCGCAGATGGCCCTGTGATGCGTGGGCCAGGTTCAGCGAGTTAACCCATTCGGGGTTCTCCCGTATCCGGCGAGAGGTGTCGTCGTTGAGCGAATTGCCCTCATCGGTTACCCCGAAAGGAAATCAGGAAGATGAAGCGAATCGCCACGTCGGTCATGCTGGCAGGCACCGGAGCCGCTCTGGTCTTCGGTGGTGCGGGGGTTGCCTCCGCCGACAGCGGTGCGACCGGCGCTGCCGAGGGTTCGCCCGGTGTCCTGTCCGGCAACACGGCCCAGGTCCCGGTGCACGTCCCGGTTGGCGTCTGCGGCAACACCGTGAGCGTTGTCGGTCTGCTCAACCCCGCCTCCGGCGTGGGCTGCCAGAACGCCTGACACGGTCTCAGCGGTCCCGGCAGCAGCTTCGCTGCCGGGCGCTGACACTCGTATCGGCCGACCGGTTTTCACTCTCATGGCCGCACAACCTGGCGGCCGTCGCTTCCGTTGAAGCATCTGGTCGGACAGTCACGTCCGGCCACTGAAACACCTTGATCAAGGAGTGCCTCTCCATGTCGCGTACCGCGAAGGCTCTTGTCCTTTCCACCGTTGCTGCCGCCGCCGTTGCGGGCTCCGCCGGTATCGCCACCGCCGACAGCGGTGCGCAGGGTGCCGCCGCCGGTTCGCCCGGTGTGCTCTCGGGCAACGTGGCCCAGGTCCCGGTCCACGTTCCGGTTGGCGTCTGTGGCAACACCGTGAGCGTTGTCGGCCTGCTGAACCCGGCGATGGGCAGCGCCTGCGTGAACGGCTGATCGCCTTTCACCGACTTCCCCTCGGGCCGCCCTTCCTGCCATGGCGTCACATCGCCATGGCAGGGAGGGCGGTCGCTTCGTTTCGCTCCCGCCGATCCAGTGCATGCGTTCTCGCGCATTCGCGTTCCGAGAATTCCCCGGCTTCGGAGTTTCCCGGGCCTCGGGGGCTCGTTACACATCACGGAGCAGCAACAAGCAGCACCATGCAGCACGGCAGGCATACGGGCGGTCGGCCGCAAACAACCGCAATATGCCCGAACCGCATGACACTTGCGCCGCGACACGCGTGGCCGAAGGAGAGATTCACTGATGAAGCCCATGAAGGTTGCCGCCATCGTCGCCGGGTCCCTGGTGGCCGCGGGGGCCGCCTCGCCGGCGTTCGCTGTCGACTACCCGCCCACCACCCTCGGCGGCGGTATCAACACCCTCACGACCCAGTCCAAGTCCGCCACCCAGCCGCTGACGGGCGAGGCCCTGGACTCGGAGAAGCAGGGGTCGCTGCTCAACGAGGTCAAGGGCGCGACCACCGAGCTGAACCAGGCCAAGCACGCCGCCCCGGCCAAGCTGATCGGCGGGCTTCCGGTCAGCGGCTCCTGATCCTCCGGGCCGCACAGGCACGCCGACCTCCGACCCCCGGCACCTCGCCACGCCTCCTGACACCTTCGGAGTAATCGGTGTCGGGGGTCGACCGCGAAGGTGAGGCGACTGTTCGGAAAGTCCTGATACGTCGCTAAGGTCCCGAGAGTGACCTCAACCTTCAGCGCCGTAAGTGCCCTCTGCCCGGCCCAGTTGGGCACGCTCGTCGTCATCGCCTGGAAGGGCGAGCATCCCGACGACGAGCGGGACATGCCGTTTCTGCTGGCGTACTCGCTCGGGGACGGTGAGGGCGGCCCCGACGCGGTGACGGCCGCCGCCCGGCAGCTCCTCGACGAGGTGGGTCTGCCGGTCGGCAGCGAGTACGTGGACGTGGTGCAGGAGGGCGGACCGCCCATCACGCTGGTGGTCGAGGACGGCCGACCGGGTCAGGAAGTGGTGCTGACGATGCCTCACCTCAGTGCCCGGTGTGCGGTCTCGCCCGAGTGGCTGACCGCGGCACGAGGACACGGGCACGTCTACTTCCTCTTCGCCAGCCGGCCCTGGCCCAAGGCCGCTCCGGGAGTGCCGGTCAGCGAGGGGGAGCTGCGGGACTTCGTGGGCGACGAGGCGGTGCTGTCGTCGGCGGCCCACTGTCTGCTGCCGGTGCGTCAGCTCCAGGGGTGACGCGGGAGAGCGCGGCGGACCGCAGAAGCACGTCAAAGGGCCCGGCGGCGGTGGTATGACCGCCTGCCGGGCCGGGATTACGCCATGCGGATTACGGGTGACCGGTCTCGCTCGCCGGGCGGGTGGCCGTGCGGGGCACGAGCCTCCGAGTGGTCCCGGCGAGCCTGAGTGGTATTCCACTGGCGGGGGCGGCCAGGGCCGCCAGGTGGCGAAGCGTCAGCTTCATGATCGAGCTCCTCGATACAAGGGTCAGGACACTTAAGACGCTAATCGGAATCTGACGTTCCGTCGCGTCGGGCGAGGCAGTGACTACTGCGTGCGCGCATCGGCCCAGGTGAGGAACACAGGACTCAGGACTTCGGACAATGGACACACAAGTACGCACGCACAGGCGCGTCCCGCGCCCCGCCACCGCTTCCGGCGAAGCTCCGTCAGATGCCGTGGACTGCCTGGCTGCCTCGCGCGGCCTTGCCTGGCTGCTGGTGGTCACCGGCGCGGCGGGGCTGCTGGCGTCCTGGGTCATCACGATCGACAAGTTCCTGCTGCTCGAGGACCCCGGCTTCACCCCCGGGTGCAGTCTCAACCCGGTCGTCTCCTGCGGCAGCGTCATGAAGAGCGACCAGGCGGCGGTGTTCGGCTTCCCCAACCCGATGCTGGGCCTCGTGACCTACGCCGTCGTGATCGCGGCCGGCGCCGGACTGCTGGCCGGTGCCCGCTACCGCCGCTGGTTCTGGCTGGGGCTCAACGGCGGCGCCCTGTTCGGTGTGGGGTTCTGCACCTGGCTCCAGTTCCAGTCGCTGTACCGGATCAGCGCCCTGTGCCTGTGGTGCTCGCTGGCCTGGGTCGCGACCATCGTCCTGTTCTGCGCGGTGACCCGGCACACCGTCGTCCACCGGATGCTCCCGGCCCCGGCAGGAGTGCGGACCGTGCTGCGCGAGTTCGGCTGGATGCCCCCGGTGCTGTGGACCGGTGTGATCGGGATGCTGATCCTGACCCGCTGGTGGACCTTCTGGATCAGCTGACCGCATGTCATACGGGCGTGACCGTCCGCGCGGCCGGTGAGGTGCCTGGCGGAGTGCGGTACGGCGGCCCGGCAGGCCGTTGACATGGGTGTCGGGTACACGCAGACTCATGACGCGCTGCCGGGACGCACGCGGACACGGCCACGGGCGCGGCCACCGCCACGAAGGAGCTGACATGACCGATCGCCTGCGTGACGTGTACATCGTCGATGCTGTCCGCACGCCCATCGGCAAGTACGGCGGCGCGCTCTCCGCTGTCCGCCCCGACGATTTTGCCGCCGGGGTCCTGAGCGCCCTTGTGTCCCGTACACCCGGTCTCGATCCGGCCCGCATCGACGATGTCTTCTTCGGCGACACCAACGGCGCCGGCGAGGACAACCGCGATGTGGCGCGCATGGCCGTGCTGCTCGCGGGTCTGCCGGTCACGGTGCCCGGCACGACCGTGAACCGGCTCTGCGGCTCCGGTATGGAGGCGGTCATCCAGGCGGCCCGGGCCATCGCCGTCGGTGACGCCTCGATCGCCGTCGCGGGCGGCGTCGAGTCGATGAGCCGCGCGCCCTGGGTGATGAACAAGCCGGCCCGCGGATTCCCCGCTGGCCACCAGCAGATGTACTCGACCACGCTGGGCTGGCGGATGGTCAATCCACGGATGCCCGACGAGTGGACCGTCGGCCTGGGCGAGGGCGCCGAGCTGCTCGCCGAGAAGTACGGCATCGGGCGCGACGAGCAGGACGCGTTCGCGCTCACAAGCCACCGCAACGCCGCCCGGGCCTGGGCGGAGGGGCTGTACGACGGTGAGGTCGTGCCCGTAGAAGGCGTCGAGCTCAGCCGTGACGAGTGCATCCGCGACAGCACCTCGGTGGAGGCCCTGGCCAAGCTCAAGCCGGTCTTCCGCACGGACGGGAACGGCACCGTGACCGCGGGCAACTCGTCGCCGCTCAACGACGGCGCCGCGGCGCTGCTGCTGGTGGACGAGGACGGACTGCGCGCCACGGGGCGTGAGCCGCTCGCCCGCGTCGGGGCGTCCGCCGTCACCGGGATCGAGCCCCAGCACTTCGGGTCGGGACCGGTCGAGGCCGTCCGCCGTGCCCTGAAGAAGGCGGGCCGGGAGCTCGGCGATCTGCGCACCGTCGAGCTCAACGAGGCCTTCGCCGCACAGTCGCTGGCCTGTCTGCGGCAGTGGCCCGGTTTGGACCCGTCGCTCGTCAATCCGCGCGGTGGCGCCATCGCCATCGGCCATCCCCTGGGTGCGTCCGGTGCCAGGCTCACCGGCGCCGTCGCCCACCAGCTCGCGGCCGCCGGCTCGGGTACGGGCCTCGCCACGCTGTGCATCGGTGTGGGGCAGGGGCTGGCTCTCGTCCTGGAGCGCTGAGGCGCCGAATCAGCCGGCGCGCCAGGTCAGGTGCCGGGTGAACCAGTGCTCGGCGAGCACGGCGACCTCGTCCAGCGTGCCCGGCTCCTCGAAGAGGTGTGTCGCGCCGGGCACGAGCTCCAGCCGGTTCTCGCAGCGCAGGGCGGCCTGGGCCTGCCGGTTGAGCTCGATCACGGTCGTGTCCAGTCCCCCGACGATCAGCAGCGTCGGCGCGCGGACGCCCGGCAGTCGGGCCCCGGCCAGGTCGGGTCGCCCCCCGCGGGACACCACGGCGCCGACGTCCGTGCCCGCCGTCGCGGCGGCCCACAGCGCCGCCGCGGCCCCGGTGGATGCCCCGAAGTAGCCGATCGGCACCGGGGTGCGGGTGCGCAGCCAGTGGGTGGCCCCTTCGAGCCTGCGGGCGAGGATCTCGATGTCGAAGACATTGGCGCGGTCGGCCGCCTCGGACTCGGTGAGCAGGTCGAAGAGCAGGGTGCCGAGGCCCGCCCGGTTCAGTGCCTGCGCCACGGAGCGGTTGCGGGGGCTGTGCCGGCTGCTGCCCGAACCATGGGCGAACATCACGGCGGCCGCGGTGTCGGCCGGCAGGGTCAGCTCACCGGCCAGTCGTAGGGGATCTGCGTCGACCTCCACCTCCTCGGTCTGCGTGGCCCCCGCCCTTCTCAGCAGTGCGACGACCTCCTCGTCAGGGGTCTGGGAGAAGTCCTCGTACCACTCGCCGACCGCCGAGAAGGCGCGTGGCGTCGACAGGCACACCACCTCGTCCGCCGTGCTCCGCAGCCATTCCACCGCGTCCGGGGGCGCCACCGGTGCGGCCAGCACCACCCGGGCCGCCCCCTGCGCCCTGACGACCTCGACCGCCGCCGCTGCCGTGGCCCCGGTGGCGATGCCGTCGTCCACGAGCACCACCGTCCGGCCGGTGATGTCGACGCGCTCGCGGTCCGCCCTGAACTTGCGGGCCTGCCGGGTCAGTTCGGCCTCCTCGGCATGCTCGACCGACTCGACCTCCTGACGGGACACATGGCCGCGGCTCACGATGTCGTCACTGATGACCCGCACCCCGCCTTCCCCGATCGCCCCGAACCCGAGCTCCCGGTGGTACGGCACCCCCAGCTTCCGCACCACGATCACGTCCAGCGGCGCCCCGAGTGCCCGAGCCACCTCGTACGCCACCGGCACCCCGCCCCGCGGCAGCCCGAGGACGACAGGATCAGCCCCGCGCAGGTGTCGCAGTGCTTCGGCGAGGTGCCGTCCCGCGTCGACGCGGTCGGTGAAGTGCATTGCGCTGGCTCACCCCCTGAACAGGGAACGGGGGCACACGGGCTCTCCTTCGAACCAACCTCATGCCGGGTGTCCCCGCAACTCGAGGAGCCCCGGGATCAGCGGTGCTCGGGGTTCGGATAGTCGAACCGGCAGCCCGCGTCCCATTCGGAGCGCTGGTTGCCGTGCGCCGGGATACCGCCCGCCTGCCGCAGCAGAGCGGCGAGGTGCATCAGGTTCCACGTCATGAAGGTGGTGTTGCGGTTGGTGAAGTCGTTGTCGGGACCGCCGGACTCGGGGTCCAGATAGGAGGGTCCCGGTCCCGCCTCACCGATCCAACCCGCGTCGGCCTGCGGCGGGATGGTGTAGCCGAGGTGCTGGAGGCTGTAGAGGACGTTCATCGCGCAGTGCTTCACGCCGTCCTCGTTCCCGGTGATCAGACAGCCTCCGACCCGCCCGTAGTACGCGTACTGTCCGCGGTCGTTGAGCAACGACGAGCATGCGTAGAGCCGCTCGATGACCCGCTTCATCACGGAGCTGTTGTCGCCGAGCCAGATGGGCCCGGCGAGCACCAGGATGTCGGACGCCATCACCCGCTCGTACAGTGCGGGCCACTCGTCGGTGGCCCAGCCGTGTTCGGTCATGTCCGGCCATACGCCGGTGGCGATGTCGTGGTCGACGGCCCGGACCAGCTCGGTGGCGACCCCGTTGGCCTCCATCACGGCTCGGCTCCTGTCGATCAGGCCCTCGGTGTTGCTGATCTCGGGGGAGCGCTTCAGCGTGCAGTTGACGAACATCGCACGGAGACCGTCGTACGAGGGTGTGGCGGCCATGGACACCTCATGGGGGGAGGGGCGGATTCCCCACGGACGCTACCGACGCCCGGGCCGCCGCTCACGGAAGCTCTCCGGTCACTCGCCGATACGGATCAGCGCCAGCGTGATGTTGTCGGGCCCGCCGGACTCGATCGCGGCCTTCCAGAGCTCGTAGGCGGCCCGGCCGCCGTCGTGCACCCGCAGCAGGTCGTCGAGCTCCTCGTCGGGCACCGGGTCGGTCAGTCCGTCCGAGCAGATCAGCCAGCGGTCCCCCACGGCCAGCGGGGAGTGGGACACATGCGCGCTGATCGGGGTGCGGCTGAAGGAGCCGCCGAGGGTCTGGGTCACGGCCGACGTGGTGCGCCTGCCGGGTGCGGGCGGCGGGCTGTCGTCCACGCTCACCTGCCGCAGACGGCGCTCGCCCACCTCGTAGACCTTGCTGTCGCCCACGTTGAAGACCAGAACGGAGTCCGGCAGCACGACCGCGCCCGCGACGGTCGTGCCCATCGCGGTCAGCCCCGGGTCGCGGTCGGCGGCCGCGTACACCGAGTGGTTGCACAGGTCCAGCGCGTCACGCACGGCCTGCTCCCCGTCGAGGGACGGGCCGAGCCCCGCGAGGCGGCGAACCACCAGCGCGCTCGCCACCTCACCGGCGGGCTGCCCGCCGAGACCGTCGGCGATCGCGACGACCAGTGGGGTGCCGAGGGGGAACAGCAGGGTCTGGGGATTCTCCGTCACGGTCGCGCACAGGGTCCACGGTCCGGCGACAAAGCTGTCCTCGTTGTGCTCGCGGACCAGGCCGGTATCGCTCAGGGCGGTCACCGTTATGTACGGCACGCCTCCATTGTCACGCGTGGAGCGGACTTGTGCCTGTGTTCAGAGGATGAACGAACAACTTCCGCAGGAACCCGCCGACTTGGCCATTTCCCGGGTTTGGTGTGAAGTCTTGACGACAAGGGCCACCGGCAGTTGACTCACGCCCGGTTGAACCACAGCCGGCGCCGTCGTCAGCGGAGGAAGCCTTATGCACCAGGCAAGATCCCGGCTCAGAAAACTCACAGGAATCACCGGACTCACCAGCCGTACGGGACTCAGAAGAACCGCCACGCTCGTGTCCGCGTGTCTGCTCAGCGCGCTGCTCCCCCTCACCTCCGCCGCCGCCACCGTCGCGGCGGACGACTTCCCACCCGTCCCGATCGACCGCTTCGAAGGCGAGGTCCCCTTCGCGAGGCCGCCCGCCGACGGCATCTTCGCCTGGGGAAGCGACGCCGACGACCATCCGCCGCTCAGCCTCGCTGCGCGCTCCGACGCCCCCGAGGGCGGCAAGGTGCTCCAGGGTTCGTACGACATCAGCGGCTGGGGCGGCTTCACACATGATTTCGCCTTCGACAAGCCGGCCCGGGACTGGACCGCGCACCGGGGCGTCCGCTTCTGGTGGTACGGCCAGAACGCCGCGCCCCTGCCGCCTGGTTCGGGCAGGCGGGTGCACTTCGAGATCAAGGACGGCGGGGCAAACGGCGAGGCGTCGGAGCTCTGGACGACGTCGTTCACCGATGACTGGCAGGGCTGGCACCTGGTCGAAATCCCCTTCTCCCAGCTGGAGTACCGCACCGACTACCAACCCGTCGGCGGTATCGACCAGGTACTCGGGCTGACGGAGATCTGGGGCTACGCCTTCACCTTCCCGGTCGGTGTGCGGGGTGAATTCGCCATCGACAACGTGGAGTTGTACGGCAGCCCGGACCCGTCTCGTACGGCGCAGATCGTCACGGACGGCCCCCTGGTGAGGGCGCAGGAAGGTGCTTCGGCCGGTGTCCGGGTCACGCTGGGGACCTTGGGCGGTGTGCCGACCGAGAAGGCGGTGACCGTCGCCTACGCCACCGGGGGCGGCAACGCGACGGCCGGCCGGGACTACACGCCGGTGTCCGGCACGGTGACCTTCCCCGCGGGCACGGCGTCCGGTGCGTCCCGCACGATCGCGGTGCCCGTCCTGGCGGACGGTGTGGCCGAGACCGCCGAGACGGTGGGGCTGAAGCTGACCGTGACGGGAGCGAGGGCGCCCGCCGAGGACCCGAGGATCGTCATCAACGCGCACGGTATGCCGTACCTCGACACCGCGCTGCCCGTGCGCACGCGGGTCGCCGACCTGGTGTCGCGTATGACCCTGGAGGAGAAGGCCGGTCAGATGACCCAGGCCGAGCGGGGTGCGCTCGCGACGCAGGACGACATCGCGGCGTACGGTCTCGGCTCGCTGCTCTCCGGCGGTGGCTCGGCTCCCGCCCCCAACACCCCCGAGGCCTGGGCGAAGATGGTCGACTCGTACCAGTCACGGGCCATGACCAGCCGCTTCCAGATCCCCCTGATCTACGGCGCCGACGCCGTGCACGGGCACAACAACGTCTCCGGCTCCACGATCATGCCGCACAACATCGGCATCGGCGCCGGGCGGGACACCGCAATCGCGGAGCGTACGGGCGAGGTCACCGCCGCCGAGGTGCGTGCCACCGGGATCCCGTGGGACTTCGCGCCGTGTCTGTGTGTCACCCGCGATGAGCGCTGGGGCCGTTCGTACGAGTCGTTCGGCGAGGATCCCGCGCTGGTCACGGCCATGGAGACGGTGATCCGCGGGATGCAGGGCGCGGCGGACGGCAGTGACCTCGACCGCTCGGACAAGGTGCTGGCCACCGCCAAGCACTTCGCGGGTGACGGCGGCACCGGGTACGGCACCTCCACCACGGGCACGTACACCATCGACCAGGGCGTCACCAGGGTCACCCGTGCGGAGCTGGAGGCCGTGCATCTCGCTCCGTTCACGGACGCGGTGCGGTACGGGGTGGGCACGGTCATGCCGTCGTACTCGTCCGTCGACTACCTCGGTGACGGCCTCGGCCCGGTGAAGATGCACGCCAACGCCGAGCTGATCAACGGCGTGCTGAAGGGCCGGATGGGCTTCAAGGGCTTGGTGATCAGCGACTGGCAGGCCATCGACCAGATCCCGGGCGACTACGCGAGTGACGTGCGCACCTCGGTCAACGCCGGACTTGACATGATCATGGTGCCCTATGCCTACCAGGACTTCCGGCGCACCCTGATCCAGGAGGTCCAGGCCGGCCGGATCGCCCAGTCCCGGGTGAACGACGCCGTCTCGCGCATCCTGGAGCAGAAGTTCCGGCTCGGGCTGTTCGAGAAGCCGTACGCCGACACCTCCGGCCTCCCGCGGGTCGGATCGGCGGAGCACCGGGCGGTGGCCAGGGAGGCGGCGGCCAAGTCGCAGGTGCTGCTGAAGAACTCGGGAGGGGTGCTGCCCCTGCGCACCTCACAGAAGGTGTATCTGGCCGGGTCCAACGCGGATGACCTGGGCAACCAGGCGGGCGGCTGGACGATCAGCTGGCAGGGAGGGTCGGGCGCGATCACCCAGGGGACCACGATCCGCCGGGCGATGGAGAAGGCGGCGCCGGGCACCCTCACCTACTCCAAGGACGCTTCCGCCCCGCTCGGGGGCCATGACGCCGGTGTCGTGGTGGTCGGCGAGACCCCGTACGCGGAGGGCGTCGGCGATGTCGGCAACGGCCACGACCTGGAGCTCTCGGCCGCCGACAAAGCCGCGGTGGACCGGGTGTGCGGGGCGATGCGGTGTGCGGTGCTGGTCGTCTCCGGCCGCCCCCAGCTCATCGGTGACCGTCTCGGCGACATCGACGCGCTGGTGGCCTCGTGGCTGCCGGGCACGGAGGGCGACGGGGTGGCGGACGTGCTCTACGGAAAGCGCGCCTTCAGCGGGCAACTGCCGGTCACCTGGCCGAAGTCGCAGTCGCAGCTCCCGATCAACGTCGGCGACGCGACCTACGATCCGCAGTTCCCGTACGGCTGGGGACTGACGACGCTCACCGCCGTGCCCACGGGTGGTGAGGCCACGCTCGAGGCGCTGGCCGTCTCGGCGCGGATCGTGCAGGGGATGGGCGCCGCGAAGAGCGAGGCGGGCCGCGCCATCGCCGCCAAGGCCCGTGCGGTCGTCCAGCAGCGGATCGGGCAGAAGATGACCGCGGCGGTGGCGAAGCCGTTCGCCGAGGCCGACCATCTGCTGCTGACCGGGGATCTGAAGGGCGCGGTCGCGGCACTGACCACGTCCTACCGGGCGGTGACCGCGACGCGCTGAGACCCGTCCACAGCAGAGCCGTGCGGATGACAGGCCCGGGTGTGCTCCGGCGACGCCCGGGCCTGTGTCATGCGGGTCGCCCGGGAGCGGCTCGGCCTCGGGTTCGGTGCCCTGGCTGTTCGTCAGAGGCCTTCACACCGGGCTGCCCTTGAGCGCGAGCACGATCGCGGCCCCGATGCCCCCGGCGATCAGGGCGAAGGCGAAGGCTCCCCAGCCGCCGTTGCGCCAGGGGAAGAAGCGGTCGACCGCCAGGCTGCCGGGGCCGACGGCGGCCACCGTGAGCGCGGACACGGCCAGCATCAGGGGAAAGCCGAGGCCCACGGCTGCCCAGAGGTCCAGCTTCTCGGCGACGGACATGGCGTTGATCATCACCCCGACCACGGCGGCCGCGGCGAGCGGGGTGAGCAGTCCGATGGCGAGACCGATGCCGCCGAGGAACTCGGAGGCGCCCGCCAGGCCCGCGTAGACGGAGCCGGGCCGGTAGCCGATGTCGGCGAACCACTTCCCGGTTCCGTCGAGGCCCGCTCCGCCCAGCACCCCGAACAGCTTCTGGGCGCCGTAGCCGGCCAGGATCACCCCGGTGGCCAGTCTCAGGAGCAGCAGCCCGGCGTCGGCGGCGCCGACGGCGAAAGGGGCCGGTCCTGCACCATGGGCAGGGGAGTGCCGGGCACTCTCGGTGGACGTGTTCATCGTGGAGTCACCTCCGGTGGAATCACCTGCCGCACCGGTCACCATCGATAGTGCGCCCTTGCCGACGGGACAGTCCAGAACGGGTGAGTTCATGACGTGCACATGCGAACACCGTGCGGAGGTCGCCGGGACGTCACCTCCCGCTCCCACTCTCGGCGGGTATCCGTCCAGTCACTGAGACCGAGGAGTGCCACGTGAGCTTGAGGACGACCGGCGTCGCCGCCCTGGGCACGCTCCTTGCGGCGCTCACCGCGGGCGTGCCCGCCGAGGCCCGCACCTGGGACCCCACGCCCGCGCTGCCCGCCGTCACGCCGCGTGCCGAGGCGCCCACCTTGTACGACGACGAGGCGGGCGGTAATGCCAACGCGGACGACCCGGCGATCTGGCGCAACCCCAAAGACCCGGACCGCAGTCTGGTGATCGCCACGGCCAAGGAGGGCGGGCTGCGGGTATACGACCTCGACGCACGACAGATCCAGTCCATCGCAGCGCCCCGGCCGGGGCGCCGGGACGACGCCCCCGGCCGGTTCAACAACGTCGACCTGGTCCAGGGCCTGCGGCTGCGGGGCGGATCGGCCCAGGGCGCCCGGGCCGATCTCGCCGTGACCACGGACCGGGGCAACGACCGGCTGCGCTTCTACCGCATCGACGGCGACCGCCACCGGTCCGGCCGCGGCGCCGGCCCGCTGACCGATGTCACCGACGCCGCCGCGCCCCCGGTCTTCTCCCGGGACCAGGACGAGATCAACGACCAGAAGACCGCGTACGGCCTCGCCACCTGGACCGACAAGGCCAGCGGCCGTTCCTACGCCCTCGTGAGCCGGCGCAACCGCACCACCGTGGCCCTCATCGAGATCCGCCCCACCCCGACCGGCACGGTCACCTACCGCACCGTCCGCACGCTCGACCTCCCGTCCGCCTTCCGTCTCCCGAACGGCACCTCCTGGACCCCGTGCGCCGAGCCGGACGAGCTGCCCCAGGTCGAGGGCATGGTGGTGGACCCCGCCACCGGGATGCTCTACGCGGGCCAGGAGGACGTGGGCATCTGGCGGGTCAGGGCCGACCTCAAGGGCGCTCCGAAGCTCGTCGACAAGGTCCGTGAGTACGGCGTTCCCGGTGTGTACGACGAGCGGACCGAGGAGTGCACCCCGGGCACCGACCCGGGCTACGGCGGCTCCCGCCTCGCCGCCGACGTGGAGGGCCTGACGCTGCTGACCGAGCCGGACGGCGACGGATACCTGCTGGCCTCCAGCCAGGGCGACAACACCTTCGCCCTCTACGACAGGGAGTTGGGCGACCACAACGAGTACGAGGGCGGCTTCCGCATCACCGCCGCGTCGGCGACCCTGGACGGCTCCGAGGAGTGCGACGGCGCTGCCGTGCTCAACGCGCCCCTCGGCAGGAGGTATCCGCACGGGCTGCTCGTCGTCCAGGACGGTCATGACACCCCGGTGCAGGGTGACCGTGAGGCGACCGGCTTCAAGTTCGTCGACCTGGGCGAAGTGATGGAACGCATCGACGACTGACTCCGGTCGGTCACGGTCGGTGACGCCTTGGGTGGCGCCCCCTTTCGGCCCGATGGATCCTGAGAACTCCGGGATGTTCCGGGGAGGCCGAGAGGGAGGCGCCATGACCCGTACGACCGAGGCACCCCGCCACATCAGTGGTCTGAGGGGCACGCGCTACGGCGAGATCCTGCTGATCTCCCCCAGCGGCAACGGGTCCGACGGGCTCAAGGCGGCCGTCTACAACACGCTCGGACTCAACGACTGCCCGCAGGACTGGTGGAACGGGCTCGACCCCGGGTCGCTGGCCGAGCAGTTCAAGGTGCCCATGGTGCTGCTGAACGGACCGCGCTACTGGGCGATCGACGAGCTCACGGCGTACGCGGTGGGCGGGGTGACCACCTTCGACGGTGTCGACGCGCGGCTGGTGGCCGAGGTCGACATCCCCGCGGAGACGGCCCCCACGGGCGCCACGCCCCGGAAGCCCTACGTCGACATCATGGTCAAACGGGACACGGAGTATCTCCTGACCGCGGGCAAGCCGATCTACGCGCTGAACGCCTCCGACGGCCGCACATACGTCCTCCAGGCCTACGCCCATATCGTGGACGACAGCCTGACCCTCGACTCCCTGGCCACGCTCGGCGATCGCCTGAGCCTGCCGGAGGGCTGGCGGTTCGAGGTGCGGACCCCGGAGGAGGACCTGCGCGTGCGGACGGTCGACGGCGAGGCGCACGTCGTCCAGGACGAACTCCAGAACACCTACATGTTCCTCGCCCGCTGACGGGTGCCCACGCCGGCCGGGTCCCCGAGGTCCGTCCGGGCGCCGCCGGTCGGGGGCTGACATGCTGACTCCATGGCGGAACTCAACGGACGGCCCGTGGGACCCGATGCCCTCCTGGCCCTCGGGCTCACGAACTACGGGCACTTCACGAGCATGCGTGTGGACGACGAGCGTGTGCGCGGCCTCGATCTGCATCTGGCGCGGCTGGCCCGGGACTGCCGGACCGTCTTCGGTGCCGAGCTCGACCTCGACCGGGTCCGCCATCATGTGCGCCATGCGGCCGGGGACAAGGCAGGCTCCTTCGTCGTCCGGGTCACCGTCTTCGATCCCGGAATCGACATCGGGCACCCTTCCGGCGCGGACAGCCCGGACATCCTCGTCACCATCCGGCCCGCGGCGGCCTTCCCCCTGGCACCGCTGCGAGCGAAGACGGTCCGCTATGAACGCGACGTACCGACGGTCAAGCACCTCGGCCTGTTCGGCTCACTGCACGCCCGCCGCTCCGCACAGCTCAACGGCTTCGACGACGCACTTTTCACCAGCCGGGACGGCCTCGTCGGAGAAGGCGGCACCTGGAACGTCGGTTTCCTCACCGGGGCGGGCATAGTGTGGCCCGAGGCCGATGTGCTGCCCGGGGTCACCATGGCGCTCCTCCAGCGACTCGCCGAGCACACCGTCGCACCGGTCACCGTCGCCGAAGCCCAGGGCGCGCAGGCGGCGTTCGCCACGAACGCGGCCATCGGCGTCCGGCCGCTGTCCTGCATCGACGACGCCCGGATGGCTGACGGGGATCCCCGGCTCACCGTACTGCGCGAGGCGTACCGCGCGCTGCCCGGCGATCGGCTCTAGCCCAGGCCTTGCGGGCCAGCCCTCGGTCCCGGTCGCGGTACCAGGTGAGCCGCCCCGGCCGAGTGGGCCGCCCGGACCGTGTCCGACTCCAACTCCTGTGACAGGGCTGATGACGGGTGTCGCCGCTCAGGGCGCCGTGAACAGCGTGGGGAAGCGAGGTGCGAGCCACGGCTTCCGGCCCCAGGCCAGGACCCCTCCGCGGGCCATGGCACCCCAGGGGCCCCGGCGGCCGAGGGCCATCAGGAGGAACGCGACCGGCTCGGTGAGGATCGTGCAGTCGGGGTGCCGCGGGAGCTGCGGGGACACGGTCACCGCGCCGTCGGCGAACGTGGCGCCGAAGGTGGCGCCGCCGCGCAGACGGATGGTGTAGCGGGCCGAGAAACCGGCCGCGGCGGGGGTGTTGACGACGCGGGGCATGGCCGTGATCAGGAAGGGCAGGGCCAGCTCGACGCGGGTGCGGTCGATCATGTGCGGGCGGCTCACGGCGCGGGCGATGTCGTAGCCGTGGCCCAGCATGTGAGTCAGCAGGTACGCGCCCAGGTCGGCGGGGCTCATCGGGCCCAGGGGGGTGACCAGGGTCCGGTCCGCCGGGAGCTCCTCCACGGCGGTGAGGAAGGCCTCTGCCTGGTCCACGATCATCCGGGCCAGCGGTTCGGCCCCGCGCTCACCGAACGCGGCGAGGGCACGCTCATTTGCCTCGGCCAGACTCTGCGGGGTGCCGTCGCCGTGGCTGCGGTCGTGGCCTGCCGCCACATCGGCCATCAGCTCGTTGGCCTGTGCCAGGTGCGCCGCCGCCTCCCCGAGGGTCCACTCGGAGCCGGGCACGGGGCCGTTGGTGTCGGCGGCGCCGCGCAGGAGCGCCGCGATGTCCTCGGCGGTGCCGCGTATCGCCGTGTCGAGGCCGCTGGGCAGCGTGCCTCGTATGCGCAGTCCGGCCGTTGGTTCCATGCCGTCGCCTCTCCTGGCCCGCCTTGTCCCCCGCGTGTCCGCGTACCCAATCAGGCAGCGGCGCCGGCGGCAAGGGGTGGCCCGGGTCCGGCCGTACCCCGGGGACTGGCCGGACCCTGGTGGGCTTCAGCCCTGGCCGGAGGCCTGCTCCAGGCGGTCCAGATGGGGCAGCAGGTGACCCATCCGCTCGCGCTTGGTCCGCAGATAGGCGATGTTCTCCTCGCGCGGGGGCGTCAGCAGCGGCACCTGCTCGGCGATCTCGATGCCGTGCTTGAGGAGCGCGTCGCGCTTTCTCGGGTTGTTCGACATGAGCCGTACGGACCGCACCCCGAGGTCGTGCAGCATGTCCGCCGCGACCTGGAAGTCGCGGGCGTCGGCGGGGAGCCCGAGCGCGAGATTCGCCTCGACGGTGTCCAGGCCCTCGGCCTGGAGCTGCATCGCCTGGAGTTTGGCCAGCAGTCCGATACCGCGGCCCTCGTGGCCCTGGAGGTACAGGAGCACCCCGCGGCCCTCACGCACGATCGCGCGCAGGGCGGCGTCCAGCTGGTCGCCGCACTCGCAGTGCTTGGAGCCGAAGGCGTCTCCGGTCAGGCACTCCGAATGGACACGGGTGAGCGCGCCCTCTCCCTCGATGTCGCCGTAAACCAAAGCGATTTGTTCGTCGCCGCGAATGCGATCCAGGTAGCCGACGGCGAGAAAATCACCGTGTACGGTGGACAGTCGGACATTTGCCCTGCGTTCCACGCAGGATGCACCTACCGTGTCCACGTTTGAGCCATCGGTATCTATCATGGCCAGATCATATCGGGTAACCTCTGCTGCTGGGCCAGGAATCGGCGAGAAGTTTCCAACTGATCTCCCAATCGCCTGGCGTGAAGAGGAAGAGTGAAAGGGTCGGGAAAGATGGGTGGCCCGCATGTGCGACTCCCTGCATTGGGTCTGCTGCCGTTGGAGACGACAACGGACGATGTAAGGGACGGGCGGGCTTCCGTGGCCATCCTGCCCATCGGCAGTTTCGAGCAACACGGGTCGTTCCTCCCGCTGATGACGGACACGGTGGTGGCCTGTGCCATCGCCCGTGAGATCGCCGCCGCCTACCCGGTGCACTGCCTCCCACCTGTGACGATCTCCTGCTCACACGAGCACGCCACGTGGCCGGGCACCGTCAGTATCTCCGCCGCCACGCTCTACGCCGTTGTACGGGACATCGCCGAATCGCTGCGCCGATCCGGTATCGACGATCTCGTACTGATCAACGGCCATGGCGGAAACTACGTGCTGCGCAACGTGGTTCAGGAGTCGGACGGCACCGGGACGCGCATGGCGCTGTTCCCTGGGTCCGGCGACTGGAGTGCCGCGCGGGAGCGTGCGGGAGTGCGGACTTCGTCGCACAGCGATATGCACGCGGGTGAGGTCGAGACGTCGATCCTGTTGCACGATCATCCCGAACTGGTCCGCCCCGGCTATGAGGCATCCGACTTTCTCGCCGATGACCGGCAGCATCTGCTCACTCTCGGCATGAACGCCTACACGGAATCCGGTGTCGTGGGCCGGCCCTCAATGGCTTCGGCGGAAAAGGGAAAGCAATTGCTCGCCGGTCTCGTTGAATCGTTCGGTGATTACTTTTCACTTCTCACCGGCCCTGCTGGCCCTGCTGTTCCAGCCGTTCCCGCGAAATCGGCCGACGTTCTCCGGGAGGCGCGATGAGCGGCCCGCTCGACACGGCCGGGGCCTGGCGGCGGCTGCTCACCGTGCGCACGGAGGCGGACGCGTCCGGCGCCGGCCTCCGCACCGGCGAGGACGGACGGTGGCACTGGCCCGACGCCCTCCCGGGGGCGGATGACCTCGCAGACCGCTATCTGTCGCTGTGCCTGGCCGGCCCCCGCTTCACCTTCGCCCAACTCGGGCAGAGCCTGGACGGGTTCATCGCCAGCCGCACGGGGGACGCCGACTACGTCACCGGCGAGGAGGACCGCCGCCATCTGCACCGGCTGCGCGCACTCGCCGACGCGGTGCTGGTCGGAGCCGGGACCGCGGTCGCCGACAACCCCCAGCTCACGGTGCGCGCCTGTGCCGGGACCAACCCGGTGCGTGTCGTCCTCGACCCGCAGGGCCGGGTGCCGCTGGAGCACAAGGTGTTCACCGACGGCGCCGCCCCGACCCTGTGGGTGCTGGGCGCCGACAGCGAGCGCGACGCCTCCGGCGTGGGCGGGGGAGTGGACGTACTCGTCCTGCCGGACCGCGCGGCCTTCGGTCCGAGCCGCCTGGTGCACGAGCTCGCGCGCCGCGGTCTCGGCCGGCTGCTCGTCGAGGGCGGCGGCGTCACGGTGTCCCGCTTCCTGCACACGGGCGCGCTCGACCGGCTCTATGTGACCGTGGCCCCCGTCCTGCTCGGCGACGGGGTTCCCGGGCTGGCCTTCCCCGGGCCCGCGCGGATGCGTGATGCCCTGCGGCCCCCGGTGCGACGGGCCGTCCTCGGCGAGGACACCCTCTTCGAACTCGACCTGCGTGCGGCGAGTTCCGGTCAGGAAGGGGCCCAGCCACTGGGCGACGAGAACGGCGATACCGGGCAGGCTGGCGACGAAGGCGAGCAGCCCGTAGACCACGGCCACGGTCAGGCCCTGTGAGGTGCTGAGGCCGGCGGCTCCGAAGGCCCAGGCGGTGACGCCCTCCCTGGGCCCCCAGCCGCCGACGTTCAGCGGGAGGGCCATCGCCAGCAGCGCCAGCACCATCAGCGGCAGCAGTTCGGAGGCCGGGGCGGTCGCCCCGGCGGCCCTGGCGGCGACCAGGAACAGGCCGAGATGTCCGGCCAGTACGGCGACCGACGAGACCAGCACCCCCGGCCAGCTGCCACGGGCGAAGAGACCGCCGCGGGCCTCGGTCAGCGTGGCCCGGAGAGCCCGCCCCCAGCGCGACTTCGCGGGCCTGCGCCGCAGCAGGCGTACGGCGAGGGCCACGGACCCGCACCCCAGGGCGAGTACGGCCAGCACACCGGGCGAGGTGGCCAGGTCACTGACGGCCCGGCCCGTTTCGCCCGGCGCGAGCGTGGGGCGCCCGACCAGCAGCAGCAATCCGACCGCGATCAGCACCGCCTGACCGGCGACCCGTTCCAGGACCACCGCCCGTACGCCCCGGCCGACATCGCCTTCGCTGCGCCCGTGCCGCACGGCACGGTGCACATCGCCGAGCACGCCACCGGGCAGCGCGGCGTTCAGGAACAGCGCGCGGTAGTAGTCGGCGACCGCCTGCCCCAGGGGCAGCCGGATGCCCAGGCCCCGGGCCACCAGGCACCAGCGCCATGCACTCAGCACGGTGGTGAGCAGCCCGAGTCCGAGGGCGGCCAGGACGACAGGGAGGTCGATCCCGCGCAGACCGGCGACGAAGGCGCCGGTGCCCTGCCACCACAGCATCCCCACCAGGATGGCCGCCCCGGTGAGCATCCCGAGGCGTGCCCTGACCGCCCGCAGAGTCATGAGACCCCGCCCGCCGCCGTCCCGGGCAGCGCCAGTACGTCGCTGTGGTGGAGCGTGACCCGCAACTCGCCCGCGGCACAGGCTTCCAGGCGGCGGCGCAGATACGCCTCCGCGTCCGCGGCGAGATCCGGCCGCTGCTCACAGGCGGCGCCGATCCAGCCGCGCAGCCACTCGGCGGTGAGTTGCCGGAGCGCCGGGTCGGCCGCAGTGCCGGTCGCCGGGGCGACGCCCAGCCGCCAGGGGCTCGGCTGCACCCGTACGGTCATCCCGTAACGGGCGAAGGCGACCGAGGCCGCGGCGACGGCGTCCGGGCCGAGCAGCCGGCGTCCCTGGTCGACCCGGCGCTGGTGCGCGTTGAACGCCTCGGTGATCTCGGTGTCCAGCGGGTCGGCGGGGTCGAGGTCGACCCGGCCCACCACCGACAGCGCCAGCAGCGCCGGGCAGCGGGCTCCGGCGCAGGCCGCCGCAAGGGCGTCCAACTCGTCGCGGGTGAGCAGGTCGAGCAGGGCGGACGCCGTCACCAGCGAGGTGCCGGCGAGGGCCGCGGTGTCCAGCAGGGCGATGTCGCCGCGCTGGGTCGCGACCGTGACGGGGCTGCCGTCGGCGGCCGTACGCGGCAGTTGCGCCGCGGCGATCTCCAGCAGTTCGGGGTCGTGGTCGTGCAGGATCCAGTGCTGGGGGCCGCTGAGCCGGGGAGCCAGCCAGCGCCCCATCGAGCCGGTGCCGCAGCCGAGATCCCGGATCACCAGTGGGGTGTCCGTCCGCGTGGACATGTGGTGCCGCAGCGGGTCGAGGAGTTCGGGTGCGCGGGCGGCGGCGTCGGCGCTCTCGCGCAGCGTCAGCCACTCGGGGGCGAAGCGGGGCTTCGTGCCTGCCATATCGGTGGTGTCCATCGTGGTCATGCGGCCTCCCGGGAGTCTTCGCGGAGTCGGTCCAGCGCCGCGGCCACTCCGCGCGCCGTGGAGTCCCAGCCGGTCAGCGCGGCGCGCCGACCGTGTGCGGCGGCCCGGGATCGGCGGCGTTCGCCGGGGTCGCTGATCCAGTGGCGCAGTGCCGCGGTGAGGGCCGGCCGGTCGTCCGGCGGTACGAGCGCGCCCGGCACGCTCCCGTCGGGTGCCAGCCCGACGGCTTCCGGAAGTCCGCCGACGGCGGTGGCCAGCACGGGGACGCCCCGGGCCAGCGCCTCGGTCACGACCATGCCGTAGGTCTCCGCGTGAGAGGCGAGCACCAGCAGATCCGCGTTGTCGTAGTACGCGTCCAGCTCGGTTCCGGGGGCCCGCGGGCCCGCGAGCCGTACCCGGTCGCCGAGCCCGCGCTCCGCGATCAGCGCCCGCAGCCGGGACACGTACTCCGGGTCCTGGCCCAGTCCGCCGACGCACACGCAGCTCCACGGCAGCTCGGCGACCGCCGAGAGGGCCTCCACCAGCTCGTACTGCCCCTTGCGCGGGGTCACCGACGCGACGCACAGCAGGCGGGGGGCCGCGTCGCTGCCGTCGCCCGCCGTGGCGGGTGCCGGTGCCAGGGGGGCCGGGTCGGCTCCTGGGGCGGCGACATGGACCCGCCGCCGGTCGAGACCGTGGTGGTGCACCAGGCGTGCCGCCGCCCACTCGCTGGTGGCCACCACCGCGGGGACCGCACGCAGCGTGTGGCGTTCCGCGGTGTCCAGGGCGCCGGCCTCGGCCGGGTCGAGTCCCGTCTCGTCGGCCAGCGGAAGGTGCACCAGCACCGCCAGGCGCAGCCTTACGGCCTCCGGGACGACCACGTCGGGTGCGGCGCAGGCGACCAGGCCGTCCAGCAGCACGAGGCTCCCGTCGGGCGACTCCCGAAGGATCCTGGCCAGTGCCGTCCGCGCGGCGGCGTCCGGCCGGGGCCAGTCGCCGGGCACGGTCTGCTCGTCCACCTGCCAGCCGATCCGGGGCAGGTCCGCGCACACCCTGCGGTCGTACGCGTTGCCGCCGCTCGGCGTGGCGGGATCGTGGACGCCGGCCGGCATCACGATCCGTACCGGAGAAGCGTGAGCGCTGGTCACAGGGCCCGCTCGTAGCTTGCCCACGCGATGTGCGACTCGTGCAGGGTGACGCTGATCCCGGTCAGTCCGCGGGCCCCCTCACCGAGGGCCCCGGCGTGCACCAGGCCGGCCAGCCGGTCGGCGATCACCTTGGCGAGGAACTCGGTCGAGGTGTTGATCCCGGCGAATTCGGACTCGTCGTCCAGATTGCGGTAGTTGAACTCGCCCACGATCTTGCCCAGCTCGGTGGTCGCGAGGCCGATGTCCACGACGATGTTGTCGTCGTCCAGCTCCGGCCTGTGGAAGGTGGCGTCGACCAGGAAGGTCGCACCGTGCAGACGCTGTGCTGGTCCGAAGACCTCCCCGCGGAAACTGTGGGCGATCATGAGGTGTTCGCGGACGGTGACGCTGAACAACGGCTGTGCCTCCGGTCGGTACTCCTGGCCGCTAGGGCCCGTGTCCTTCAGTACGGCCGGAGCGTACGCCGCGTTCAGAGGCCCGGTTCGTACCGGTCCTGCCGGTCGCACCGGTCGTATTCATATGAATCATTCGTAGCGCACCCGGTGGCACATTCCGGGCAGCTCGCCGGATGCGATACGGGCCAGCACCGACGGCAGTTCGGCGAAGGCGCACTCGCCGGTGATGAGCGCGTCGAAGGCCGGGTCGGCGAGCAGCTCCAGCGAGAGCGCGAGACGGTCGCCGTAGGTGCGGCTGGAGCGCCGCGCCGGGGACACCCGCCCCACCTGGCTGCCCCGCAGCACGAGACGCCCGGAGTGGAAGGCCTCCCCGAGCGGCAGGCTGATGCGCCGGTCGCCGTACCAGCTCAGCTCCAGGACCGTGCCCTCCGGGGCGAGCAGCTCCAGCGAGCGGGTCAGTCCGGCTTCCGTCGCGCTGGCGTGTACGGCGAGGTCGCAGCCGCCCAGGGCGTCGGCGGGGAGTGCGAAGTCGACGCCGAGAGCCTCGGCGACGGCGGCACGCGCCGGGTCGGCGTCGACCAGCTGGACCCGGACCCCGGGGTAGCGGGCCAGCAGCCGCGCCACGGAGCAGCCGATCATGCCCGCGCCGACGACGGCGATCCGGTCGCCGACCAGGGGCGCCGCGTCCCACAGCGCGTTGACGGCGGTCTCCACCGCCCCGGCCAGGATCGCCCGTTCGGCGGGCACGGTGTCCGGTACCGGGGTCACGGCGCTCGCCGGGACCACGAAGCGGGTCTGGTGCGGGAAGAGCGAGAAGACCGTGCGGCCGACGAGCTCCCGCGGCCCCTCCTCGACCAGTCCGACGTTCAGATAGCCGTACTTGACCGGCCCCGGGAACTGCCCCTCCTGGAACGGCGCCCGCATCTCGGCGTACTGGCTCTCGGGCACACCGCCGCGGAACACCAGGCTCTCGGTGCCGCGGCTGATCCCTGAGTACAGCGTCCGGACCTGCACTTCGTCGTCTGACGGGGCCGCCAGAACCACATCGCGTATGTCGCCGCTGCCGGGGCAGCCGAGCCAGAAAGCACGCGCCGCGCGTTCGCTCGACGGCTCGGCCGACGGCGCGTGCGACGACCCGTTCGGTGACGCTGCGGACTCCATTGGGTGCCTCCCGCTGAACACTCCGGTTCCGGTTTACGTTCTGAAAATCATGAGGGCCGCGCATACGGAACGCGGCGTTCATCGACTCTGCCACACAGCCGGAGGGTGGTTACGCAGTGGCCCTGAGCGGCACTTTCGACGCCAGACTGGTGCGCCCCGAGACAACCGCGGGGGCGGGCGCGCAGACACTCCTGCTCGTCCTGCTCGGCACCGTGACCGGCCTTGGGCCGGCGGGCTGGCTGGCGGGCCTGACCTTCACGTTCGCCACCTGGGCGGTACTCACGCGGGCGTTGCGCCGGTCATGGCCCCGGCGGGTCTCCTTCGGGCCCGCCAACGGCGTCACGCTGGCGCGGACGGTGCTGGTGGGGGGCGTGACCGCGCTTGTCGCGGACTCCTTCGTGAGCGGATCCCCCCTCACGGGCCCCTTCGTCAGTCATCCGTCGCTCGCGGTCATGGTGGCCCTGACGGCGGTGGCACTGGTCCTCGACTGCGTGGACGGGCAGGTGGCGCGGCGTACCGGCTCGGAGTCCTCGCTGGGGGCGCGCTTCGACATGGAGGTCGACGCCTTCCTCATCCTGGTGCTCAGCGCCCATGTCGCGATGTCGCTGGGGCCCTGGGTGCTGCTGATCGGTGCGATGCGGTACGCCTTCGTCGCGGCGGCCAGGTTCCTGCCGTGGCTGAACGGCCCGCTGCCGCCGAGCATGGCCCGTAAGACGGTCGCCGCGCTCCAGGGCATCGTGCTTCTCGTGGCGGGCTCCGGGATCGTGCCGGTCGAGGTCTCGGCCGCCATGGTGCTGATGGCGCTGGCCGCGCTGGTCTGGTCGTTCGCGCGGGACATCCGGTGGCTGTGGCGGGCAGGGCGGGTGCGCGAGAGCGGGAGCGGGACGGTGGTGCTCCGCGAGCCCACGCACGTGGGGGTCTGAGGGCCCTGGAAGCACGGACTGCGGCGCCCCGCGCGACAAGCGGGGCGCCGCAGTCCGTGCTCCGGTACCCCTCAGCGGGCGGAGGAGAAGGTGCTCAGGAACCGGTCCCGGAAGCTGTCCATCCGCCAGACCGGGGCCTTCGCGCCGGGCTTGAGCCCGTCCTCCCAGCCCCATCCGGAGATCCGGTCCAGCACCGCCTGGTCACGGGCGACGATCGCCACGGGCACATCGCGGCCCAGACTGCCCCGGGTGACCGTCGAGACGGGCTGGTGGTCGCCCAGGAAGACCAGCACCGTGTCCTTGTCGCCGTACTTCTCGACGTACGAGATCAGGCTGTTGAGGGAGTACTCGATGGCGCGCCGGTACTCGTTGCGCACCTGGTCGGGGTCCTGCCACACCTCCTCGGGGCTCTTGCCCTCCTCCTTGATGGAGTCGTAGACCGAGCCGTCGCCGACCTGGTCCCAGCCGATCATCCTGGGTATCGGGGCCCAGGGGTTGTGGCTGGAGGCGAGGATGATCTCCGCCATCAACGGCCCCCGCTCGGCCTTGCCGTGTTCGAGACGCTCGAACGCCGCCAGGCTGTACTGGTCGGGCACGGGCGTCCAGCTGAACTTCGGCCCCTGGTAGCCCAGCTTCCCGGAGTCGTACACGTGGTCCAGCCCGTAGAACTTCCCCTCGGGCCAGGACCGGGTGACACCCGGCATGATGCCGACGGTGCGCCACGCCCTCGTACGCCGGAAGGCGCTGGTGAGGGTCATCCGGTCGCTCGCGGTGAGGCTGCGGTAGCGTTGCTGGTTCTTGATCCACAGGCCCGAGTTGAAGGTGGAGTGGGCCAGCCAGCTCCCGCCGCCGTAGGTCGGCGAGGTGAGGAAGGCGCTGCGCGAGGAGAAGCCCGCCGCGCGCAGCCGCTGCGTACCGTCCGCGAGCACGGCGTCGACCTGCGAGGCCATCGCCGGATCCTGCACGGCGCTGCGGCCGTAGCTCTCGATGAAGGTGAAGATGACGTCCTTGCCGCGCAGCCCGCTCAGCAACTGGTCCGGGGGCGTGGCCCGGAAGGCGTCGACGCGGGACTCCTTGGCGAACTGCTCCTTGTCCTCCAGCCCGGCTCGCACCTGGTGCACCCGCTCCTGGGCGAGGTCGGCCGTGGTCCCGGAGGCGAAGGGGAGCCCCACCGACGTCTGCGGACCGAGCAGCGCCAGCACCATCCACAGGGAGCCGAACGCGAAGGTGCCCTGGGTGGCCACGGCGCTGTGCCGCACCACCAGGTGGCTCACCCTGACGACCGCCAGGGATATGAGCACCAGCAGGGCGAGCACGAGGAGCACTACCCCGGTTTGGGCGGCGATCGCGCCTGCCCTGCCGACGGAGTCCTCGAGGAACGACCTGGCGTCGTCGAACAGGATCCAGTCGAGCACGAGGTCGAACGGCCGGTCCAGCACGGAGAAGAACCCCATGTCGAGGAACTTCAGGACCGTCAGCACCCCCAGCACGGCCCCGCCGACCGCCGCCGTGACGCGCCTCGCTCGCGGGCGGAGGGCCTGGAGGACGAGGAGGAGCGCGGCGCCGAAGACCCCTTCGACGGGGATGCGGAAGAAGACCCCGGAGGTGAGGTAGCCGGGCTTGTTCGGCACGAGCAGGGCCAGGAACACGAGCACGGCGGCCAGTGCGGTGGTGGAATGCCTGACGACGCGCGCCGCGCCTGGATACCGGCCGCGCCACCCGCGTACGGCATCGGGGGTGGTGGGAGCGGCCCCGGCGGCCTCTTCCGCGGATTCCGGGCCGGACCGCGCCGCGCCGGGTGCGCCGGGCGTGTCCGGCTCTGCTCTGGCCTGCCTCGGGAGCCGGACCCGTCTCGGCTGCGCATCTTGTTCCTGCTGTTCCTGCTGTTCCTGCTGCCCCTGCGGTTCTTGCGGTTCCTGCAGTTCCTGCTGTTCTTGGCGAGAGCGCGTCCAGGGCGTCACCCGAGGATCCTTCCGTACTGGCCCGGTGAGGCACGACGGCCCGGACCCGGGAAGCCCGGGGTCGCCGTTATCAGTACGGCTCGGCGATGCCATCAGTTCAAGCCGTGGCCTGTGCCCCATGATGGGGCAGCCCACCACTTCGGGAGTGACCCGTGTCTCACAGCACCACCGTCAGCACCACGGCGCGCACCGCGCGACGCCTCTCCGTCCTCACCGGAGCCGCGTTCGCTGCCTCGCTCGTCCTCGCCGTCCCGGCATCGGCACACGTGGAGGTCGAGGCGGAGGACGCCGCGGCCCTCGCCGAGAACGTCACGCTGGACTTCAGCGCCGAGTCCGAGTCCGACAGCGCGGGCATCAGCAGGATGGAGGTCATCCTCCCCGAGGGCATCGTCCCGGCCGACATCACCTACAAGGAGGGTCCGGACGGCTGGAAGTTCGCGGCCACACCGCGCGGATACACCGTCTCCGGCCCCGCGGTCGGGGTCGGCGACGACGTCGAGTACTCCGTGACCGTACGGCAGTTGCCCGACGCCAAGTCGCTGGCGTTCAAGACCCTCCAGACATACGGGGACGGGCGGGTCGACCGCTGGATCGAGCTGGAGAAGTCCGGCGGCGGGGACGGCCACGGTCACAGTCACGGTGACGGCAACCCGGCGCCGCTGCTCGCCCTGAAGCCCGCGGCGCCCGGGGCGAAGCCGGTGGCGCCCAGCCCGAGCGCCGCGCCGGAGAAGTCCCCGGCGAAGGGGACCCCGGCGAACGAGGCTCCGGCGAAGCGCGCGACCGGGCAGCAGGGGCCCGAACAGGAGCGGGAGAGTGACGGCGGCTCGCCGCCCGCCCCCGCGCTGGTCATCGGTGCGGTGGTGCTGGCCGCCCTCGCCGGTGGTGTCGTGTGGTGGAAGCGCCGGGGCGCCTCCGCCTGACCGCATCGGCAGCGCGCGGCCTCCCTGTGCCCTTGTGCTGTCTACGGGGAGGTCGCCGCGATCAGCCGCAGATTCCACCGTCCCGCACGGCCGGTGAGGCCGACACCGGACAGCGGTGGCACGTCGATCCGCCAGAACGCGGTCAGTGGCGTGCCGAGCGCGTGCAGGATCGCCGCCCGTACGACGGCCGGCTCGACCACGCCAAGCACGCGCGGCCCGGCGTCCTGCGGCAGTTCGTCCAGCCAGGCGCCCATCCGCAGGCACAGCTCCCGCACGGACTCCCCGCCGTGCGGTGCCGCCCCGGGGTCGGCGGTCCATTCCCCGACCGGCTCGGGGCCCACGTCCGCCACCACATCGGCGAGCGAGCGTCCCCGCCAGTCCCCGTAGTCCAGATCGCGCAGTCGGTCGTCGACGGTGGCGTCGAGTCCCAGCGCCTGTGCCGTCTGCCCGCACCGTACGGACGGCGCGGTGAGCACCACCGACGCGGTGGGCAGCGTGGCCGCCGCGGCCCTGGCCTCGCGTACACCCCGTTCGTCGAGCGGTCCGTCGCCGAACCGGGCTTCGCCGCGTACCGAGGGACCGGCTGCCGCGCACAGCAGTGTCAGCCTGATCGTCATTTGGCCGGATTCCTCCCCGTGTTGCCCGGCCCGCTCCCGGGCCGTTCCGGATCCTAAGTCCGCCCGCGCACCCCGCCCGAGCGCCCCTGTGTGATGAAGATCGCTGGTCAAAGGCCCTATTGGCGGCGGGTTCGCGGACCGATACCCTTCCTCCGAAAGGATGACGGCATACACGGAAGTCCGGTGAGAAACCGGCACGGTCGCGCCACTGTGTGCCAGGCGGTCAGTTCCCTTGCCGGGGACGGGCCCGCCGGGTGAGTCAGACCCGTGATCGTCATCGCGTGCACCACCGAAAGCGGGACGCGTGTTCCCGAGGAGGTCCGGTATGGCCCAGTCCGCCATCACACCCGCCGAAATCCCCGTTTCCCAGCCCGTCGTGGCGAAGCTCCCGGTCCGCGTCGTCGCGCCCTGGGCCGCCTTCTTCGGTCTGCTGATGCTCGTCCTGCTCTACTTCGTCGGCGCCGAACAGGGTGCTTTCTCCGTGTTCTCCGGCGAAGGCGTCCACGAGTGGGTCCACGACGGCCGTCATCTGCTCGGCTTCCCGTGCCACTGATGCGCATACGCACGGAACAGGACATCAGCACATGAAATCCGCAACCGTAAGGGCTCTCCTGGTCCGTGGCATGCTCGCGGGCGTGCTCGCCGGGCTGCTCTCGTTCGGACTCGCCTATCTCATCGGTGAACCGCAGGTCGACGCCGCCATCGCCGTCGAGGAGGCGGGCGCGGCTCACCACGGCCACGGTGGTGGCGGTGGCGAGCCGGAAGAGGAACTGGTCAGCCGTGCGGTGCAGTCGACCGCCGGTCTGAGCACGGCCGTTCTGGTCTACGGCACGGCACTCGGCGGCATCACGGCACTGGCGCTCTGCTTCGCGCTCGGCCGTGTGGGGGCCTTCGGCACACGTGCCACGGCCGCGTTCGTCGCGGCGGGCGGCTTCCTCGCCGTCGCGTTCGTACCGTTCCTCAAGTACCCGGCAAACCCTCCCGCCGTCGGCGACCCGGAGACCCTCAACCAGCGCACCGCGATGTTCTTCCTGATGATCGTGCTCAGCGTGCTGCTGCTGATCGGGGCGGTGCTGGTCGGCAAGAAGCTCGCGCCGCGCTGGGGCAACTGGAACGCGACGATCGCCGCGGGCGCCGCCTTCGCCGTGGCGGTGGGCATCGCACTGGCCTTCCTCCCGGCGGGCGACGCGATCCCGGAGCACTTCCCGGCCGACGTCCTGTGGCAGTTCCGTCTGGCGTCGATCGGCGTCCAGGCCCTGCTGTGGGCGGCGCTCGGACTGATCCTCGGCGAGCTGTCCCAGCGGGTGCTGGAGCCCAAACCCGCACAGGCGTCACGGCAGTCGGCGGAGCCGGCCGCTTCGGTGCCCGCGAGCTGAGTCACGCGACACGAATGGACCCCGCCCGGGGGCGCGCCCGGGCGGGGTCCTTCTTTTTGGTCTTTCTTCTCGGTCTTCTTCCTGGTCCTCCGCTGTGGTCTGCTCCGTGGTCGTGCTTCGTGGTTTTGCTTCAGACCAGGACCCGGGCGGGCCGCAGTGTGAGGTGCGCGGTGAGGAAGGCCCACATCGCGGGTGCCATCCACTGGGCCATGTCCTCCGCGCTGCACAGATCCGCGGAGAAGCTGAGGTTGGCGAGTTTCCCCTGCGGGAGCACGCGGGCCAGTTCCTCGGCCAGGCCCGGCGCGTGCGTGTGTCTGTGCGGGTGTGCGTGGCGCCGGTGGTGTCGTTCCCCGCCGGGGATGATCAGAGTGGGTGCGGAGACGGCGGCCAGTGCCGCCATCCTTCCGAAGGTGTGGGCGATGTCCTCGGGGGCGAGGTCGTCGGCGTTGATGACGACTGCCGCCGCGATGTGCTCGGGATCGTCCGCCGCCGCACGGAGCGCGATGGCGGCGCCCGTGCCCGTACCGCCGACAGCAGCCTTGCGCAGCCCGAGATGGCCGACCAGCGACGCCACGTCGTCGGCGTCCCGTGTCTCGGCGACTGTCACGGTGTAGCTGTCGGCGAGCCGCCGGGCCAGCGGGAGCAGCCCGCGGTGGTCCGGTCCGCCCGGACTGTGCGGTCCGCCTGAGCCGTACGGTCCGCCTGAGTCGGGCAGGAGGATGGCAGCCGGTCCCATGCCGAGCCGGGTGGCGTGCAGGGGGTGACCGTCACTGCCGGGATAGCTGAACGTGTCCATGCCCTGTCCTCCGGTCCCGCGCGGTCGCGCTGTCGAGGAGCCGACACGTCGTGCGTCATATGCTCAAGAGTCAAGGAAGCTGCCCGTTACAACCATCCGGCAGTCGTCCGGAACCGCCCCCGCCGGGTGGCTGGCCCGTCCCCGCCGTCCGGCCGGGACGAGCCGCCGCGACACCGGCCGGCATGGTACGAAATGGTGCTTATCGGGTAGTGGTCCGACGGGCGAGTGGAGCACACGTGATCCGGGTACTGGTGGTCGACGACGAAGCCCTGATCCGCACGGGCTTCCAGCACATCCTCGACGCGGCCGACGACATCGAGGTCGTCGCGGCCGTCCCCGGTGGCGAAGCGGTCAGGACCGCCGAGGAGCGGCGCCCCGACGTGGTGCTGCTGGACATCCGGATGCCGGATGTGGACGGGCTCACCGTGCTGGCCGCGCTGCGCAAGCTGCCGAAACCGCCCGTGGTCGCCATGCTCACGACCTTCGACATGGACGAGTACGTGGCCACGGCCCTGCGCTCGGGGGCTGCCGGTTTCCTCCTCAAGGACACCGACCCCGAGGCGCTGCCCTATCTGGTGCGGACCCTGGCCGACGGGGGAGCCGTACTGTCCTCCAAGATCACCCGCACGGTAGTGGACCGCTACCTCGAAACGGGCGCGGGCTCCCACGAGAGCGCGGCCCGGGGCTTCGGGCTGCTGACCGAGCGGGAACGTGCCGTGCTCGTGCTCGTCGCCGAGGGGCTCTCCAACGGGGACATCGCCACGCGGATGCATCTGAGCACCGGCACGGTGAAGGACCATGTCAGCGCGATCCTCACCAAGCTGGAGGTGGGCAGCCGGGTCCAGGCCGCGCTGCTCGCCGAGCGGGCCGGGCTGCTCAGGCCGTCGCGTACGGAGGGGCAGAAGGCGGACGGGTCGCGTACGGGGGAGGAGCCGCGCACCCGTACCGAGGAGGCGCCATGATCCCCCGTGGAATCATGCACGGCGCGGTGGTCGACCACACGGTGGCCGAGCACGGCTCGCTGCCGAGACGGCTGCCCACCCCGCTGGTCAACGCCGCCCTCGTCGCGTTCTCGCTGTTCGACGCCTGGATCCAGGTCGGCACCCATGACCCGCTGCTGCTGTCCTTCGCGCTGGTCGCCGCGGTGTCGCTGCTGCTGCGCCACCGGCTGCCGCTGCTCACGTTCATCGTCACGCTGCCCGCCGTCATGGTGTCCGACGCGGTCTTCGCCGCCCTGGTCGCGCTGTACACGCTGGCCTCGCTCACCCGCCACCGTGTCCTGCTGGGGGCCTGCGCCCTGGCCTTCACCGTCTGCGACACCATCAAGTGGCCGTCCGCCTCCATCGACCTGTCCAGCACCCAGAGCCTCGTCGCCCTGGGCTACTCGGCGGCCACGGCAGCCGCCCCCGTGTTCCTCGGCCAGCTCGTCCAGACCCGGCGCGATCTGTCCCTCCGGCTCGTCGAGATCTCCGAGGCTCGCGACCACGAGCGCCTGCTGACCGCCCAGAGCATGCTGTCCCAGGAACGTGCTCAGCTCGCCCGCGAGATGCACGATGTGGTCTCCCACCAGGTGAGCCTGATCGCGGTACGGGCCGGAGCGCTCCAGGTGGGTACCCGGGACGCCGAGGTGCGGGATGCGGCCGCCACGATCCGGCGCCTGAGCGTGCAGACACTCGACGAACTGCGGCACATGGTCAGCGTGCTGCGCGCCTCAGGGGGGCGCCCCACGGAGCTCACCCCGCAACCGTCCGTGGCCGATCTGCGCCGGCTGGTCGACAGCAGCGGTATCGAGGTCGAGCTGTGCACGAATCTGCCGGACGGCCTGCCGGCGACCGTCCAGCGCGCGATCTACCGCACCGTCCAGGAGGCGCTGACCAACGTACGCAAGCACGCGCCCGGTGCCACGGCCACGGTACGCGTCCGCCACGAGGAGGGCGCGGTGCGCGTCAGCGTCACCAACACCGCCCCGACCCGGCCCGCCCTCCCGCTGCCCAGCGCGCACTACGGGCTGGTCGGCCTGCGGCAGCGGGCGGCACTGCTCGGTGGCACGGTCACATCGGGCCCGACGGCCGACGGCGGCTACGAACTGCGTCTCGAGCTGCCGGCCAGGGGGGACACGGCCTGACGAGGCGCGTCGGTGGCGGGCGCGGTGCGGGCGCGACGAGACGCGGCGCGACGAAGACGAAGACGCGAAAGCCAGGCGACGCGAAGTCAGGGATGCGCAGCCAGGGGACGCGCACGTCAGGGCTCTTCCCGCTCCAGCTCGAGCTTGGCGGCCAAGAGCTCCCTGCGTGCCTCCTCGCCCACCACGGGGAACTGCGGATCGATCTCCATGAGGGTGTGCGCCAGCACCGCCGATGTGCAGATCCGGGCGAACCACTTGCGGTCCGCCGGCACGACGTACCAGGGAGCCCATTCCGTACTGGTCGCCGACAGCATCTCGGAGAAGGCCTGCCGGTACTCGTCCCAGTGCCGCCGTTCCCGCACATCCGCGGCCGAGAACTTCCAGTTCTTCTCCGGTACGTCGATCCGCTGGAGGAAGCGCCTCCGCTGCTCCTCCTTCGAGAGGTTCAGGAAGACCTTGACCACCCGGAACCCGTTGTCGCTGAGATACCGCTCCCAGTCGTTGACGGCCCGGTAGCGGCGCTCCCAGAGCGCGGGACCACGAGCCTCCTCCGGCAGCCGCTGCCGGTCGAGGTGCTCCGGGTGCACGCGTACCACGAGGACCTCCTCGTAGTGCGACCGGTTGAAGATGGCGATCTCGCCGCGTGACGGCAACCTGCACGCGTAGCGCCACAGGTAGTCGTGGCCGAGCTCCTCGGACGACGGCACCTTGAAGCTGCTCACCCGGACGCCCTGCGGGTTCACCCCGCTCATGACGTGCCGGATCGTCCCGTCCTTGCCGCCCGCGTCGATCGCCTGGAGGCAGAGCAGCACCCCGTGGGTGCCCTGGGCGGCCAGCCGCGTCTGGTACTCGGAGAGCAGCTCCACACCGGTCCGCAGCAGATCCGCGGCGTCCTGCTTGTCCAGGTGCGCCTTGTAGCGGGGGTCGAAGTCCTTCGCCAGGTCCACCAGCGACCCCGGCTCCACCCGCAGCGGTCGGACGAACTCCGCGATCCGCTCTGCCCCGGCATCCCCGATACCACCGACATCCGCCATCGCCCCATTCTCGGGGCACGGGCACCGCGGCCTCAACCGCACCGCCGCACCGCTGCCCCGCCGCACCACCGCTGGCGATCAGGGGCGCCCCGGTGTGAGCTGGGCTTGAGCAGCAAGGGGGTACGGCCGGCCCAGGAGGCAGACATGGCGGTGGCACGAGTCGGACTCGTCGTCCACGGAGGACGCCCCGAAGCCGTCGGCGCGGCCCGGGTGGTCCGCGACTGGTGCGAGGGCCACGGCATCCGCTGCACGGACATCGACGTATGGCGCGACAGCGAACCGCGCCACCGCCCACGCGAGGAGCTCGCGGCGGCCGGGGATCCCGACCTCATCGTCACCCTGGGCGGAGACGGAACCTTCCTGCGAGGCGCCCGGCTGGCCGCCGAGAACGACGCACTCGTCCTCGGCGTCGACCTCGGACGCGTGGGTTTCCTGACCGAGGTCCCCGTCGAGGACGTGTGCATGGCACTGGACGCCGTCCACGAGGGGCGCGTCACCGCCGAGTGCCGCATGATGCTCGCGATGCGCGCCTCGTGCCCCCTGGAACTCCCCGAGGACATGGAGATGCTGCTCCGCTACGGCCGCGGCCCGCTCCTGCCCCCGACCTGCGCCCGCCCGGACTGCGCGGCGGGCGGTGGCTGGGGCATCGCCCTGGAGGCCACCGCCCTCAACGACGTCGTCCTGGAGAAGCTGGCCCGGGACCACCAGGTGTCGGTCGGTGTATACGTCGCGGGCAGGCTGCTGGCCTCGTACTCCGCCGACGCGCTGATGGTCGCCACCCCCACCGGCTCGACCGCTTACAGCTTCGCCGCCGGCGGCCCGGTCATCTCCCCCCGCGCCGAAGCCCTGGTCTTCACCCCCGTCGCCCCCCATATGACCTTCAACCGCTCCGTCATCGCCGCCCCCGACGAACCCATCGCCCTGCGCCTCCTCGACCGCTCGGGCCTCGCGGTGGTCAGCATCGACGGCCAGGTGCGCGGCATGCTCCACCCCGGCGAATGGATCGGCGTCTACGCGGCTCCCCGCCCCCTGCGGGCCGTGCGCCTCGGCCCCACCGACTTCTACGGACGACTGCGTGAACGCATGCGCCTGACCGACGCCCCAGCGGCCGCGGCAGACGGCGACGCCGCCCCGCTCTGGCCGCTGTCGACCCCGGCCCCGCCGGACCTGGCCCATCTGAGCCTCCCGCCGGTACGGACGGACGCGTATCCGCTGCGCTGAACGACTCAGGCGCCGTGCTCGGCGAGGAAGCCGGTGATGAGCCGCCGCCACTCCTCGGGCTGTTCCACCATGGGCAGATGGCCGGTGGCCATCTCGACGAGCCGGGCGCCGGGGATGCCCTCGGCGAGCTGGCGGTGCAGGCGGGTGGAGGTGAAACCGTCCTGGGTGGTGGAGATGACCAGGGTGGGTGCCTGGATGCCCGGCATGTCGTCGCGTACGTCTATCCGGGGGGCCAGTTCGGCATGTTCGGGGGTGCCGTCGGCGATGCTGGCGGCGGTGAATCCGACGGCCTGCCGGAGCTGCTCGTCCGGCATCGCCTCCAGGGCTTCGGCCCCCACGGCCATCATCGTCAGGTACTCGGCGAGCAGTTGGCGGTCGCCCGACTCGGCCAGCTTGCGCCAGACCGGCAGGGCGAGAGCGAGACGGTTGTCGCGGTGGGGGAAGGTCGCGGTCAGCACGAGGGCGGTGACGCGCCCGGGGTGCCGGGCGGCCGCGCGGATCGCGACCGGGCCGCCGAGGGAGTAGCCGGACACCGCGAAGGTGTCCAGCCCCTCGGCGACGGCCGCGGCGACGAGCTGGTCGGCCAGGTCGTCCAGCGACAGCGGTGTGGTGGAGCGGGGGGTGTCGCCGCTGCCGGGGTAGTCGACGCCGACCACCTTGTGGTGGGCCGCCAGGCTTTCCAGGATCGGGCCGTAGGTGCCCGCCACGCTGCTGCCGGCGCCGTGCGCGAGGGCGAGTCCGGAGGCGGAGCCGGAGCCGGAGCCGAGGACGGTGCGGGAGAAGGTCGCTTCGGGAAGGGGGCGTGCGGACATGGGTGTTCCAATCTGAGAGTGACGGGGGATCAGGTGGTGCGGTGCCGCGACGCAGGTGGTTTCGCGGTCCTGCGTCGTGGTGACGGGGCGTTCGGTGGGTGGGCCGCGGCCGGCCAAGGGATGGAGCCGGTGCGGCCCAGGGGCCGCACCGTCGCTCCGGCGGTGCGAGGCGGCTCCCGGAGGCCGGGAAACAGCCGGGTCAGGGAAGGAGAACGACCTTGCCCTTGTTGCGGCGGGCCTCGATGTCGCTGTGCGCTGTGGCTGCCTGGTCGAGCGGATAGGCGCGCCACACGGGGATGTCGAGCTCGCCGGTGGCGGCCAGCCGCACCAGCTGCGCCAGGGACTCGTCGGCAGCGTCGGCGGTGCCGACGCTGAAGCGGACGCCGTGCTGCGCGGCGGACATGTCGGCGATGGTGACGACCCGCGTGCTGTCACCGGTCAGGGCGACGGAGTCGGCGAGTACGCCGGCGCCGGAGGCGTCGAACACGACGTCGACGCCCTGGGGGGCCGCGGTCCTCACCCGCTCCACCCAGCCGTCGCCGTAGCGGACCGCAGTGGCTCCGAGTGCCGTGACGCGCTCGGTGTCGTGCTCGCCGGCCGTGCCGGCGACGGTGATGCCGCGGGCGACGGCCAGCTGCACCGCGACGGTGCCCACGCTCCCGGCGGCGCCGTGGACGAGCAGGGTCTGTCCCGCCCGCACATCCAGCTCCCGCAGGACACGGAACGCGGTCCGGCCGACCGTGACCAGCGAGGCGGCGACCTCCCACGACAGGCCTCGGGGCTTGGCCACCAGCCTGTCGAGCAGGGCGAATTCGCCGTAGCTGCCACCGGCGGTGGCACCGAGGACCTCGTCCCCGACGGCCGCGTCGGCGCCCTCGCCGACGGCGTCGACGACACCGGCCGCGTCCAGGCCGGGGATCACGGGAAAGCGGGACGGGACGGCACCTGCCATCAGACCGGACCGGATCTTGATGTCGAGGGGGTTCACTGAGGCGGCCCGGACGCGGATCCGGACCTGGCCCGGGCCCGGTTCCGGCGTGGTGACCTCCGACAGCCGCAGCACCTCGGGTGCGCCGTACTCGGAGAAGGTGATCGCTCTGGACATCGGAGGACTCCCAGGTAGGGGGTAGGTGGGGAAGGGAACCGCAGGCGCTGGGACGTACGCGCTGTGCGGACGCATCGGCGGGTCGCCGCTCAGGCGGGAAGGCCGGGAAGGCCGTGCAGGGTGGGGTAGTCGGTGTAGCCGCGGTGGTCGCCGCCGTAGAAGGTCGCCGTGTCCGGGGTGTTGAACGGACCGCCGGAGGCGAGACGCCGGGGCAGGTCGGGGTTGGCCAGGAACAGTGCCCCGTAGGCCACCATGTCCGCGCTCCCGTCCTCGACCAGCCCCAGCGCGTCGGGACCGGTGGAGTGGGGGTAGGTGAACGGATTGAGGACGAACGTGCCCGGCCAGACCTTGCGCAGCCGCGGGGTCAGCTCGCGGTTCGGCCCCTCCATCAGGTGCAGGTAGGCCAGGTCCAGGCCGGCCAGCCGGTCAAGCAGGGCGAGGTAGACCTCTTCCGGCTCGTCCTCGGAGATGTCGTTGAACTGGTTCCCGGGCGAGATCCGAAGGCCGACCCGGTCGCCGCCGATCGCCTCGGCCACGGCCGTGACGACCTCGACGGCGAAGCGGATACGGCCCTCGGTGGTGCCGCCCCAGGCGTCGGTGCGGTGGTTGGTGTTGGGCGCGAGGAACTGGTGGATCAGGTAGCCGTTGGCGCCGTGAAGCTCCACGCCGTCGAAGCCGGCCTCGATCGCGCCCCGGGCCGCGTCGGCGAAGTCGGCGATGGTCTGCCGGATCTCCGCTTCGGTCAGCTCCTTCGGCGTCACGAACTCCTTGGGCCCCTCGTGGGTGAAGACCCGGCCCTTGGCGGTCACCGCCGACGGCCCCACCGGGACCAGACCGTCCGGCAGCAGGCTCGGATGTCCGATCCGGCCGGTGTGCATCAGCTGCGCGAAGATCACCCCGCCCTCGCCGTGCACGGCGTCGGTGACCGTCCGCCATGCCCGTACCTGCCCGGGCGTGTGCAGGCCGGGGGTGTCGGGGTAACCCTGGCCGAGCGGGGAGGGCTGGATGCCCTCGGTGACGATGAGCCCGGCGCCGGCGCGCTGCGCGTAGTACGTCGCCATCAGCGTGGTCGGCTCGGCGCCCGGCCCGTAGGCGCGGCTGCGGGTCATCGGTGCCATCACGAGGCGGTTCGCCAGGTGCTTGCCGCCCAGGATGATCGGATCGAAAGCAGTGGTCATGGTCTCTTCCTCGGGGGTTGGGCCGTGCCGTGGCACGGGCGCTGGAAAGCCCGCACCAGCGGATGCTTGTCTGAACAAGTAAATCACCTGTCCGAACAAGTAACACTTACGAATCCATTCCCGCCGTCCCATGTGAAGCGACTAGCGCGCTGCTACCTGCCCCTACGTCCCCTGTATTCGGTGCCAGTACTGCGAGGTCAGAGGCAGGACAGTAGGGTTGCACTGCCCAAGCAGGAAAGTGAGATGCAGATGACGCAGTCCGCACCGGAAGCCGGGAACGGCTCCGCGGGGCCTACGGGTATCGGTCAGGAAGCCACTGTCCCGGTGCCGGCCGCGGCCGGCGGCGGGCCGGTCAGTCACGCGATCTTCCGCCTGGCCCGTCTGCACCGCATGTTCGCCGGACAACTGCTGCGCAGGATCGGCCTGCACCCGGGGCAGGAGCTGGTCATGATGCACCTGTGGGAGCTCGGCCCCCAGCGGCAGATCGACCTGGTGCGCCTGATGGACTCCGACGCCGCCACCATGACCCGCACCGTCCGGCGCCTGGAGCAGGCCGGCTTCGTCCGGCGCCGCCCCTCGCCCACCGACAAACGCGCGTCGCTCATCGAGCCGACGGCAGCGAGCCACGCCCTGCGCCGCCAGGTCGAGCAGGTCTGGAGCCAGCTCGAGGACCTCTCGACGGCGGGTCTCTCCGACGACGAGCGGACCGCGGCCCTGCACACCCTGGAACGCCTGGAGCGCAATCTCGTCCAGGCCGCCACCGACGCGGCGGGTGCGAACGGGGAGGGCGGCCGGTGACCCCGCAGCCCTCTGCCTGACCGGCGCGCCGGCGGGCATGCCCGGAAGCTGCGGTCACCAGGGCGACGGGGCGTACGTCGCGGCAGCCGGGCAGCCGTGCGGCCGGTCGCCGGAAGCGAAGCGGCCCCGTGTGCCGCCCGCCCCGCGTGCGCCGTACGGGCTGTGGCGCGCATCCCGGCAGTGCCGTGTGCGGGCGCGGCGAGGCGAGGTGGGACGCAGTGGCGGGCACGGTTCCGGTCCACCCGCGGCCTGTCGGCTGTCAGACCGCTGAGGTCGTCGGGCGCCGGCCGGGGAGCAGGGGCGCCGTCCCCGCGATGGCTGCCGCCTCAGCGGTACGTCGCCACGGTCTCGACCGTCGCCCGGGCGTAGCAGTGGGCGCAGAGAGGCGGGTGCCAGGCAAGCAAGAGTTCTGCGGGGTCGCGAGGTGCAAGTTCACCCCGGTGGGCGAGAGGGGCCGCCTCCTACGCGTGCGCGCGGGACGCCGACACGCTGGACAGCGGTTCCCCGTTCAACGATTTTTCCTTATATGAGGTGCCTTTGGTGGTGTTTCAGGCTTATCGGTGCATTTCGGGTGTGAACATCGGTGCGTTCGCCTCAGCCAGGCGCATCAGGCGCCTGCTGTGAAAGGAGCACGAATGCGGGCTTCCCGTTTTGCCGCCGCGCTGGGCGTCGCGGCTGCTGTCCTGCTGGGTGGCGCCACCGGCGCCAGTGCCGCCACCACGCCTTCGGTGGTGTCTCATGTCATGAACGACCGTGGACACGACCGCGGTGACGACCGCGGGCACGACCGCGGCGACAACCGTCGCGGCGACCGCGACGGCCGTTGGGACAACCACCGTGGCGACCGTGACGGTCGCTGGGGCCACCACCGTGGTCACCGTGACGGTCGCTGGGGCCACCACCGTGACCGCCGCTGGAGCCCCTGGGGTCACTGGGGCCACCGGCACCCCGGTCACCCCCAGCACCACGGCCACCACCGCGGTCACGACCGCCACGGCCACCGCTGACCGTTCTTGGGGTGCCCTTCCTGTAGCGGGGGCACCCCTCCCCCGCATCTCCGTACTCCTTCGGGCGATGACCGGCGAGACCGGGAAGCGAGCTCGTCCGAGAGCGGCGTGATGCGGTGGATCCCCAAGCGTCTGGCACGGTTGCGGCACAAGACGCTTGGCACGGTCTGGACAGTGAAGAAGCCCCGGGTCCCCGACCCGGGGCTTTCCCTTGAGGGTGGGGCGACGAAGTTCGTCCTTGGCCTCACAGATGGAATCGGAGCGGGGCGTGCGACGCTGAGCCGGTCCAGACGACAACAAAGGGGCTCGTCGTCTTCGCTTTTCCCTTGGACGGCGGAAATTGGCACCCGGGTTCTGATATCTGAAACGCCGGCCGAGACGCACGGTCACGGACCGCCGTGCCACTTATGGGCGCCAACCCTGATGGACGGCCGCGGACTTGCGCACGGCCGCCGCCTTCCCCTCACATCCTTGCCTCTACCCTTGAGGACTTCGGATTGATGGTTCACGAACAACCACGGAACGGAGCGCGCAGTGACCGCGGGGGAAGCGCATGGCGGAGAGCTGACGGGCAAGGTACTCGGCGGGCGTTACCGGGTGACCTCCATGATCGGGCGCGGCGGCATGGGGCTGGTCGCCCGGGCGGAGGACGAACTCCTGAACCGAGAGGTCGCCGTCAAGGTCCTGCGGGCCTTCACCGACACCTCCGCAGCCGAACTGGCCGGCGTGCGGACCCGGATGCAGCGGGAGGCGCAGGCCGCCGCCCGTATCCGGCACAGCGGCGTGGTCACCGTGCACGACGTGACGGAGGAGCGGGGCCTCCCGGTCATCGTCATGGAGCTCGTCGACGGGCCCTCGCTCGACGACGTGCTGACGGAGCGCGGCACACTGGAGCCGCACGAAGCCGCCGCGATCGGCGCCAAGCTGATGGACGCGCTCGACGCCGCGCACCGGGCCGGCGTACTCCACCGGGACGTCAAACCGGGAAACGTGCTGATCGAGCGCGGCGGCAGGGTCGTGCTCACCGATTTCGGCATCGCCACCATGGAAGCCTCCGCCGACGACGCCATGGCCAAGCTGACCCAGAGCGGTCAACTCGTCGGTTCCCTCGACTATTTGCCGCCGGAGCGCGCGCAGGGCAGGGAGCCCGGTCCCGCGTCGGACATCTGGTCGCTCGGCATGACGCTCTACGCGGCCGTGGAAGGGACTTCGCCGTTCCGCCGCACGTCCGCGTGGTCCACCCTGTCGGCGATCGTCACCGAGCCCCTGCCGGAGCCCCGCCGGGCGGGTCCGCTCACGCCGGTGCTCCGGGCGCTGATGGCGAAGGAGCCGGAGAACCGGCCCACCGCGGAACAGGCGCGCGGCATGCTGGAGCGCGTCGCCTCGGGCGGGACGGTGCACCTCGCATCCGCCGCTCCGACGTCGACTCCCGCGCCCGCTCCCACGGTGGGGCCCGGGGCTGCGGCCGCCGCCGCACCGGCCCCTGGGTTCGGTCCCCCGCTGTTCCCCCAGCACGCCCCGGAGTCTGAACCTCCGCATGCCGGCTACGTGCAGCCCGACCTGCCGCAGCACGGCGCGCCGGTCGCGGGCCACGCCGGGGTCCCCGCTCCCGAGACGGGTCGGACGGCAGTCCGTCGCGCACGGCGCCGCGGCAACCGCACGGTCGTCGCGGCTGCGGCCGCCGTCGTGCTCGTCGCCGCAGGCGCCGGCATCACCTACGCCCTGACTTCCCAACGAGGCGGCACGACCACGGAGGTCGCACAGCCGGCAAGGCCCGGCGTCGGCTCCCCCAAGGACAGCCCCTTGCCGACCGGGGGCAGCACTCCGTCGTCCGCCGGTTCTCCCGGCACGTCCTCGAAGCCGTCGACCTCGGAAGAGCCGGATGGCCACGAGGACGAGGAGCTGGGGCCCACGAAGAAGCCCGGCGTCGAAGGCGACAAGCCGACCGAGAGCCTGCCGGCCTCCCCGGAGACCAAGCCCAGCCCGACGGTGAAGGAGCCCACCCCGGTGTCGACGGCTTGCACCGGCTGGGGCCACGAGAACCGCAGCGATGGCTACGGCTACCTGGCCGGGACGTCCCACCTCTACACCGGGCCGTACGCGGAATGCCAGTACGTGACCGCGGTCAAGACCGGTGTGAAGCTCTACTACCACTGCTACATCACCAACGCCTACGGCAATAAGTGGATCTACGCCCGCATCGTCGGGACGAACACCGAAGGCTGGGCCCACAGCACCAAACTCACCAAGGAGAGCGGCACCCTGTCCCGGTGCTAAGCGCTGTCCCGTAATCCCCGGCGGGCGCACGACGACAGCTACGGCACCCTGCGTTGTCGAATCGCCCGAATACGCCCAGTATGAGGACGACCCTCCGCCTTGCGATGCACCGCATCTGACGCCGTGCGCTGATCCACCGGGGATTACGGGACAGCCCTTAGGCGTTCCCGACCAGTGAGCGGCACTCACAAAGCCGCGCTGGTCACACACGGCGGACATCGTCGTGTCAGCGCGCTCTGCGAGAGCGTCTACGAGGTTCCGGTCCGCCTCTGGACCGTGGCGACCAGCGGGCCCGGTGACGGTTCCGTACCCGAGTCCGTTCGCGTACAACTCTTCTGCCCCTGGGTGTGTCTCCTGTTTACTCAGAACACAGGAGACACATGTTCACGCACAGGAAGCTCCGCCTGGCTCTCGTGACGGCGACGGCCGTCTCGCTGACCGGCGGGCTGCTCGTCCTCGCGACCCAGACGGCGACCGCGGCCACGCCCGCCAAGTACGCCGACGACTTCAACGGCGACGGTTTCCGGGACTACGCGGTCGGCTGGGCCGGGGAGGTCACCGTCACCTACGGCACGGCGACGGGCCCTGGCACCGTGACGAAGACGTTCACCCAGGACAGCGCCGGCATCCCCGGAAAGGCCGGCGACAGCGGGGGCTACGGTGATTCGTTCGGCGATCAGCTGGCGAACGCGGACTTCAACCGCGACGGATACGCCGACCTCGCCGTCGCCGACCGCAGCGAGAAGGTCGGCACGAAGGTCGCGGCCGGCGCGGTCACCATCCTGTGGGGCGCCAAGTCGGGCCTCGGCACGAAGGCCACGCGCATACCCGCCGCGGCTCAGGCTCTGTACGGGTTCGGCGCCGCCCTGGCCACCGGCGACTTCAACGGCGACGGAAAGGCGGACCTGGCCGTCGCCGATGGCGTGAGCACCGTCTCCATCTACCGCGGCGGCTTCTCCCAGTCCGGCACGACGGGCGCGGTCACCCGGCACGAGTACTCCGACATTCTGGAACCGACCGGCCTCGTCGCCGGAAATGTCACCAAGGACAAGGCGACGGATCTGTACGTCCTCGGTCAGGGCTACAAGAACGACAAGATGACCCAGGCCGCCTGGTTCCTGCGCGGCGGCACCACGGTCAAGGCGGGCGCGTTCACGACGTACGACACGTCGTCACCGGATTACAGCCCGACCGGAGTCATCGCCGATTTCGACAAGAACGGCTATGGGGACCTGGCCGTCAGCGACACCCCGTACAACAAGCACGCGGGCTCGGTCGTCGTCCTGCGCGGCGGCTCGGGTGGCCCGACCACCTCGTACCGCCTGACCCAGACCACGGCGGGTGTGGCCACTTCCGCCACAGCGCACGACGGTTTCGGCTTCGCCCTCTCGGTCGGTGACACCGACCGCGACGGCTACCCGGACCTGGCGGTGGGCGTGCCCGGGGAGAAGGTCGGCACGCTCAAGCAGGCGGGCGGCGTGCACGTCCTGCGAGGCGGTGCGCACGGGCTCAGCGGCACCGGCTCCGGGTGGTTCACCCGCGCCACCGCCGGCGTACCCGGCAAGGCCACGCCGTACGAGGCCTTCGGCCAGTCCGTCCGCCTGCGCGACTTCGACCGGGACGGCGACGCCGACCTGCTGGTGTCGGGTGTGCTGCTGCGGGCGGGTGCGGCCGGTGTCACGGCCGATGGCGCGACGGAGCTCGCGCTGGTCCCCGCGTTCCCGCAGTAGGACGCCCATTCGCAGGCTGAGGAGCCCACCGGATCGGTCCGATGCCGCTGGTGAGTCGGGGGCCTGCGTGTCAACGGCCTGTACGACCCCGTTGGGGTTGTGCAGGCCGTCGACATGTATCTGAGGTGGGTTCGTGTCCCGGCCGTTGGCTTCGTATCGACGAGAGAAGACGGCCGTGTCCGGTCCCGGTGACAGCCGGTCGATCTCATGAGCCTGGACATCCGCAATTGTGCTGTCGAACGCTGAGTCGCCCCTTCAAGGGCCGTGTCCGGCAGGCCGCGCCTGAGCTGACGACCGGCCGGCGTGCGCTCGGCGACACCAAGTCAGACGCCTTCCGAGTCCAGGACAACGGTCTCGATGTGCTCGTTCACGCCGCGTCCGCGTCCGCGTTCTTGGAGGTGCCGACGGCGCCGAAGATCTTCGCGTGGGCCTCGCCGGCTGACCTCGGCGGGCGGGATTGAACGAATCCGTGGGGCTCGTGGCGCTCCGCTTATCCGTAGCGGGGTGAGAACCTGCAGCGGTGCCCCTGATGGGTAAGTGAAAAGTCCCGGTTGCTGACCGGGACCTTCGCCAAAGAGTGGGTGACGAGAAGTGAACTCATGCCCATAGCTCGGGAATCACCGCGCCTGTGAGCGTCTTTGGCGGCCTGACCAGCGGCACGGGCGCCAGAGCGAGCCACGCGGCATTTCCTGGGCAACCGCTATCGACCGCGGCTTACCGACCTGTCGGGCACGCAACGGGCACGGAAGTGCACGCGGAACATGCAGTGCAAGGGCAAGGACGTCAACGTCCTTGCCCTTGCACTGCATGAATGGGCTACTTCATTGCTTAATCGTTGTAAATGTTGTACGTCGTGCCTGGATGCTGGCATCCATTTCCGTTGGTGACGCAGGCGGTTATCTCGATCCAGGTGTTTTCCGGAAGGTTGTAGAAGCTACCGTCAGAGGCCTTGGAGTAGCTGCACTTGCCGTCATTCTTGGAATCGCTGAAGTCCATCAGGTAACGATTGCTCGAAGTGGTGACCCAGACCAACGCTCGCATACCATCAGTCTTGATGTCACAGACCTTGAACTGATCACCGTTCTCCTCGAAGTACACCTTGGCTCCCTTACCGCTGCTGTAGTAAGGGCCCCAATCCCAATCAAGAGCTGCTGCGGGACTGATGGTCAGTGCCCCTGAAGCAAGGACCATCGCGGCTACAGGAAGAGCACGGCCGAGCACTGTTTTGACGTTCAAGTCAGAGTCCAATCTGTTTCTGATGTCAGGGCGACAGTGGAAGAGGCATACGGAAGATTGCAGCGGGAGGACAGCGCTCGGGGCACCGGGGGCCCACTGCCTCCTGGGGTGGGGCGAGTTGATCAAGGTAGCCGACACTACCTTGACGCGACGGGCCCCCGGGAAGGTTGCATCCCGGCGTCAAAATCGTGTCCGGCACCCGAGGATGACAAGACCCGTGGCTGTGATCACTACGCGATTCTACGAACCGGGGGTCGGTGGAGCGGCTTTGGGCGGGAGCTGCCGTGGGGCGAGAGGTCGGGTGCCCGTAAGCTTCCCGCGAATCGGGCAGTCTCTTGACCTGCCCGCAATAGCCGATGTGCCCACCGATCTTCGAGGCTCGCCCCATGGTGGCTGCCTAAAGCCGAGGGCGACCGCCACAGCCACATAGGAGTTCACCCCCATCAAGCCCTCGCCTATCGGCGTGCGGCCGACGGCCGGGCCAGAGCGGGGCGAAAACAGGAGCGCGGCCCGAGTCGCCGGGCCGCGCGACGCCGCGCTGTGCGCGGCGGATGCGCCTTGATCGAGTAGAGAAACTCTTACCGCGCCGCCTGGTTGGCGGCTGTGGCTCGCGCAGCGCGGAACTCGTCCAAGAGCTCGAAGAACATGTCCAGAGACTGGAGGCCCGCTGCTTCAGCTGCCTGTTCGATCTCGACGGCCCAGCCGAGTGCGCTTGAGTACTGCATGCCGAGCCGAGACCAGAGCCACTCGCTGAATGGCCCGAAGTGATCGAAGTCCTTTACCACCGGAACTCCGTGGATCTCGCAGGCGACGCTGTACCCGTACAGGATCGACTGGAGGTGCAAGACGGAACGGCCTCGCACGTACATGCTTGGCCGGAGGCGAATGTCGTCGAGGAAGTCGTGTACACCGCCCAGCTCGTGCAGCGGCCTTGGCTCGGGGAGTCTGGCATTGCTGGTCACGCCGATGCCTCCAACGGCTGTCGGCCGTCGTGGCTCCTGACGTGAGGCCCTGCCCCGTCCAGCGCATCGAGCAGGCGTACCGCGTAGACCTCGGACATCCGATCGGCGACTTCTTCGGGCGTGAGCCATGCGACTGTCGTCGACTCGTCGGAGGTGCGCTCGGTGCCCCGGAGCGCTTGCAGCGGAAGTCCAGGGCCACGATGCCTCGCGTCGTGTTCTTGTAAACCCCGCTGAGCTGGTCGACCTTGACGCGGAGGCCGGTCTCTTCCCAGACCTCGCGGGCCACCCCGTCCTCCGGTGTCTCGGAGAGCTCCAGGACTCCGCCCGGCAGCTCCCAACTTCCGTTGTCGGCCCGGCGGATCGCGAGTAGCCGGCCGTCCTCGCGCATGACCGCCCCCCCATGGACGCGGAGTGCAGTGGCGTTGACTTGTGCTGCGGAAAACCGTACACGAGACGCTTAAGCAGGTCTAGACAACAAAGAAGCCCCGGGCCGCTGGCCTGGGGCTTTCTCGTGGAGCGGGTGACGAGAATCAACCCGCGCTCTGAGCTTGGGAATCACCGGGCCGTCACGGAGGGTGTTGACGCTTACCAGCGCAGACGGCCTCTGGTGATTGATTGCGAGGCGTCGCGCTTGACTGCTCTTGACCGCTGGGATCCGCTCTTTCTGGCATGTGGCACGGGCTTCCATCCGTTCTGACGGGTCGCGTCACCGACCCCGCACCCGACAACACTGTCACCCGAATGGCCCAACATGACGTGCCACCCATATGGGTGAAGATCAAGCTGGCTAGTGCCCCAACCGAGGCAATCTGTGAAAGGCGAACCAAATGCGCATTCGACGAATCCTCGCCGCAGTCTTCGCCACGGCAGCCCTCGCCGGACTCGGCCTCACAGGCGCTGCCACCGCCACCGCCACCCCGGCCAGCGTCACCCCGGGTGAGTGCACGGACGGCGGCGGAACGATCGATCGGTCGACGCCCGTGCTCCCGACCTGCAGAGGTGGTATGTACGACGGGCAGACGGTCGACTAAACCCCACTAGGGCCCGTTGTGAAAGTGGATCGGCGCCCCGCAGCCACGCGTTGCGGGGCGCTCCCTCGCGAGCGTTCCCCCTCGGCTGACGGCTCGACGTACCTGGGAGGCGTGACGATCGCACACGGGGCCGACCGGGCCCAGCCACCGCGGGCTGCCGTCCACCGCTCGGGTGTGCTCGCTACAGCCGCGCGGCCGGCGTAGCCGGGCCGCGCGCAACGCCGCGCTGTGCGCGGCGGATGCGCCTTGATCGAGTAGGGAAACTCTTCCCGCGCGGTGGTTGGCGGCTGTGGCTCGGGCAGCGCGGAACTCGCCCAGAAGATCGAAGAACGCGTCCAGGGGCTCAACGCCCGCTGCGTCAGCTGCTCGTTCGATCTCGACGGCTCAGCCGAGCGAGCTCGAGTACTGCATACCGAGCCGGAGGCTGTCGGCCGTCGTGGCTCCTGACAAGAGATCCTGAGCCGTCAAGCGAATCGAGCAGACATACCGCGTAGACCTCGGTCATCCGCTCGTTGACTTCTTCGGGCGTGAGCCATGCGACTGCCGTCGACTCGTCGGAGGTGCGCTCGGTGCCCCCGGAGGGCTTGCCGCGCAAGAGGCGGCAGTCCGCTTGGACCGGCCACTGCAGCGCGGCGTGATGCAGTGGATCTCCGCCACCTTCAGGCACGGATGTGGCACGCGACGCCTAGTACTCCAGCTGCAGTACGTGATGATCCGTGGGACAGAGTGGGGGCATGACTACGTACGAGACGATGCCGTTCCACCTTGAGACCGAGCGGCTGATACTGCGGCCGTGGGCCGAGTCGGACGCCGCTGAGTTCTGCGCCCTCCTTTCCGAACGCGGCAAGGGGACCCCCACGGTTGAGCACATCCGGACGTCCATCGCGGAGCTGCTGACCGCGACGGCGACTACGGGGATCGCCCTGTTGCCCATTCAGCGCCGTGACGAGGGGGACTTCATCGGCTACTGCGGGTTGATCATCGGCCGCTCCACCCTGGAGGAGCCTGAAATCGCGTATGAGCTGTTCCAGCGCGCGCATGGGCGTGGCTACGCCACCGAGGCGGCCAGGGCGGTGCTCGACGCCGCTATCGCGACCGGGCGGAAGCGGCTCTGGTCGACCGTCGGCGCATGGAACACACCGTCGCTCCGTGTCCTTGAGAAGCTCGGGTTCGAGCGGGATCACGTGTCCACGGAAGACAACGGTGAAGTGGTCTGGCTCACACGCTCGTTGCCGTGATGCGAGAGCACGCTCCCGGGGCTTCATGCTCGAGTGCGCTCCGGCGGAGCGCCAGGCATGCCGAGATCGGTACTCCAGGTGCAGATCGTGATCTTCATGTCTGGGCTGCGGCTTGTCGACGGTAATGGCTGGTGCGTGATCGCTCCTGATGGCGGCGCCGCCAGCCGGACCAGCCGAGTCGGTGGGCCATGTCGTGGAGAGGCCGGACGACGACCGTGATGAACAGGCGCTGGATCTCGTTGCAGGACAGCGGGACCAGGTCGGCCGGCCCGGGATGGCGGGCGTGTTCGTCGGCACGGACGACCGCGAGGAAGGCGTGGGCGAGCATGGCCAGGGTGACCCAGCGGGTCCAGGACGAGTAGCGGCGGACCTGGTGCTCATGAGTCCCGCCAGCCCCTTCTCGGTCTGGAAGGTCTCTTCCACTCGCCATCGTGAGCCGGCGACCTTGACCAGGGCGGACAGGGGCACCGGCTCGGTGGAATGACAGCGGTAGTAGGCGAGTTCGCCGGTGGACCGGTTGCGTCGAATGAGCAGGTGCCGGTGGCTGCCGGTGCCGACGTGGATCCAAGCCCAGTCGTAGTACCGCGGGCCCTTCGCGCCGTTGCCGGCACTGTGCCTCTGCCAGGCCGTGGCAGGCAGACGGCCGACGATGGTGTCCGCGCGGACGGCAGTGCGGCCGTGGTTGATCCTCACCCGCATTGAGCAGGCGACGGCCATCACGTAGCCGGTGCCGCGTGCCTCGAGCGCGCCGCGGAGCTGGGGGTCCTGGCCGTAGGCCTCGTCGCCGGTCACCCAGGAAGTGGTGATGCCGGCGTCCAGAGCGGCGGCGATCATCTCTCCGGCCAGGCGGGGCTTGGTGGCGAACTGGATGTCCTCGGAGATCCCGGCCGCGTGACGGCGTTCGGGGTCGGAGCACCAGGAGTACTCGGGCAGGTAGAGCCGACGGTCGATCAGGGCCCGTCCCAGGCGGGTTGCGTAGGCGAGGAACACGCCGACCTGGGTGTTCTCGATGCGTCGATCGAGCCCAGTCCGAAGAGGTCACGCAGGAGGCATGATCGACCTGTGGCGGCGCGCCCCCCGCTACGACCCGAGCAAGGCCAGCGTCCCCGCCTTGGCCACCATGATCGCTCACCGCCGGGCCGTGGACCGGGTCCGCGCTGCCGACCGGACCGTCTCCGCCCTACCGTGCGTTCAGCACGGCCGCGACGACCTTGCCCGCCGGCCCGCTGCCGTAGCCGCCGGACTGGACGACCGAGCCGGCGGCCAGGTCGTCCGCGTAGCCGGTGAACCAGCTGTTGGAGTCGCTCTGCCCGTCGACCTCGGCCGACCCGGTCTTGGCTCCCTTGTCGCCGCTGACCGCGGACATCGCCTTGGCGGCGGTGCCGTCGGTCGCGGCGGCGCCCATCACGCTGCGCAGGGTGGCGGCCATGTTCCCGGGCAGCGGCTGGGCGGTGGTCAGCTCGCCCTTGATCATCTCCCTGGGCACGATCACCGGCTGGCGGAACGCGCCGTTTTTCACGGTCGCCGAGAGGGAGGCGATGCTGAGGGCGTTCATGGTGACCTTGCCCTGGCCGATGTAGGAGGCGGCCGTCTCGGGGCCCCTCGAGACCGGGATGCGGGCGTCGGTGGAGCCGATCCCGATGGACCACACCCCGCCCAGGCCGAAGTACTTGCGCGCCGTCTGGCTCAGGGCGATGTCCTCCACGCCCTTGGCGTTCAGCGGGCCCAGCGCCTTCATGAAGAAGGTGTTGCAGGAGCGGCGGAAGCTGTCCCGGAAGGTGCCGTTCGCGATGGAGAAGTGCTTGTTGTTGTGGAAGGTCCGGCCCGACCAGGTCACCTCCTTCGGACACTCGACCGGGGAGGTCGGTCCGCCGACCAGGCCGTGCTCGAGCATCATCGCCGCGGTCACGACCTTCATCGTGGAGCCGGGGGCCTGCGCCCCCTCCAGCGCCACGTTGAACCCGCCGGCCGGGCTGTTGGCGACTGCGCTGATCTCGCCGGTGCTGGGCCGGACGGCGACCACCGAGGCCCGGTCGTACTTCTTCACCGCCTGCTCGGCGGCGGCCTGTACATCGGCGTCCAGCGTCGTCTGGAGCTTCCTCGTCTTTCCCTTGGCGAGGGTGAGCAGCGTCCGCTTCGGCGCGTCCGCGTCGGCCGGCTCGATCCAGGTCTCGACGCCGGGCTCGCCCGCGGCCCCGTCCGCGTACCGGGTACGCAGGGTGTCCAGCACGGGGGCCAGTGACGGGTACTTCTCGGCGGTCAGCTCCCGGCCCTCGCGGTCCACCGCCTGGATCGTCTTCGCCTCACCGGTCCGCAGGGTCGCGCCCTCGTTCAGCTTCGGGTGCAGCACCGTCGGCCGCCAGTCCACCAGCGCCCGCCCACTGCTCTGGCCCCGCACCACGGTCAGCTCCGAGGTGTACGCCAGCTCCTTCTCGTGCCCCTTAAAGCTGATGGTCGCCGTCACCGTGTACGGCACCGTGGCGCCGCTCGCCGCGCCCGGCGTGACCACGGCGTTCTCCACATGTCCGGTCTCCCGGAAGCCGCGCAGCGCCTCCTCGGCCGCTGCCGGGTCGTCGGTCAGCGTCCCCGCCGCGTCCACGTCCCCGCGGGCCCACGCCGCCAGGAAGTCCCGCGATGTCCGCTCGACCTCCTTGGCGGTAACCTCCCCGGGCCCGGACGAGTTCAGCGGCGCGGCGTCCGCGCCACCGAGGCCCGCACCATCCGAGTCCCCACCTAGCATCTCGTAGCCCGCGAACCCCACCCCGCCCGCCACCAGGACGAACACGCCGCCGACGAAGGCGGTCTTCACTCCGCTGCGCATGGCGCAGTCCCTCCCCAAGAGCCCCGTACGCACGAGCATGTTCACCTGAACATGGTCAAGACATAGATACGTATGCACTCTAGGGGCCATATGTCGCCCCTGAGCCGCCAGAACCGATCGTTACCCGACCGGAACGCGCACCGAATCGTGCCTTATGCGGACTCAAGCCGCGAAGCGACCGTCCGTGCACGTAGTCCCGCATCCGGCGGCGGGGATCGACGCGGCCGAAGTGGTGCCCGATGGTGGTGAAGAGGTGGTCCAGGTTTCGGTCCCAGGCTCGGCCTGATCGGTGATCATGGCCCGTGGCTTCCCCGACCCGGGGTGTTCATGTCGTCGTGGGCACTCCTTCGAGGGTCGGCGGGCAGGACCCGTCCGTGACGGGTCCTGCCCGCTACACTCCCACCGCCCGACGTTTCCCCAGGTCAAACTACGAAGTGCTGCTGGAGTACTAGGCGCGTCTGGACAACAAAGAAGCCCCGGGCCGCTGGCCTGGGGCTTTCTCGTGGAGCGGGTGACGAGAATCGAACTCGCGCTCTGAGCTTGGGAAGCTCATGTTCTACCATTAAACTACACCCGCGAAACGGGCCGATCGATCAGCTCCGCATCGTTGCACACTGTACCCCATAGGGGCCCCACGGTGCATGGAGCCGTGGGGCTTTCGTGTGGGAGCAGGTGACGGAGGGCGTACCTTCGGGTAGTCGGGCGGGGTGGCGCGGCGTCTGGAGTGGTGTCCTGTTGATCCCTTAATGTGGCTGTCTCGTCCGCGTGTTGGGGAAGGGACTTGATGGACCCGATGGACTCGATCGAGCGCACCGTCGTCCGATGTGCCGATGGGCATGTGTTCACCACCTCGTCGTTTCCGATGCAGCAGCTCGGTGACGGCCGGATCGGGCCCGGGCGGCTGATCCGGTGTCCTCGGTGTGCCCGGCTGCGGCACGCGGTGCCGGTCGGGCGCGAGCGGGGCGGGCCGGTGGTTGTGGTGGAGCAGCGTCAGGGCCGGTGAGGCGGTGGCGAGGGGAGCGCGCGGCGGGCGCCCGGTTGGGGTGGGGCCGTGCGCTCTGCGTATCCTCGGGGGGTGCTTCTCTCAGACAAGGACATCCGGGCCGAGATCGACGCCGGACGGGTGCGTATCGACCCGTACGACGAATCGATGGTGCAGCCCTCGAGCATCGATGTGCGGCTCGACCGCTATTTCCGGGTGTTCGAGAACCACCGCTATCCGCACATCGACCCCGCGGTCGAGCAGGCGGATCTGACGCGGCTGGTGGAGCCGGAGGGGGACGAGGCGTTCATCCTGCACCCCGGTGAGTTCGTGCTGGCGTCGACGTACGAGGTCGTCACGCTGCCGGACGACCTGGCATCCCGGCTCGAGGGCAAGAGCTCTCTCGGGCGGCTCGGTCTGGTCACGCATTCGACGGCGGGTTTCATCGACCCTGGTTTCTCCGGGCACGTCACGCTGGAGCTGTCGAATCTGGCCACGCTGCCCATCAAGCTGTGGCCGGGGATGAAGATCGGTCAGCTGTGCATGTTCCGGCTGAGCTCGCCCGCGGAGCACCCCTACGGTTCCGAGAAGTACGGGTCCCGCTATCAGGGACAGCGGGGGCCGACGGCTTCCCGGTCGTTTGTGAACTTCCATCGGACGCAGGTGTGACGGGCGTGACGCAGATACGGGAAAACCTGACGTACGAGAAGTTCGGCGGCGCGATTCGCGAGCTGGCGCAGGCGATCGCGGACGACGGCTACGAGCCGGACGTCGTGCTCTCCATCGCCCGTGGCGGCGTGTTCGTCGCCGGGGGTCTGGCGTACGCCCTGGACTGCAAGAACATCCACCTGGTGAACGTCGAGTTCTACACCGGCGTGGGGACCACGCTCGAGATGCCCGTGATGCTGGCTCCGGTGCCGAACGCGATTGATTTCTCGAACAAGAAGGTCCTGATCGCGGACGACGTCGCCGACACCGGCAAGACGCTCAAGCTCGTGCACGACTTCTGTCTCGAGCATGTCGCCGAGGTGCGTTCCGCCGTCATCTACGAGAAGCCGCACAGCCTGGTGAAGTGCGAGTACGTCTGGAAGCGCACCGACGACTGGATCAACTTTCCGTGGAGCGCCGAGCCCCCCGTGGTGCAGCGTGAGGGTCAGGTACTCGACGCCTGACCGCGAGACGCAGAAGACGCGAGAAGAGGCCCCCGCCCGAAGGCGGGGGCCTCTTCTTCGGGCCGTGTCAGATCGTGCCGAGCTTGATGATGGACAGCAGCGCGATCAGCTGGATCGCCGACGCGCCGAGCGCCTTCGGCCAGGGCAGATCATGGGACTTGCTCACCATCGACGTGAACAACGCTCCCGCCGCGAGCCAGGTCGCCCAGCCCACCACCTGGACCAGCGAGTTGTCGCCGCCCAGGAACATGGCGAAGACCAGTCGGGGGGCGTCCGTCAGGGACATGATCAGCATGGAGAGGCCGACCGTCGGCTGCCAGGCGCCGTCGCCGCCGAGCTGGCGGGCCAGGGTGTGAGTGACGGCGCCCAGGATCAGGCTGCCGATGACGAAGGCCACGCCGGTGATGAGCACCGAGGTGAGCGCGGTTGTGAACGGTGCCTTGATGGCCTCGTCACGGGTCTGGTCGAAGCCGAAGATCGCGAGCAGCCCGTAGAGGAAGGTGATCGTGAGCGCCGGGCCCCAGACCGGGTAGTCCCGCATCTGGAGGAAGGTCTGGCCGGGGCGCAGCACGATGCCGCTGAGCAGTTCCTTCCAGTGCAGGCGCGGGCCCGCGGGGACGGAGGCGGAGCCGGCGTGGTACGTGGCGGCGTCTCCGTAGGGGTCCTCGTTGATGCTGAAGGCTCTGGTGTGGCCGGGGTTGTTGGCGTACGGGTCACCGGCCGGGTGGTGGTCGCCGCCGAAGTACTCCGGCTCGCCGTGTGGGGCCCGCGCCTGCTGGTGGCCGCCGGAGTGGCCGCCAGGGTGGCCGCCGCTCGGGGGCCACTGCTGCTGCGGGGGGTACGAGGGCGCGGCCTGGCCACCGCCGTACTGGCCCTGCGAGGGGCCATACGGCGGCGGGGGCGCCTGTTGCGGTTGCTGCGGAGGGCGGTTGTTGCCCCGGCCGCGTCCGATCCTGAATCCAGCCACGTATTCGAACGTACCTGTTCCCGTGAGGTCCGGTGTCCCCAGTCCCGGAACGCGGGTGCCTTTGCTGCGGAGCTGTGACATCCCCTACGTGATGTCCCCGAGCATCCCTAAGGCCCGCACAGGGCTCAGGGGAGGAGCGCCCGGAGGAAGATCGCTGGAGGAGGACCGCTCAGAGAAAGACCGCCGTGCTGAACGTGACCGAGGGGTGGGAGCCGTCTCCGGTCGCCGGGTAGAACGCGATCACGTCGGCGCTCTCGCCCCGGTGGGTGCGCGTCACCACATCGGGCCGCTTGTCGCCGTCGAAGTCCGCGTAACGCAGCAGGTCCGTCGTGGTGGATGACTCACCGGCCGGCAGCGCGGGCGCCGGTGGGATGCGTACGGCCTTGAAGGTGTACGACCCCCCGGGAGCGCCCGGGCCGTCCGGCCCGCCCAGCAGCAGCTTGCCCTTGGCCGCCTCCGCGCCCGGGGCCAGCGAGCGGGTGGAGTGGACGAGGTCGTCGTAGCCGTCGCCGTTCGCGTCCGGCCTGGGGGAGGGCGCGGCCAGTACGGGGCCTCCGCCCGGGATCGGCTTCGCAGCGGCGCGCGGTGCGCCCGTACGGGTGAACGGGCCGCGCAGGAAGCTCACCTGGCCCGCCGTCGCGGTGACGGCGAGGTCCTCGGTGCCGTCGCCGTCGAAGTCGCCGCAGACGGGGTGGTCGGGCCATTCGTTGCCGTATCGCGCCTGCCCGGGGATCTTGAGCACGACGGCCTTGCCACCGAGGCCCGTGGGGCCCCCGAAGAGCAGTTGGAGGGGGACGGGCGGGCGTCCGACGCCGTTGTACGGGGGGTCGGTTGCCACGATGAGATCGCTGAAGCCGTCCTGGTCGAGGTCGCATGCCGCCGCGGCGTCGAAGGCCGAGGGCAGCACGCCCGCGACCTTGGCGCCGTTGGCCTGCGGGGTGAGGAGCTGGTGCACGGCGGGGCCCGGGGCGCCCGTGGCGGTGCCGTAGACGATCCCGAGGCCGGCGTCGTCGTCATGGCCGCTGCCCGGGGCCTTGACCAGGTCGTTGAGGATCAGGTCGCGGTGGCCGTCGCCGTTGAAGTCCTCCGGGACCCGGCTTCCGTCGCCGCGCGGTACGGGCGCCGCGCTGCCGGCGAGTACGGAGGTGCTGGGGGTGGCTGCGGACGGCGACGGTGTGGCGGCGGGGTGGGGTACCAGCCCGCAACCCGCGAGCAGCGCGCCCGCGAGCAGCGCACCCGCACCCGTCAGGGTGGTGTTGCGGATTCGGCGCACCACGACTCCGTCTTCTTCTCGTTCGTCCCTGGGAAACCAGCCGCATCATCATGCTCCCACCAGGGGCTTTCGCCAATGGGTGGGCGGTGGGTGATGGGTCACGCGTGGAGGATTTGCACATTTGTGCGGAATTTCGATGGTGTCTGTTACATGTTCGAGGGAAGCGCTACATATGGGGTGCTTAGCGTCGGGGTGGTCAGCTGTTCCGACGCAGGAGTTCCTTTCCCATGCACGTCACCCGACGTACGTTCCGTAACGCCGTCAACACCGCCGTCGCCGCGGGAGCCGTGATGGCCCTGGCCATTCCGGCCGGGGCGGCCTTCGCCGAGGCGGGCGCCGGGTCCGGTATCGAATCCGGCCCGGACGAGGGGCGCACCACGACCGGTGAGGGCAGGGCGGCCAAACTCGCCGACGGGTCCGTCGCCCGCGTCTACAGGCTGGGCCCGAACCACCAGCGCGCCGACATCCGGGACGGGCGGACCGGAGTGGGCACCCTCGAAAGCGCGGGAGCCCCGGCGCTCGGGCGGTATCACCAGCTGCGGGTCATGCTGCTGCCCGACGGCAACGTCGTGTCCTGGCTCGAGCGCGGGGACAAGCCCGGCACCGCGCGTACGAGTGCCTCTGCCGGGGTCGTCATGCCCGACGGGCGCGCCGTGAGGCTGATCGAGGGCGACAAGCCCCGCGCCGAGGTCTCGTCGGACACCGGCCGCTCGCTGGGCACCCTGACGCCCGAGTCCTCCACCGCCCGCTACGGCGGCTGGACGTACAAGCTCGTCACCGACCAGGGGGACACGCGCGAGCCGCTGCTCGTGGTCGTCGACGGCAGGAGCGGCGGCAAGGGCTGGGTGTTCGACTTCCACGGCGAGCTCATCCAGACGTATCGCACCCGGTGACGACGTACCGCACCTGATCACACGATCACCCGGAAACCGCGAAAGCGGATGACCGGGAAACCGTCAAAGCGGATGACCGGGAAACCGTCAAAGCGGATGACCGGGAAACCGTCAAAGCGGATGACCGGGAAACCGTGAAAACGGAAGCGGCCGGTCCTGCCCCCGAGGCAGGTCCGGCCGCTTCCGTGCTACGGAACAAACGACGCCGTGGTCACTTCACCGGTTCCGGCTCGGGCGAGTTCTCCGTCTCCGCCTCGCCCGCCGGGTCGACCGGCGTCCTGACGGAATCGAGGAGCAGCTGCGCCACGTCCACGACCTGGAGGCTCTCCTTGGCCTTGCCGTCGTTCTTCTTGCCGTTCACGGAGTCCGTGAGCATGACCAGGCAGAACGGGCAGGCGGTGGACACGATGTCCGGGTTCAGCGACAGCGCCTCGTCCACCCGCTCGGTGTTGATGCGCTTGCCGATCCGCTCCTCCATCCACATGCGGGCACCACCGGCGCCACAGCAGAAGCCGCGCTCCTTGTGGCGGTGCATCTCCTCGTTCCGCAGGCCCGGCACCTTGGCGATGATCTCGCGCGGCGGGGTGTAGACCTTGTTGTGGCGGCCCAGGTAGCAGGGGTCGTGGTACGTGATCAGACCCTCGACCGGCGTCACCGGGATCAGCTTGCCCTCGTCGATGAGGTGCTGGAGCAGCTGGGTGTGGTGGATGACCTCGTACTCGCCGCCGAGCTGCGGGTACTCGTTCGCGATGGTGTTGAAGCAGTGCGGGCAGGTCGCGACGATCTTCTTCGCCGACTTCGGCTTCCTGGTCGACTCGTCCTCGTCGTCCTCGCCGAACGCCATGTTCAGCATCGCGACGTTCTCCGCGCCGAGCTGCTGGAACAGGAACTCGTTGCCGAGGCGACGCGGCGAGTCACCGGTGCACTTCTCCTCGCCGCCCATGATCGCGAACTTGACGCCCGCGATGTGCAGCAGCTCCGCGAAGGCCTTGGTGGTCTTCTTGGCGCGGTCCTCCAGCGCACCGGCACAGCCGACCCAGTACAGGTAGTCGACCTCGGTGAGGTCCTCGACGTCCCTGCCGACCACCGGGACCTCGAAGTCGACCTCCTTGGTCCACTCGATGCGCTGCTTCTTGGCCAGGCCCCAGGGGTTGCCCTTCTTCTCCAGGTTCTTGAGCATCGTGCCCGCCTCGGACGGGAACGCGGACTCGATCATCACCTGGTAGCGGCGCATGTCGACGATGTGGTCGATGTGCTCGATGTCGACCGGGCACTGCTCCACGCACGCACCGCAGGTGGTGCAGGACCACAGCACGTCCGGGTCGATGACGCCGTTCTCCTCGGCGGTGCCGATCAGCGGGCGCTCGGCCTCGGCGAGGGCCGCGGCCGGGACGTCCTTGAGCTGCTCCTCGGTGGCCTTCTCCTCGCCCTCCATGGTCTTGCCGCCGCCCGCGAGCAGATACGGGGCCTTGGCGTGCGCGTGGTCGCGCAGCGACATGATGAGCAGCTTCGGGGAGAGCGGCTTGCCGGTGTTCCACGCGGGGCACTGCGACTGGCAGCGACCGCACTCGGTGCAGGTCGAGAAGTCGAGGATGCCCTTCCAGGAGAACTGCTCCACCTGGCTGACGCCGAAGACGTCGTCCTCGCCCGGGTCCTCGAAGTCGATCGGCTTGCCGGCGGAGGTCATCGGCAGCAGTGCGCCGAGCGAGGTCTCACCGGTCGCGTTGCGCTTGAACCAGATGTTCGGGAAGCCGAGGAAGCGGTGCCAGGCCACGCCCATGTCGGTCTTGAGGGAGACCGTGATCATCCAGATGAAGGAGGTCGCGATCTTCAGGCCCGCGAAGAAGTAGGTGAGGTTCTGGAGCGTGGAGACGTCCATGCCCTCCAGCCACGACACCACCGGGTAGGAGATGAAGAACGAGGCCTCGTAGCCCTCCACGTGGTGCTGGGCGCCCTCCAGGGCGTGCAGCATGAAGATGCAGACGCCGACGATGAGGATGACGGTCTCGACGAAGTACGCCTGGCCGAAGTTGGAGCCGGCGAAGCGGGACTTGCGCCCCGGCTTGTCCGGCCTGCTCAGCTGGCGGATCACGATCAGCACGAGGATGCCGAGCACCGTCATCGTGCCCATGAACTCGACGTAGACGTTGTACGGCGCCCAGTCGCCGATGACCGGCAGGATCCAGTCGGCCTGGAAGAGCTGGCCGATGGCGTTGACGATCGTCAGCAGCAGAGTGAGGAAGCCCACCGCCACGAACCAGTGCGCGACACCGACGATGCCCCAGCGGTTCATCCGGGTGTGTCCGACGAACTCCCGGACCAGGGTGACGGTGCGCTGGTACGGGTTGTCGGTGCGGGCGCCCGCTGGCACGTTCTGGCCGAGCCGCAGGAAGTTGTAGATCTTGATGATGGCGCGGCCGAACAGGGCCACGCCTACCACGATCAGAACCAGCGACACGATGATCGCGGCGAGTTGCATGTGGGGCTCCTCGGGCCTGCGAGGTGGGGAATCCGGCGCTTACCAGACGCTGATTGCCTACTAAGCGGTAACTTAATTAGTCCGTGCTGAGACTACCCAGATATTCCGCCGCACTGTAGTTGCGCAAGCGGTGATCTGCGTCGCTCAGGTCACCCTGAGTACGTAGGGGCGGGGCGCCGCTGTGAGCGCCGCCTGACCCGCCGCCGTCCGGAGCGCGCCGGGCCGCGGTGGCGCATCCCGCCGGGGGTGCGCAGCAGGATGGCCAGGTCGAGTCCCATCCCATGGTGCTCCACATAGTGCTGGTCGAGGAGTGCGGCCTCGTACCAGGGCATGGTGGAGTGCCGGGCGAGCTGTGCGAGTCCCGTCAGGCCCGGTTTGACCGTCTGCCGCCAGGGCGCCGCCGCGCGCGGGTGGTCGGGCGCCAGTGCGGCCGGGCCGACCAGGGACAGTTCGCCGCGCACGACGTGCGGCAGCCGGGACAGCAGGTCGAGCCGGAAGCGGCGGGTGCGCAGGGAGCGGATGACGATGCGTCGCCCGTGCAGTCCTGCTCTGGTCTCGTGTACGTACGCACCTCCGGGGCGCCGCAGCAGCACCGCGGAGCAGGCGGCGGCGACCAGCAGGGGTGCGGTGATGACCAGCAGCGCGGTGCCGGCGAGCAGGTCGAGAAGTCGCTTGGGCTGCACCGGGTGCAGGGCTCTCACCGGGGTCTCACCTGACTCCCCTGTCCGTTCTGTCATCATTTCGGGTGCTTCGGCGAGAACCATGACACGGTGATGGTGGAGGTGTGCGCAGGCCGCGCCGGAGCAGGCGCGGGAGGTCTCGGCGCGCACCATAGTTGAGTCATGGCGACTCAGGTCTGTTGACTCGCTGGGGCGGGTGGTGCATCCTTGAGTGAGTTGCACTCAAGTCCTATGGAGGAATCGAAATGGCACGTGCGGTCGGCATCGACCTGGGCACGACTAACTCCGTCGTCAGCGTTCTGGAGGGCGGCGAGCCCACCGTCATCACCAACGCCGAGGGTGCCAGGACCACGCCGTCCGTCGTCGCCTTCGCCAAGAACGGTGAGGTGCTGGTCGGCGAGGTCGCCAAGCGTCAGGCGGTCACCAACGTGGACCGGACCATCAGGTCCGTGAAGCGCCACATGGGTACGGACTGGAAGATCGAGCTCGACGGGAAGAACTTCAACCCGCAGCAGATCTCCGCGTTCATCCTGCAGAAGCTGAAGCGTGACGCCGAGTCCTACCTGGGCGAGAAGGTCACCGACGCGGTGATCACCGTCCCGGCGTACTTCAACGACTCCGAGCGCCAGGCCACCAAGGAGGCCGGTGAGATCGCGGGCCTCAACGTCCTGCGCATCGTCAACGAGCCGACGGCCGCCGCTCTCGCCTACGGCCTCGACAAGGACGACCAGACCATCCTGGTCTTCGACCTCGGTGGCGGTACCTTCGACGTCTCGCTGCTGGAGATCGGCGACGGTGTCGTCGAGGTGAAGGCCACCAACGGTGACAACCACCTCGGTGGTGACGACTGGGACCAGCGCGTCGTCGACTACCTGGTGAAGCAGTTCGCCAACGGCCACGGCGTCGACCTGTCCAAGGACAAGATGGCGCTCCAGCGTCTGCGCGAGGCCGCCGAGAAGGCGAAGATCGAGCTCTCGTCCTCGACCGAGACGACGATCAACCTGCCCTACATCACGGCGTCCGCCGAGGGCCCGCTGCACCTGGACGAGAGGCTCACGCGCGCCCAGTTCCAGCAGCTCACGGCCGACCTGCTGGACCGCTGCAAGACCCCGTTCCACAACGTGATCAAGGACGCGGGCATCCAGCTCTCCGAGATCGACCACGTGGTCCTCGTCGGTGGTTCGACCCGTATGCCCGCCGTCGCCGAGCTCGTCAAGGAGCTGACCGGCGGCAAGGAGGCCAACAAGGGTGTGAACCCGGACGAGGTCGTGGCCATCGGTGCCACCCTCCAGGCCGGTGTGCTCAAGGGTGAGGTCAAGGACGTCCTGCTCCTCGACGTGACTCCGCTGTCCCTCGGTATCGAGACCAAGGGCGGCATCATGACCAAGCTGATCGAGCGCAACACCACGATCCCGACCAAGCGCTCCGAGATCTTCACGACGGCCGAGGACAACCAGCCGTCCGTGCAGATCCAGGTCTACCAGGGCGAGCGCGAGATCGCCGCGTACAACAAGAAGCTCGGCATGTTCGAGCTGACCGGCCTCCCGCCGGCCCCGCGCGGTGTCCCGCAGATCGAGGTGTCCTTCGACATCGACGCCAACGGCATCATGCACGTGACCGCGAAGGACCTCGGCACGGGCAAGGAGCAGAAGATGACCGTCACCGGCGGCTCTTCGCTCGCCAAGGACGAGGTCGACCGGATGCGCCAGGAGGCCGAGCAGTACGCGGAGGAGGACCACCGCCGCCGCGAGGCCGCCGAGACCCGCAACCAGGCCGAGCAGCTCGTCTACCAGACCGAGAAGTTCCTCAAGGACAACGAGGAGAAGGTCCCGGGCGAGATCAAGACCGAGGTCGAGACGGCGGTGACCGAGCTCAAGGAGAAGCTCAAGGGCGAGGACACCGCGGAGATCCGTACCGCCACCGAGAAGGTCGCGGCGGTCTCGCAGAAGCTCGGCCAGGCCATGTACGCGGACGCGCAGGCCGCGGGCGGTGCCGGCGAAGCCGGTGCCGGGCAGGCCAAGGCCGATGAGGCCGACGACGTGGTCGACGCCGAGATCGTCGACGACGAGAAGGACCAGAAGGGCGGCGCTGCCTGATGTCGGAGGAGACCCCGGGCTTCGAGGAGAAGCCTGACGTCCCCTCCGGCGCCACACCCGAAGACGCGGCGCAGGCCGCCTCCCCCTCTGCGGAGGAGGGGGCGGCCCCGGCCGGGGACACAGCACAGAACAGCACCGCCCAGGCGGGTCTGACGGCCCAGCTGGACCAGGTCCGTACCGCGCTCAACGAGCGCACCCTGGACCTCCAGCGGATCCAGGCCGAGTACCAGAACTACCGCCGCCGGGTGGAGCGGGACCGGATCACGGTCAAGGAGATCGCCGTCGCGCAGCTCCTGACCGAGCTCCTGCCCGTCCTCGACGACATCGGTCGTGCCCGTGACCACGGCGAGCTGGTCGGCGGCTTCAAGTCGGTGGCCGAATCGCTGGAGACGGTCGCCGCCAAGATGGGGCTCCAGCAGTTCGGCAAGGAGGGCGAGCCCTTCGACCCGACGGTCCACGAGGCCCTGATGCACTCCTACGCACCGGATGTCACCGAGACGACCTGTGTGGCGATCCTTCAGCCGGGTTACCGGATCGGGGAGCGGACCATCCGTCCCGCGCGGGTCGCGGTGGCCGAGCCCCAGCCGGGTGCGACGCCCGCGGGGCAGAAGGAGGAGCAGGCTCCGGCCGACGAGGAGAGCGGTGGCCCGGACGAGGGCTGACGCGACCACCGCTCACGAGCAGGGACAGGTCCGGAAGGAGGGACGTCGATGAGCACGAAGGACTTCGTGGAGAAGGACTACTACAAGGTTCTCGGCGTCCCCAAGGACGCCACCGATGCCGAGATCAAGAAGGCGTACCGCAAGCTCGCCCGCGAGTTCCACCCGGACGCCAACAAGGGTGACGCCAAGGCCGAGGAGCGCTTCAAGGAGATCTCCGAGGCGAATGACGTGCTCGGCGACGCCAAGCGGCGCAAGGAGTACGACGAGGCCCGCGCCCTCTTCGGCAACGGTGGCTTCCGGGCCGGTGGCCCCGGTGCCGGCGGCACCTTCAACTTCGACCTGAGCGACCTCTTCGGGGGCGCCCAGGGCGGAGGGGGCGGTGCCGCGGGCGGCTTCGGCGGCGGTGGCGGCGGGCTCGGCGATGTCTTCGGCGGGCTGTTCAACCGCGGTCCGGGCGCGGGTACGCGTACCCAGCCCCGCCGCGGCCAGGACATCGAGTCCGAGGTGACGCTCAGCTTCACCGAGGCGGTGGACGGGGCCACGGTCCCGCTGCGGATGTCCAGCCAGCAGCCCTGCAAGGCGTGTTCGGGCACCGGCGACAAGAACGGCACACCGCGGGTGTGCCCGACCTGCGTCGGCACCGGACAGGTGTCCCGCGGCGGCAGCGGCTCGTTCTCGCTGACCGACCCCTGCATGGACTGCAAGGGCCGCGGCCTCATCGCCGAGAACCCGTGCGAGGTCTGCCACGGCAGCGGCCGTGCCAAGTCCTCGCGCACCATGCAGGTCCGTATCCCGGCGGGGGTCTCCGACGGACAGCGGATCCGGTTGCGCGGCAAGGGCACCCCGGGCGAGCGCGGCGGACCGGCCGGTGATCTCTATGTCGTGGTCCATGTCGACACACACCCGGTGTTCGGTCGCAAGGGCGACAACCTCACCGTCACCGTGCCGGTCACCTTCACGGAGGCGGCCCTCGGCGGCGAGGTGAAGGTCCCGACCCTCGGCGGCCCCCCGGTCACGCTGAAACTGCCCGCCGGTACTCCCAACGGCCGTACGATGCGGGCCCGCGGCAAGGGCGCCGTCCGCAAGGACGGCACCCGCGGCGACCTGCTGGTCACCGTGGAGGTCGCCGTCCCGAAGGAGCTCGGCGACGAGGCGCGGGAGGCGCTGGAGGCCTACCGGAAGGCGACTGAGGACACGGATCCGCGGGCAGAACTGTTCCAGGCTGCGAAGGGAGCGTGACCTCATGGAGAGGGAAGGCCGACGCCGTAATCCATACCAGCTGACGGACGAGACACCGGTGTACGTCATCTCGGTGGCGGCCCAGCTCTCCGGCCTGCACCCGCAGACCCTTCGGCAGTACGACCGCCTCGGCCTGGTCTCCCCGGACCGTACCGCCGGCCGGGGCAGGCGCTACTCGGCCCGTGACATCGAACTGCTCCGCCAGGTGCAGGCGCTGTCCCAGGACGAGGGCATCAACCTCGCCGGCATCAAGCGCATCATCGAGCTGGAGCACCAGGTCGCCGCGCTCCAGGCCCGCGTCGCCGAGTTGTCAGCGGCGGTCGAGGGAGCGGCGGCGGCGATGCAGCAGCGCGAGGCGCAGGTGCACGCGTCGTACCGGCGCGATCTGGTGCCGTACCAGGATGTGCAGCAGGCCAGTGCGCTGGTGGTGTGGCGGCCGAAGCAGCCGAGGCGGGACACCTGACGGGCGCCTGAAAGGGTGGCCTGAGGTCATGCGGTAGGGGCTGGGGGGTGATCCCCCCAGCCCCTACGCGCTGGTCGGTGCTGGTGCATGACGGGGGCGAACCGCTCGGCCGGGGAGCGCCGCAGGCCGATGACGTGGGGGATCGCCGGCGTTGATCCACACCGGTGCGCCGTGTGGCGGATGTGCCCGAGCTGCTCGACGTCCGACGTGACGGCCCGGCCGGTCCGTGGCAGCTGCCGGGCCGGTCGGGCTGATTGGGCCGGCTGGGCCGACCGGGACTCCCCTAGACCGGTTCCGCCGCTTCGGCGTGCTCCCCCGGTTCGTCCTGCTCCAGGATTCCCGAGCGGGCGATGAGGAAGCCGAGTTGCGCGCGCGAACCACTGCCGAGCGCGGAGGCCAGCTTGGCGATGTGGGCGCGGCAGGTGCGGACGTTCATCCCGAGACGGCGGGCGATGGCCTCGTCGACGTGGCCGTCGACCAGGAGCTTGGCTATGGACCGCTGCACCCCGCTGATGCCGTCCAGTTCCGGGGTGTAGGAGACGACATGGTCGTCCCAGGGCACGCCGTGCAGCCAGAACTGGTCGAAGACGCCGACGAGATACTGCACCAGGCCCTCGTGGCGCAGCTCCAGGGCGGCCCGGCGGTCGCTGCGGGCCGGTATGAAGGCGACTTTCCGGTCGACGATGATGAGCCGGTCGATGATCTCCTCGAGGGTGCGGACCTCCGCGCCGTAAGGGGCGACCCGCTCGACGTAGGCAATCGTGGACGGGTGGTGGCGCGCGGTGTGCTGATAGAGCGTCCGCATCCGGACACCCCGGTCGATGAGGGTCTCGACCCGCCGCAGTCCGTCCTGCAGAGTGGCGGGCCTGCGTCCGCTGCCGGGCTGTACGGTCAGCAGCTCCTCGGTGCACTCGGCGATGACGCGGTCCAGCGTCGTGTTGATCACGCTCAGGCCCTCGAGCACCGTGATGGCGTGCGTGGTGGACGGGTCGTGCGGATTCAGCGTCATAAATGGCTCGAACGAGTCCGTGAGCGACATCGTGAGTCGTCTTCGCTCTTGGATCTCCCGCTCGATGGGGTATATCAGCTGGTGCAGCGCGATGGACGGCGGAACCGGACGGAGCCATTCGGCGTCCTCCGGATCCGGGCGCAGCATGGCCAGTTCGACCAGGCAGGGCGCTTCGGCCACCTCGGATCGCGCTATGCGCCCACTGCGCAGAGCGGACGCATAGAGGTTTTTCCCCGCCTCGCACAGCTCGTCGTGACTGTGCTTGTCTCCCGAATCGCCCCTTTTCGCATGCATGTGCACCCCCCTCAGGGTCCTGAATTACAGGAACATGATGCCTGCACTCGCTGGTGGAAGCGGTCGGAGTGAGCCATCGTCTTAGGCGCGGGGGAGGAGGTAGTGATCAAAAGAGGTGGAGATCGGCGATGACCAGGATGGTTCGTGCACTTTGCGCAATAGCCGTTGCGGCCGCTCTCGGTGGTCTCGCGGTGAACGGGGAGCCCACCTGGGAGACGGCGCCGACGTCGGCGGCCGAGGCCTCGGTGGAACCCACTTGGGAGGCGGCACCTGCTCCGGACGCCGCGATGCCGGGTGAGCCCACATGGGAGAGGACACCTACTTCGGTGATCGCGATGCCGGGTGAACCCACCTGGGAGAGCGTCCCTGCGGGCGTCGGCGCATGAGTGCTCCTCCGGACGACCGTGTCTTCCGCCGTGAGATGGCGACCGCGTACCGATCAGGGTGGCACTTCATCGATCTCGTCACGGCCATCCCCGGCCGTGGGGACTCGCTGATGGTCACGCTGTTCGGGGAGCCGATCGTGGTTGCCCGCGGCGACGATGAGGACGTCCGTGCCTACCGCTGCCTGCGGAGGCCCCGAGGGGCCCCGCAACCCGTCCGCTGTGCCATCCGGTACGGCATGATTTTCGTCAATCTCGATCAGCGCGACCACCAGTTGGTCGAAGCGCAGACCACCACCACCCCCCGCAGTGCCTGAGCGATTCCCCCGTCGTTCAAAATCGCTCAGGCGCTTCCCCCACACAGCGGCGCCATCGTGGACCTGAAACACGATGGCGCCGCTGTGCTTTTTGCGTTCCCCATGTGCTGCGTCCTCCTTCGCGGCAGGGCCTTGAGTGGATTAGACTCAACTTTGTGTACGTTGGATGAGTCATAGACATCAGGGCCTACAGGGCACAGTCGAAGGAGGAGAGACCGCACGTGGACGCCGAGCTGACCAACAGGAGCCGGGATGCGCTCAACGCCGCTTCCAGCCGAGCCGTGTCCGAGGGCCATCCGGATCTGACCCCCGCACACCTCCTGCTCGCACTCCTCGCGGGTCAGGACAACGAGAACATCACCGACCTGCTGGCCGCCGTGGACGCGGACCAGGCGGCCGTACGGGCCGGGGCCGAGCGGGCGCTCGCCGACCTGCCCAGCGTCACCGGGTCCACCGTCGCGCCCCCGCAGCCGAACCGCGAGCTGCTCGCGGTGATCGCCGACGCGGACCGCCGTGCCAAGGAGCTCGGCGACGAGTTCCTCTCGACCGAGCACCTGCTGATCGGCGTCGCCGACAAGGGCGGGCGCAGCGCCGACGTGCTGACCGCGCAGGGCGCCACGGCGAAGAAGCTGCTGGCCGCCTTCCAGGAGTCCCGGGGGTCGCGACGGGTGACCACCGCCGACCCGGAGGGCCAGTACAAGGCCCTGGAGAAGTTCGGTACCGACTTCACGGCCGCGGCCCGCGAGGGCAAGCTCGACCCGGTCATCGGGCGGGACCACGAGATCCGCAGGGTCGTCCAGGTGCTGTCCCGCCGCACCAAGAACAACCCCGTGCTGATCGGTGAGCCCGGCGTCGGCAAGACCGCGGTGGTCGAGGGCCTGGCGCAGCGGATCGTCAAGGGCGACGTGCCGGAGTCGCTGCGGAACAAGCGCCTGGTGTCCCTCGACCTGGGTGCGATGGTCGCGGGTGCGAAGTACCGCGGTGAGTTCGAGGAGCGGCTGAAGACCGTTCTCTCCGAGATCAAGGAGAGCGACGGGCAGATCATCACCTTCATCGACGAGCTGCACACGGTGGTCGGCGCGGGCGCCGGCGGCGACTCGGCGATGGACGCGGGCAACATGCTCAAGCCGATGCTGGCGCGCGGCGAGCTGCGTATGGTCGGCGCCACGACGCTGGACGAGTACCGCGAGCGGATCGAGAAGGACGCGGCCCTGGAGCGGCGCTTCCAGCAGGTGCTGGTGGCCGAGCCCACGGTCGAGGACACCATCGCGATCCTGCGCGGGCTCAAGGGCCGCTACGAGGCCCACCACAAGGTGCAGATCGCGGACAGCGCGCTGGTCGCCGCGGCGACCCTCTCCGACCGCTACATCACCTCCCGCTTCCTGCCGGACAAGGCCATCGACCTGGTGGACGAGTCCGCGTCCCGGCTGCGGATGGAGATCGACTCGTCCCCGGTCGAGATCGACGAGCTCCAGCGCTCCGTCGACCGGCTGCGGATGGAGGAGCTCGCGCTCAAGAACGAGACCGACGAGGCCAGCAAGCAGCGCTTGGAGAAGCTGCGCCGCGACCTCGCCGACCGCGAGGAGGAGCTGCGCGGTCTCACCGCCCGCTGGGAGAAGGAGAAGGAGTCCCTCAACCGCGTCGGTGAGCTCAAGGAGCGGCTCGACAGCCTGCGCGGACAGGCGGAGCGCGCCCAGCGCGACGGCGACTTCGACACCGCGTCGAAGCTGCTCTACGGGGAGATCCCGGCGCTGGAGCGTGAGCTGGCCGAGGCCACGGAGGCGGAGGCCCAGGTGGAGGCCGCGAAGGACACCATGGTCAAGGAGGAGGTCGGTCCCGACGACATCGCGGACGTGGTGGCCTCCTGGACGGGCATCCCGGCCGGACGGCTGCTCGAGGGCGAGACCAAGAAGCTGCTGCGCATGGAGGACGAGCTGGGCAGGCGCCTGATCGGCCAGACCGAGGCCGTACGGGCGGTGTCCGACGCGGTACGCCGCGCCCGGGCGGGTATCGCGGACCCGGACCGGCCCACCGGGTCGTTCCTGTTCCTCGGGCCGACGGGTGTCGGCAAGACCGAGCTGGCGAAGGCGCTGGCGGACTTCCTCTTCGACGACGAGCGGGCCATGGTCCGGATCGACATGTCCGAGTACAGCGAGAAGCACTCCGTCGCCCGGCTGGTCGGCGCGCCTCCCGGCTACGTCGGCTACGAGGAGGGCGGCCAGCTCACGGAGGCGGTGCGCCGCCGCCCGTACACCGTGGTGCTGCTCGACGAGGTGGAGAAGGCGCACCCGGAGGTCTTCGACATCCTGCTCCAGGTGCTTGACGACGGCCGTCTCACGGACGGTCAGGGCCGCACGGTCGACTTCCGCAACACCATCCTGATCCTGACCTCCAACCTGGGCAGCCAGTTCCTGATGGATCCCCTCACCAGCGAGGAGGACAAGAAGCGTCAGGTCCTGGAGGTCGTGCGGGCCTCCTTCAAGCCGGAGTTCCTCAACCGGCTGGACGACCTGGTGGTGTTCTCGGCCCTGTCGAAGGACGAGCTGGCGAGGATCGCCGAGCTCCAGCTCGACCGCCTGGCCCGGCGGCTCGCCGAGCGCAGGCTCACGCTTGAGGTCACCCCTCAGGCGCTGGAGTGGCTCGCGGAGGAGGGCAACGACCCCGCGTACGGGGCCCGGCCGCTGCGCCGGCTCGTCCAGACTGCGATCGGTGACAGGCTGGCCAAGGAGATCCTGGCGGGCGAGATCAAGGACGGCGACACCGTGCGTGTCGACCGGGCCGGGGACGGGCTGCTCGTCGGCCCGGAGCGGTGATGCGGGGTGGTGATCCGGACACGAACGGATCAAGCGCCTGCGGGGGTTGCCAGCCCCCGCCCGGCATAAGGGAGGATGGCCACATCCGTACGAAGGGAATCACCCCGTGAGCATCGACCCGTCCTCGATTCCGAATTTCGGGGGCCAGCCCCAGTCGCAGCCCGGACCGCCGCCGGGCCCCGTGGTGCCCGACCAGGATCTGGTCAAGCAGCTCCTCGACCAGATGGAGCTGAAGTACGTCACCGACGACGAGGGTGACCTCGCGGCGCCGTGGGAGGACTTCCGCACGTACTTCATGTTCCGCGGCGAGGACGAGCAGCAGGTCTTCTCGGTGCGTACGTTCTACGACCGGCCGCATGCCGTCGAGGACCGGGCGAAGATCCTGGACGCGATCGACGACTGGAACCGCCGCACCCTGTGGCCGAAGGTCTACACGCACACCCACGAGGACGAGGAGGACGGCGGCCAGCCGACCCTCCGGCTCATCGGTGAGGCGCAGATGCTGATCGGCACCGGTGTGAGCCTGGAGCACTTCGTCTCGTCCACGGTGAGCTGGGTGCGTGCCTCGATCGAGTTCGACAAGTGGCTCGTGGAGCTGCTCGGTCTCGAGCCCGCCGCGGCGGACGGCGAGGCGGACGGGAAGCCCGCCGACGAGAGCTGAGCTTCGGAGCGCTCGTGGTCAATACACCTAGAGCGCCAGTGGGGCCAGCGTCAGCAGATAGGTCCCATAGCCGAACGACACCGCGGCCAGGGCGGCGATCACCGTGATCGCCGCCCTTGGCCGTGCCCGGGTCAGGGCCAGCGCCAGCGGGATCAGCAGCGGGAACGCGGGCAGCAGGAAGCGCGGCTTGGACTCGAAGAAGCCCGAGCCCCCGACCGTGATCAGCACCAGCACCCCGGTGTAGACGACGAGCGGCAGCGCGGGCCGCTCCAGCAGGAGCAGCACCAGCAGCAGTACGCCCGCGCAGGTGATCACCAGCGCCATGGGGAAGCCGAAGAAGGCCGGTGCGGTCACCATCGACCGCACCACCCGCAGCGAGCCCGCCCCCAGGTCGAAGCGCGAGGTCCAGCCGCTCTGCACGGCGAAGTAGCCGCCGAGCGGATCGCCCGTGCGCAGCCCGACCCACAGGAGATAGCCGAGCCAGCCGGCCGGTGCCAGCGCCGCCGCGGCCCACAGCCGCCAGACGGGACCCTCCCTCCTGCGGGTGCACAGCCGGTACGCCGACACGGCGCACACGGCCGCCGCGACCGCGATTCCGTTGGGCCGGGTCAGCCCCGCCAGAGCCGCCAGCGAGGCCGCCCACAGCGGCCGGCCGGTCACCAGGGCGTACAGCGACCAGGCGGCGAACGCGGTCAGCAGGGGTTCGGTGTACGCCATGGTCAGCACGATCGAGTGCGGCAGCAGCCCCCACAGCAGCACCACCACGGTCGCAAGACGGCGGTCGTGGAGCCGCTCGACCAGGGCGTACACGCCCCAGGCAGCCGCCCCGGCCGCCGCCCAGGACAGCAGGAGACCCGCAGTGCCCCCGGTCACCGGCAGTACGGCCGTCAGGGACCGCACAAGACCGGGATAGAGCGGGAAGAACGCGAGATCGGACTGGACGGCGCCGTCCGGCCAGTGCAGCGTGCGCCCGTAGCCGTGGGCGGCGATCCGGCTGTACCAGTCGGAGTCCCAGGAGGTGGCGAGCAATGCCCTCGGGGACTTCCCGATGTGCCACGCCCACAGGGCCATCAGACCCATGCCCGTCAGCCGCGCCGCCGCGAACAGCCCGAGCGCCGGCGCGGCCCGCCGCAGCGCCGCGCGCCAGCGGGTCCGGGCATCGGCGGTGCTCCGGGCGTCGGGTACGGGCTGGGCATCGACTGACGCCTCGTCGAACGTCTCGGCGGACAGTGGACACCTCCGGGCGCGCGTGATCGGCCAGTCATCCCGACCCTCAGTGGCGTACGGGCAGGGCGCGAGCCCGGCGCGGCCATCCGGGTGGCGACCCGGTGACGCCCGCGCGCATGGCGCCTAAGGTGGGGGCCCGCTGACTCGACCGGACTGACTCGACGGGGGTGGACACGTGCGTGGGAATCCCGCGGCGCGGGTGCGGGGCATGGGGACGTCGGTCTTCACCGAGATGACGGAGCTGGCGCGGCGCACCGGCGCCGTGAACCTGGGGCAGGGGGTTCCGGAGCTGGACAGCCCCGCCGAGCTGCTCAAGGACGTGGCGGACGCGGTGCTGTCGGGCAGCAACCAGTATCCGCCCGCCGTCGGTTTCCCGGCCCTGCGCGAAGCCGTCGCCGCCCATCAGCTCCGCCGCTACGGCCTCGACTACCGTCCCGACGGCGAGGTCCTGGTGACCACGGGCGCCACCGAGGCCCTCGCCGCCGCTCTGCTGGCGCTGTGCGACCCGGGGGACGAGGTCATCGCCTTCGACCCCTGCTACGACGCCTACGCGGCGGACGCGCGGCTCGCCGGTGCCCGGCTCGTCGGTGTGCCCCTGACCCTGGACGGGGACGGCTTCGCTCTCGACATGGACGCTCTGCGCGCCGCCCTGACGGACCGGACGAAGGTGCTGCTGCTGAACAGCCCGCACAATCCGACGGGCAAGGTGTTCACGGACGGCGAGCTGGCGGCGATCGCCGAGCTCTGTGCCGAGCGCTCCCTGACCGTCGTCACGGACGAGGTGTACGAGCACCTGGTGTACGCCGACGGCGCGCGGCACCGGCCCATCGCGACGTTCCCAGGGATGCGCGAACGCACCCTGGTCATCTCGTCGGCGGGCAAGACGCTCAATGTGACCGGCTGGAAGGTCGGCTGGATCTGCGGCCCGGCACCCCTCGTCACGGCGGTGAACTCCGCCAAGCAGTTCCTGACATACGCCTCGGGCACCCCGTACCAGGAGGCCATTGCCAGGGCACTCGGCTCGGTGGAGAGCTGGGCCGCGGGCCTGCGCGAGTCCCTGCGGGCGAACCGGGACCTGCTCGGCGCGGGACTGACCCGGGCCGGGCTGCGTCCGCTGCGCGCGGAGGCCGGGTACTTCGTCCAGGCGGACGTACGGCCGTGGGGCTACGACGACGGAGTCCGCTTCTGCCGGGAACTGCCGGAGCGCGCGGGTGTGGTGGCCATTCCGACCTCGGCGTTCTACGTCGGCGCGGACGCCCCGTCCTGGCTGGTGCGCTTCTCGTTCTGCAAGAGCGAGGTGTCGATCCGGCAGGCCGTGGACCGGCTGGTGGAAGCAGGCGGCCGCCCGCACTGAGGCGCGCAACCTCTGGACTTGCTCAAGTCTGCTTTGGCTCGCGGAGGCAGGGGGCATCCCCCCTTCACGCACGGAGAGACAGAGAGACCCAACAAAGCAGAGCAAGAAGCAACGGGGAGGTGACGACGATGTTGGCCGAGGTCATCGTTATCGTCGCGGTTTTCATGCTGTTCGCCATTGTGGTGTCGGTCGCGGTTTCCCGCTCCGGCTCCGGCCGTGGCAGGACCCGGTCGCGAAGCGGAGGTTCCCGCTCCAGCGGCGGTTCCGGCTCCTGGTGGGCGGGGAGCGACGGCGGGGGTTCGTCCTGCGGCGGGGGTTCGTCCTGCGGTTCCTCGTCGTCCTGCGGCGGCGGCGGAGGCGGCTGCGGGGGTGGCGGCGGCAGCTGACGGGCACATGGTGCCGAAGGCACATGCGGCTGACATGCATGCGTGGAACGTGCGCCCGGGCGGGAGTTCAACTCCCCCCGGGCGTCGTCACATTGACGTCCAGGATGGATTTCTGTTGAACAGTTGAACCGTAAGGCACCCGGGGGGATGGAAACCGCCCCGTGTTGGGTAAAAGGCCTGTGACCGGCGCGCACTTCATGCTTCCCTCGCTGTGGAAAACCTCCAGCCCTCGGACCCTCAAGCGGGGTGCCGAGCAGGCGGTCCCGTTTCCCCTGTGCCTGCTCCGGGGCGTCCCGGACCGCCCGTCAACCCGTTACGCGTGTTTGCGGAGCCGACCCATGCTCACGACCCTGAAAACGTCCTACACCGATACCTGCGCGGCCGATCTGGCGTGGGCGCTGGGTCGGGAACCGCTGCCCGCCCTCGCCCTGCTGGATCTCGAACTGGCGGGTGCGAAATTGCAGTTGAGGCTGCTCGGCGCCTCCCACCAGGTGCTGCTCGAGGAGGAGGAAGGCGTCTGCTCCGAGACCGTGGCCTGCATTCCGGGCAGCAGCACCCCGCTGCCGCTGGGCGTGGCCAAGCGGATCGGCACCTGGGAGTACCAGTTCGCGGCACATGTCGAGACCCTGTCCAAGGGCTCCTTCGCGGGCCGCGCACAGGAGTTGCTCGCCCTGGTGGCCGACCATCCGAACGGGCTCGCGGGTACCTTCCCCGGCTCTCCGCACGCGTTCACCGCGATGGTGGCGCAGCGGCTCGACGGGCAGGTGCGGTGGCGCACCTGGCACGCGTACCCGCAGGAGGGGCAGTTGGTGGTGACCCGCACGCGGGTGGGCGCACGTGTGCCCGCCGCGCTCTGATTTCACTCACCCGCACGGCATTTTGCGGCAATTGCACCCGTGTGGGTGACGTGTTGTGCATGCTGGAGTGACGTAGCGTTACGCCATGACCGACCCGCCCCCGCCAGCGCCGCCCGCTGAACGCGTCCTGGAGGTGTACCGGGCCGACCAGGGCAGGGCGCGGGGGCCCGTCCGTCCGGGCGCGGGCAGGTTCCCCGTCCTCCTCGTGGTCTTCGTCTGCGCCGCCTGCGGACTGGTGTACGAGCTCGAACTCGTCGCGCTCGCCTCGTATGTGGGCGGTGACTCGGTCACCCAGGCGTCCGTGGTGCTGTCCGTGATGGTCTTCGCGATGGGCCTCGGATCGCTGCTCGCCAAGCGGCTGCGCTGCCATGCGGCCGTCGGCTTCGCTTTGGTGGAGGCGGTGCTGGCACTGGTCGGCGGTAGCTCGGCGCTGGTGCTGTACGGCACCTTCGCCTGGTTCGGTGAGGCGCGGCCGGCGCTGGTGGCCTTCTCGCTGATGATCGGGGTGCTGATCGGGGCGGAGATCCCGCTGCTGATGTCGCTGATCCAGCGGGCGTCCCGGCGCACCGGCCGCGATCGGGGTGACCGAGGTGAACAGGCCGAGCAGGCAGAACAGGACGCAGTGGGCACGGTCGCGGATCTGTTCGCGGCGGACTATGTGGGCGCCCTGGTCGGCGGGCTCGCCTTTCCCTTCTTCCTCCTGCCCTGGCTCGGACAGCTCACCGGTGCCCTGCTGACCGGCGCGGTGAACGTGGTGGCGGGCGGGGCGCTGGTGCTGTGGCTGTTCCGCCGGGATCTCTCGGTGCGGGCCCGCTGGTGGCTGCTGGTGGCCAATGCGACGGTGCTGGCGCTGCTCGCCACGACCACCGCGCTGGTCGGGGACTTCGAGGCCGCGGCACGGCGTGCGTTCTACGGGGAGCCGGTGCGGGTGGCCGTGCGCACCGGGATGCAGGAGGTCGTGCTGACCGGGGCGCGGAAGGGGCCCCTGGACCTGTTCCTGGACGGGCATCTGCGGGCGAGCGGCCGGGACGCGGGGCGCTCGCAGCAGGCGCTGGTACGCGGGGCGATGCGCGGTCCGCACGCACGGGTGCTGATCCTCGGCGGAGGCGACGGGCTCGTGGCGCGCGAGGTGCTGCGGTACGCGGGCGTTCGCGCGGTGACCCTCGTCGAGCGGGATCCCGGAATGATCCGTCTGGCCCGTACGAATCCGGCGCTCAGCGGGCTGAACGGGCACGCGTACCGGGATCCGCGGCTGCGGGTGGTGTGCGCGGACGCGTTCGACTGGCTGCGCACCGTCCGGACCGGCGCGTACGACGTGGTGGTCTCGGACCTGCCGGCCCCGGCGACCGCACCCGGCACGAAGCTCTACTCCCAGGAGTTCTACGGTCTCGCGGCCGAAGTGCTCGCTGATGACGGGCGGATGGCCGTGAACGCCGGACCGGTCGCGGGCGGGGACCGCACGTACTGGACGGTGGAGGCGACCATGCGCTCGGCGGGGCTCGCGACGGTGCCGTACCGGGTGCCGGGGCTGTCCGGGCGAGGCTTGGTGCTGGCGGCGGCTGCCGGGGGCGGCGCGCGGCCGGTGCTGGGGCCGGGGGCGGTGAGCCTGGCGCGCGAGCGCCCGGCCGACCTGCCCCCGTCGACGCTGCTGCATCCCCGCTACGCGGATTGACGGTGCAAGAACAGCGACCTGCGGGCCGGGGCTGAGTAGGCTCGGTTCCCATGGAGCATGAGGTGTTCGTACCGGTTCCGGCAGAGACCCTCCGGCAGACGCTGGCCGACCCGGCGCGCGTCGCGCGCTGTGTCCCCGGTCTGCAACGGGACGCCGACGCTTCGGCGGGCCCGCTCACGGGCCGGCTGAGGGTCAGGGTGGGCAGCCACACGATCACCTATCGCGGGGAGTTGCGGATCACCGAGCGGCAGGGTGGCGACTTCGCGATCGAGGGCGAGGGCATCGAAGCGCGCGGCTCGGGTGCCGTGAAGCTGGTGCTGACCCTACGGCTCACCCCCGCGGAGGGCGGTACGACCCTCGGTTTCACCGGTACCTCGAACGCCGAGGGCCGCCTGGCAGCGCTTCCGCAGGAGGCGACCGCCCAGACGGCGATCCGGTTGCTGGAGCGTTTCGCTTCGGGCCTGGCACTGGTGGCGGCGCAGGGTCCGCCGACCGGCGGTGCCACAGCGGAGCGCGCCGGCGAGGACCTCTGGGAAGAGGGCGACGAGACGGACGGCGGCGGCGGTCTCAACGGCGTCGACGCGGTGAACGGCGGCAGTGGCGGCAACGGCGTGGACGCGGTGAACGGCGGCGACGGCGGTAACGGCGCCGATGACGAGCACGGCGGCGAGGGTGTGAACGGAAGCTCCGTCTTCGACGTCGACGTGCCCCCGTCATCCCTGGACCCTCTGGCGCACGACGAGTTCGGCGCCGCCGACGAACCCCCCGCCGAGGCGGCCCATGCCCGGCGCACCATGATCGGCCGCAGTGCGGAGGAGGTCGACCACGCACCGCCGCGCGGCCGGTACGCGCCCATGCCCGCGCCCCAGTCCACGGGCCCGAACGGCCCTCTGCGCTGGATCGCCCCCGCCGCGGCGATCGCCATCGCATCGGCGGTGGTCGTCGGACGCGCCCTGCGGCGCAGGCGCTGAGCGGCTCCGGCCATGGCCTGAGTCCAGGGGACCCCCAGTTGGCGCACCCGATTTCCAGCGGTGTGCTTGGTCCGCCAGTAGTGTCGCGGTGTGAGTAGCGAAGAGCACGTCCGGCTCAGCGCCGGAGATGTCGAGCTGACCGTGGCACCCCTCAACGGCTGCCGGATCAGCAGTCTGCGGATCTCGGGGGTGGAGCTCCTCCGGCAGGGCGAGCGCTACGGCTGCTTCCCCATGGTCCCCTTCTGCGGCAGGACCAGGGACGGCCGCTTCCTCAACGGCGGGGTCACCCATCAGCTGCCTCTGAACTCCCCACCGCACGCCATCCACGGCACCGGCCGCGACACGGCCTGGCGCCTCGCCCCCGGCGCCGGCCCCACCACCGCCGCGTTCACCTACGACCTCGCCGAGCCCTGGCCGTACACCGGAAGGGTCACCCAGATCTTCGAGCTGACCGAGGACTCCCTCACGCTTCAGCTCGGTGTCGAGACCTACGATGTGTCGTTCCCCGCCCAGGCCGGCTGGCACCCCTGGTTCCTGCGCAGCCCCTTCCCGGACGGCAAGGACGCGCAGCTCGCGTTCACACCCGACTGGCAGGAGGAGCGTGGCGACGATCATCTGCCGACCGGCCGCCGTATCGGCCCGACCCCCGGGCCATGGGACGACTGCTTCGGGATGACCGACGGCGTCGATGTCACGATCACCTGGCCGGAGCATCTGGAGCTGACGGTCAGGAGCAGGTCGCCGTGGGTGGTGATCTATGACGAGCAGCCGGAGGCCGTCTGCGTCGAGCCCCAGTCCGGACCGCCGAACGGCCTGAACACGGACCCCCGGCTTGTCACCCCCATCGAACCACTCGAAATGTCCGCGACCTGGACATGGCGGAGGCTCGGGTAGGCCTCGGTTGGGCCCTGGGCGGGGGGCGGCATCTAAGCTCGTGACCATGACTGACGTACGTGCTGAGCTGCTCCAGCAGATCAAGGACAAGGCCGTGGTGCACGGCAAGGTGACCCTCTCCTCGGGTCGTGAGGCCGACTACTACATCGACCTGCGCCGGATCACGCTGGACGGCGAGGCCGCACCCATGGTCGGCCAGGTGATGCTGGATCTGACCAGCGATCTGGACTACGACTGCGTCGGCGGTCTGACACTGGGCGCCGACCCGGTGGCGACCTCGATGCTGCACGCATCCGCCGCGCGCGGTGAGCGCCTGGACGCCTTCGTCGTGCGTAAGGCCCAGAAGACCCACGGGATGCAGCGCCGTATCGAGGGCGCCGACGTCAGGGGTCGCCGCTGCCTGGTCGTCGAGGACACCTCCACCACCGGAGGCTCACCGCTCACCGCGGTCGAGGCGGTCCGTGAGGCGGGCGGCGAGGTCGTCGCGGTGGCCACGATCGTGGACCGGGGCGCGGCCGGCGCCATCGCCGAGGCCGGGCTGTCCTATCTGACCGGATACCAGCTCTCTGATCTCGATCTGGGCTGATGTGTCGAGGGGCGGGGGTTCCACGAGGTTTCACGTGAAACGCCCGCCCGTTGGTTGCAGGACCCTGGGAGTACCCGTGGGCGTCTGGGAAGATAGGTGCGACGATGACGTCGCCCCCCAGGTCAGGGCCTAGCAACGCACACCGCACATCACAAGGAGCGGACAGATGCCCATCGCAACCCCCGAGGTCTACAACGAGATGCTCGACCGGGCGAAGGCAGGCAAGTTCGCCTACCCGGCCATCAATGTCACCTCGTCCCAGACCCTGCACGCTGCGCTGCGCGGATTCGCGGAGGCCGAGAGCGACGGCATCGTCCAGATTTCCACCGGTGGCGCGGAGTTCCTCGGCGGACAGCACAACAAGGACATGGTGACCGGCGCCGTCGCCCTCGCCGAGTTCGCGCACATCGTCGCCGAGAAGTACGACGTCAACATCGCGCTGCACACCGACCACTGCCCCAAGGACAAGCTGGACGCCTACGTCCGCCCGCTGCTCGCCGTCTCCGAGCAGCGTGTCGCCAAGGGGCAGAACCCGCTGTTCCAGTCCCACATGTGGGACGGCTCCGCCGAGACCCTGGCCGACAACCTGGCCATCGCCAAGGAGCTGCTGCCCCGGGCCGCCGCCGCCAAGATCATCCTCGAGGTCGAGATCACCCCGACCGGCGGCGAGGAGGACGGCGTCACCCACGAGATCAACGACGAGCTCTACACCACCGTCGATGACGCCATCCGCACCGCCGAGGCCCTCGGCCTGGGCGAGCAGGGCCGCTACCTGCTGGCCGCGTCCTTCGGCAACGTCCACGGTGTCTACAAGCCGGGGAACGTGGTGCTCCGCCCCGAGCTGCTCAAGGACCTCCAGGCCGGTGTGGCGGCGAAGTTCGGCAAGTCGGCGGAGCCCGGCCCGTTCGACTTCGTCTTCCACGGCGGCTCCGGCTCCACAGTCGAGGAGATCGCCACAGCGCTGGAGAACGGCGTCGTGAAGATGAACCTCGACACCGACACCCAGTACGCCTTCACCCGCCCCGTCGCGGACCACATGTTCAAGAACTACGACGGCGTGCTGAAGGTCGACGGCGAGGTCGGCTCGAAGAAGACCTACGACCCGCGTAGCTGGGGCAAGGCGGCCGAGGCGGGCATGGCCGCACGTGTCCTGGAGGCCTGCCAGGCGCTGCGTTCCGCCGGCACGAAGCTCAAGTAGGCGGTCGAGGAGGCCCGGCACCGTTCGCAAGGACGGTGCCGGGCCTCCGTCCTGTCCGCGGGAACGTTGCCTGATGCGGCACGAGGAGGCGCCATGACCAGGTACGACTTCGACAAACCCGTCGATCGCCGGGGCACCGCCTGCGTCCAGTGGGACGGCGTGGCCGAGCGCTTCGGTGTGGACGGCCTGCTGCCGTTCACGATCTCCGACATGGACTTCCCGTCCGCGCCCCCGGTGCTTGACGCGCTGCGGGAACGGCTCGCGCACGGGGTGTTCGGCTACACGGACTGGCGCGTGAGCGGATTCCGTGAGGCGATATGCGGCTGGTACGCGACGCGGTACGACACCGAGCTCGACCCGGAGCAGATCGTGTACGGGCCCTCCGTGCTCAACCAGCTGTCCCAGCTGCTGCGGATGTGGACGGAACCGGGCGACGGGGTGGCCGTGCACACCCCCACCTACGACGGCTTCCGCAAGGCGGTGACCGGGCTCGGGCGGGAGCTGCGCGGGGTGCCGCTGGGGGACGCTACGGCCCTGGAACGGGAGCTCGCCAGGCCGGACACGAGGATCCTGATCCTGTGCTCCCCCCACAACCCCACGGGCCGGGTGTGGACGGAGCCCGAACTGGCGGAGACGGCCCGGCTGGCGGCGGCGCACCATGTCGCCGTGATCAGCGACGAGATCCACGCCGACTTCGTCCATGACGGTCACCGGCATCTGCCGTGGACGCGGTTCGCTCCCGACCGGGGTCGCTGGGCACTGATCACCTCCGCGTCCAAGGCCTTCAACTTCCCGTCGCTGAACGGTTCGTACGGGATCATCGGCGATCCCGGGGAGCGGGCCGCCTTCATCCGCCGCATGGAGACCGGGGAAGGGCTGGCCTCCCCGTCGGTGCTCTCGCTCACCGCCCATATCGCGGCCTACCAGGAGGGCGCTCCCTGGCTGGACGCCGCGCGCGGCTATGTCGCCGGGAACCTGGGCCTGCTCGCCCAGCGGCTGAACGGGGCGTTTCCCGCGTTGCGCTGGACGCCGCCGCAAGCCGGCTATCTGGCGTGGATCGATCTGCGGGCGCTGGGCGTGAGCGATGAGGCCCTCCAGCGCGAACTGATCGAACGCGAGCGCGTGGCGATGATGCCCGGGGCGGTCTACGGGGCGGACGGGTTCGTCCGGTTCAACGTGGGGTGCCCGCGGGGCAAGGCGGAGGCGGGGGCGGAGGCACTGGTCAGGGCGCTGACCCGACTGGTCTGAGGCCGGGTTGGGCGATGCGGCGCGGGACCGGACGGGGCCGGCTTCCGGGCCTGCCCGGTTGCGTGGGCGCGCTCATCCCGCGGACGCGCCCATCCCGGCGGCCGGGCCCACGCGCCCACCCCGTGGACGCGACACACGCGCCACACCGCGAAACCCACGGCAGGACTGTGCCGCCACCTCGGGCCGCGAGACCCACCGCGCCGGGCCGGGCCGGGAAACCTACGCTGGCCCCATGGACATCCGGCTCGCGACCGCCACCGGCCGCTGGGTGGTCCTGACCACCGTCCTCGGGTCGAGCATGGCCATGCTCGACTCCACCGTGGTGAACGTCGCGCTCCCGCATATCGGTGACGACCTCGGTGCCGATCTGGCCGGGCTCCAGTGGACGGTCAACGCGTACATGCTGACGCTCGCGGGGCTGATCCTGCTGGGTGGGGCGCTCGGGGACCGTTACGGCAGGCGGCGCGTGTTCGTGATCGGCGTGGCGTGGTTCGCGCTGGCCTCGCTGATCTGCGGACTCGCGCCGAACGCGACGCTGCTGATCGTCGCGCGGGCGCTCCAGGGCGTCGGCGGGGCACTGCTCACCCCGGGGTCGCTGGCGCTGATCCAGGCCAGCTTCCACCCGGACGACCGGGCCCGCGCCGTGGGGCTCTGGTCCGGTTTCGGCGGGGTCGGCGCGGCGGTTGGGCCGTTCGTCGGGGGATGGCTGGTCGACGGTCCCGGCTGGCGCTGGGTGTTCCTGCTCAATGTGCCGCTGGCCGCCGTGTGCCTGCCGGTCGCGCTGCGGCATGTCCCCGAGTCGCGCGACCCGGACGCCCATGGGCGGTTCGACGTGCTCGGCGCGGTGCTCGGTGCGCTGGGCCTCGCCCTGGTGACATACGGGCTCATCGACATGTCCTGGTGGGCGGGGGTGGCCGGGGTGCTGACGGGTGTCGCGTTCGTGGTGGTCGAGCGCCGCCGCGCGGAGCCCATGCTGCCGTTGTCGATCTTCCAATCGCGCCAGTTCACGGCGGTCAACCTGGTCACGCTGTGCGTGTACGCGGCGTTCAGCGGCTTCTTCTTCCTCGCCGCCCTTCAGCTCCAGGTCGTCGCGGGTTACTCGGCCCTCGCCGCCGGCACCGCACTGCTCCCCACCACTCTGCTGATGCTCACCCTCTCGGCCCGCTCGGGCACGCTGGGCGAGCGGATCGGCCCCCGTATCCCCCTCACGGTCGGCCCGCTGGTCTGCGCGGCCGGGATGCTGCTGATGCTGAGGGTCGGCGCGGACGCCTCGTACCTGACGGACGTCCTGCCCGCCACGCTGGTGCTGGGTCTCGGCATGGTGACCCTCGTGGCCCCGCTGACCGCGACCGTGCTGTCTTCCGTCGACACCGCGCGCGCCGGGATCGCCAGCGGCATCAACAACGCCGCCGCCCGCGCCGCGGGCCTGCTCGCGGTGGCCGCATTGCCGCTGCTGGTCGGCATGGGCCCGGAGGCGTACCGCATACCGGAGGAGTTCGCGGCGACCTTCCGCCGCGCGATGCCGCTGTGCGCTGGCGTGCTCGTGCTGGGCGCGGCGCTCGCCTTCGCGCTGGTGCGCCGCCCGGCACTGCCGTGCTGCCACCCCGAGTGCAAGGTCCAGTGCGGGGTCGGGGCGCCCACCCTGGAGAGCCCGGTGGAGCAGAGCCGGGGGCGTGGGGCCCCGGAAGGGCAGGGCTGACACGGCCCGGGTACGCCTTCTGTGACACTGAACCCATGTCCATCCACGAAAACCTGCTCGGGGGACCGCCCCCCACCCGTCTCCCCGACGACCCGGAGCCCCGGGAGCTGCTCGCCGCGGGCACCGCGCCCGCTGATGTCGCCGCGAAGTACCCGACCTCCTCGCTCGCCTGGGCGCAGCTCGCCGACGACGCGTTCGAGGGGGGCCGGGTCGTCGAGTCGTACGCGTATGCCCGCACCGGTTACCACCGGGGCTTGGACGCGCTGCGCCGCAACGGCTGGAAGGGGCACGGCCCGGTGCCGTGGGAGCACGAGCCGAACCGGGGCTTCCTGCGTGCCCTGCACGCACTCGCCCGCGCCGCGCAGGTCATCGGCGAGCAGGAGGAGTACGAGCGCTGCTCCACGTTCCTGCGGGAGTCCTCCGAGACCGCGGCGCAGACCCTGGGCTGACGGCCGACAGGTGCTGACCAGCGGGTAAGCAGAGGGGCGGGCGCCTTTCCGGGTGCTCGCCCCTCGCGTTGCCCCTGGGGCCCGTGTTTATGATGCCCGCAGGGGACCGGAGCTCCGAGACCACCGACGGAAAGGGGCGGACCGCTACCCGGACACATGTGTCAGGAGACAGCGATGTCGCAGTATCCCGATGCCTCCGGAGCCGGTTCGGTCACCCCGAACCTCGACTTCGCGGGCACCACCCCGTACGAGGACTACGTCCAGGCCGACGTCCTCACCCACCTCCAGCACCCGCTCTCCGACGATCCCGGCGAGATGGTCTTCCTGGTCACCACCCAGGTGATGGAGCTGTGGTTCACCGTCATCGTCCACGAGTGGGAGACCGCGTCCCACGCCCTGCGCCGCGACGACCTGCCCGTCGCCGTGGACGCCCTCAAGCGGTCCGTACGCGAGCTGGACGCGCTGAACGCCTCCTGGCGCCCGCTCGCCCAGCTCACCCCCATGCAGTTCAACTCCTACCGCAGCGCCCTGGGCGAGGGCTCCGGGTTCCAGTCGGCGATGTACCGGCGCATGGAGTTCCTGCTCGGCGAGAAGTCGGCGTCGATGCTGGTCCCGCACCGCGGCGCGCCGCGCGTCCACGCGGAGCTGGAGAAGGCGCTGCACGAGCCGAGCCTCTACGACGAGGTGCTGCGGCTGCTGGCCCGCCGCGGGCTGCCCGTGCCGCAGGAGGTGCTCGACCGGGATCTCTCGCAGCGGTACGAGCCGTCGCCCGAGGTGGAGCGGGTATGGGCGTCCCTGTACGAGGGCACCGACCAGGACGCCGAGCTCGTACGCCTCGGCGAGGCGCTCACCGATGTCGCCGAGCTGGTGTGGCGCTGGCGCAACGACCACCTCGTGGCGACCCGCAGGGCCATGGGCGCCAAGTCCGGCACGGGGGGTTCCGCCGGGGTCGCCTGGCTGGAGAAGCGCGCGGCGAAGAACGTGTTCCCCGAACTGTGGACGGCGCGCAGCTATGTCTGAGACCGGGGCACGGCTCATAGCGAAGGCCGCGGAGCTGGACGCGGCGGATGAACTCGCCAAGCGGCGCGAGCTGTTCGCACTCGACGACGGCACGGTCTACCTGGACGGGAACTCGCTGGGCGCTCTGCCCCGCCATGTCCCTGCCCGGATGGCCGATGTCATCGGCCGCGAGTGGGGCGAGCTGCGCATCCGCTCCTGGGACGAGAGCGGCTGGTGGACGGCGCCCGAGCGGATCGGCGACCGGATCGCCCCGCTCGTCGGCGCGGAGCCGGGCCAGATCGTGGTCGGCGACTCCACCAGCGTCAATGTGTTCAAGGCCGTCGTCGCGGCGGTACGGATGGCCCCGGACGACCGGGACGAGATCCTCGTCGACGCCACCACGTTTCCCACCGACGGCTATGTCGCCGAGTCCGCCGCCCGGCTGACCGGCCGGCGTCTGGTGCCGGTCGCCCCGGCCGGGCTGACCGCCGCGCTCGGGCCCCGTACGGCCGCCGCGCTCATCAACCACGTGGACTTCCGCACAGGCCGGCTGCACGACCTGCCGTCCCTCACCGCGGCCGTCCACGAGGCGGGCGGGCTGGCGGTCTGGGACCTGTGCCACAGCGCGGGCGCGCTGCCCGTCGGGCTCGACGCCCACGGCGTGGACCTCGCTGTCGGCTGCACCTACAAGTACCTCAACGGCGGCCCCGGCTCGCCCGCGTACCTGTACGTCGCCGAGCGGCACCAGGCCCGTTTCGACTCCCCGCTGCCCGGCTGGAACTCGCACGCCGACCCGTTCGCCATGGCCGCGGGCTTCTCCGCGGCGGACGGTGCGCTGCGCGGCCGGGTCGGCACGCCGGACATCCTCTCGATGTTGGCGCTGGAGTCGGCGCTGGACGTCTGGGACGGGGTCCAGGTGGCGTCGGTACGGGCCAAGTCGCTGGCTCTGACCGACTTCTTCCTGGAGTGCGTGGAGGCGTACGCCCCCGCGGGCAGGGTCACCTCGCTGACCCCGCGCGCCCACGCGGAACGCGGCAGCCAGGTCGCGCTGTGCTGCGCCGAGGCGCCCGTCGTGATGGAGGCCCTGATCGAGCGCGGCGTGGTCGGCGATCTTCGCCGCCCTGACGTGCTGCGCTTCGGCTTCACCCCGCTGTACGTCGGCTTCGCCGACACCGAGCGGGCGGCGCGGGTCCTCGCGGAGGTGCTGGCGCAGGTGCCGGCTGCGGCACGCGGCTGAGCAGGGGCTGATCAGCGGCTCACCCGGGGACGGGGCACGAGTGTGGCCGGTGCGGGCGAGCCGCTGACGGTCCCCTCGGCCCGGGGGCCTGGGGAGACCCCACCCCCTCGGCCCGGGGGCCTGGGGAGACCCCACCCCCTCGGCCCGGGGGCCTGGGGAGACCCCACCCCCTCGGCCCGGGGGACATCCCCTCGGCCCGGGACCCGAGGGACGCGCTCACGTGTCCGACGACGCGGGCTCCCTCGAAGATCGCCAGGACGGGTCCGGGCTCCGGGTGGCCTGGTACCGTCCCGGCTGGCCAGGTCGATTCGGCCCCCGTACCGAAAGGTTGGAGCAGCATGCCGGACCCCGCCGCGGACGACGCCGCCCGTGAGGCTGCCGCTCGTGACGCCGCCGAGGAGACCTCGGCCCTGTCGCATCCGGCCGTCGCTCCCGACGCCACCGCCGCGTACGGCGAGCACCCCGACCAGAAGGTCGACTTCTACGCCCCGCGGGGCGGCCAGGACGGGGCGCCGCTGGTGGTGCTGCTGCACGGCGGGGCCTGGCGGGCGCCGTACGGGCGGCTGCATGTGACCCCGCTCGCCGACTTCCTCGCCCGGCGCGGTCTCGCCGTCGCCAACGTCGAGTACCGCAGGGGTGCGGCGCTGCCCCAGCAGCGGGAAGCCGATGCCGTCGGGGGGCCGGTGGCCGGGCGCTGGCCGGACACGTTCGACGACATCGCGGCGGCGATGGACGCGCTGCCCGGGCTGGCCGCCGCCGCGCTGCCACAGGCGGACCCGCGCCGCTTGGTCATCACGGGCCACTCCGCGGGCGGCCACCTCGCGCTGTGGGCCGCCGCCCGGCATGTGCTGCCCGCCGACGCTCCGTCCGGCTGGCGGCTGCCCCGGCCGCCCGGGCTGCGCGGGGTCGTCGCGCTCGCACCCGTGGCGGATCTGCGGCGTGCGGCCGAGCTGGATGTGTGCGGTGGGGCGGTGCGCCAGCTCCTGGGCCCGGACGAGCAGTTCGATGAGCGTCTGACCTGCGCGGATCCGGCCTTGTTGCTGCCCACCGGCATCGCGACGACCATCGTCCACGGCCGCGCCGACACCGTCGTGCCACCGGCTGTCGCCGAGGCGTACGCCGACGCGGCGGCGAAGGCGGGCGAGCCGGTCGGCTTCACGCTCCTCGAGGACGTCGGGCACTTCCCGCTGATCGATCCGGCGTCGGACGCCTGCGCCGTGGTGGCGGAGGAGATCGCCCAGCTCGCCTGGTGATTCCGCGAGTCGGCCGCGTAGTACCTGGGACGGATACCGAAGTATCCGCATCGCAGGTGACGACCCCGCCCGCGCGTCCCCGTACCTTGGCTGACGTGACCGATTCGCAGACCACCCAGCGCATACCGGGCCCCGAGGCCGAGGCCGGGTCGAAGAGCGCTGGAGACCGCAGCCCCGAGCTCCGCCTGGCCATGGGCCTGCTCCAAGGGCTACGCGACGACCTCGCCCACGATGTCCTCGCCTACCGACCGCTTCCGCCGCTCGGCAAGGACGGGCCCGTGATCCGCCGCCTCCCGGGCCGGCTGGGCGACGGGGCGGTCTGGATCCGGCACGCGCTCGTGGCCTTCGCCGCGTTCATCGTGCTCACCGCCGGATACACGGTGGCCGCGAGCCCCTACGACGGCCGCAGCGACATAGGCGCGCTGCTGCTCGTCGCACCCGTCGCGGCGGTGTTGCTGACGCTGGTGAGGCCCGTCGCCGCGTTCTGGCTGTCGCTGCTGACCACCCCGTTCGTCTCCGTGCTCGTGTCGGGCTGGGAGGACTGGCCCTGGTCGGTGCCGTGCTTCGTCGCCCATCTGACGGTGCTCACCGTGGTCGCCGCCCGGACCCGGCCCCGCACCGCCGCATGGATGTGGCTGCTGACGGCCGCGTACGGGGCGTTCGCCGACGCCCTGCTGCACGACAACACCTACTACGGCACGAACACCCCGGTGATGCTGACGCTCTCCGCGATGTCCCTGCTCGTCATGACCGTGTCGTACGTCCGTCGCGAGGCCCGCGAGGAGGTCGCCGTACAGCAGAGCGTCACCGCCGTCGAACGCGACCGGCGCACCCTGCTGGAGGAGCGCACCACCATCGCCCGCGAACTGCACGACGTGGTGGCGCACCACATGTCGGTGGTCGCCATCCAGGCCGAGGCCGCGCCCTACCGGGTGGAGAACCCGCCCCCGGAGCTCGAGCAGGCCTTCGTCACCATCCGCGAGAACGCGGTGGCCGCGCTCACCGAGCTGCGCCGGGTGCTCGGCGTCGTACGGGCCGAGGACTACGAGGCCCCCGACGCACCGCAGCCGACCCTCGCCGACCTCGACGGTCTGCTCCGCAACGTCCGGGACGCGGGTCTTGAGGTGGGTCTGGCGATCACCGGCGCGGTGCGCGAGCTGCCCCAGGGCGTGGAGCTCTCGGCGTACCGGATCGTCCAGGAGGCCCTCAGCAACGTGCTCCGGCACGCACCGGGAGCGTCGGCCAGGGTCGAGGTCTCATACGTGCTGGGCGGCCTGGGTCTGCGGATTCTGAACGGCCCGGCCGACCGGCTGAGCAAGCCGTCACCGGGCTCGGGCCACGGTCTCACCGGCATGCGGGAACGCGTGACCATGCTGAAAGGCGAGATGACAGCCGGACCCGCCGACGACGGCGGCTACGAGGTCGCCGCATACCTCCCCGTCGCGAAGGACGAGCCCGCATGACCGGCACCCCTGACATCCGTGTGCTGATCGTGGACGACCAGGCGATGGTCCGCGAGGGCTTCTCCGTGCTGCTGAACGCGATGCCCGGCATCGAGGTCGTCGGCGAGGCGGTCAACGGCCGCCAGGCGGTCGTCCAGGTCGCGGCCCTGCGCCCGGACGTGGTCCTGATGGACATCCGCATGCCGGAACTCAACGGCATCGAGGCCACCCGCGAGATCGTGGCGGCGGACTCCGACGCCAAGGTGCTGGTCCTCACCACCTTCGACCTCGACGAATACGTCTACCAGGCCCTGCGCGCCGGTGCCTCCGGCTTCCTGCTCAAGGATGCCTCGGCACGCCAGCTCGCGGACGGCGTACGTGTCGTGGCGGCGGGCGAGGCCCTGCTCGCCCCCACGGTCACCCGACGCCTGATCACCGAGTTCTCCCGGATCTCCACCTCGCCCCGGCTCCCGGCGATGGCCCAGATCGGCGATCTGACCGAACGCGAGACGGAGGTGCTGGTACTGATCGCGCAGGGCCTGTCGAACGCGGAGATCGCCTCGCACCTGGTGGTCGCGGAGTCCACGATCAAGACACACGTCAGCCGGATCCTGGTGAAACTGGGCCTGCGGGACCGCACGCAGGCGGCGGTGTTCGCGTACGAGGCGAGGCTGGTCACGCCGGGTTAGACAGCGGCTGACGAGACGGTGGATTTCCCTCGTCCGGGCGATCGTCGGGGGAATGGCCCCGGCAGCGGAGCTATCTGCCCATGCTGGCGTGAGCACGGGAAGGAGTGCACCATGACGGTTATGGCAGAGCGCATGTCTCAATTGACGGTGGAAGAGTTCGAGAGGGTCGCCGAATTCACCGCCAAAGAGTCCGACGACGCCGTCAGGTTGGAGTTCATCAACGGGCGGATCGGGGAAAAGCGCGTGCCTGACGGCGATCATGGTGAGATCATGAGCTGGCTTCAGGAACGCTGCATGCAGGCTGGGGCGGGCATGTGGCTGTTTGGCGAGCAGGGCCTGAAGTTGAGTTCCTACCGCAAGGGCCGAGCCAGGCCGGACGGCTCCCTCGCGCGAAGGGGGACCTTCGCCGGTCAGGGCGAGTGGGCGAACCCGGATGGCGTCCTGATGACCGTCGAGATCACGTCGTACGACAGTGACACCGACAAGCGCGACCGCGAGGACAAGCCCCTCGCATACGCCGATGCCGGCATCCCCGTCTACCTTCTCATCGACCGCGACGACTGCACGCTCACCGTGCACAGCGATCCGGCTCCGGAGAGCGGCCGCGGCTACCTCGACGTGCACAGGGTCGCCTTCGGCGCCGGGATCGTCCTCCCCGACCCCGTCGGCATCACCCTCGACACAGAGGTCTTGAAGAACTACGTCCGCTGACCCTAGCGTCCCCTCATGGATGCCCCCGCCCCCTCGCCGCACGCCGCTTCCCGGTTCGCCCCCTGGTCCCCGTCCTTCGCCGCCGACCCCTATCCGGCGTACGCGGAGCTGCGCGCCGCGGGGCGGGTCCACTGGTTCGAGCCGACGCGGCAGTGGCTGGTCCCGCGCTACGAGGATGTCTCGGGGCTGCTGCGGGACCGGCGTCTGGGGCGGACGTATCTGCACCGCTTCACCCACGAGGAGTTCGGGCGTACGGCCCCTCCGGCCGCACACGAGCCGTTCCACACGCTGAACGACCACGGGCTGCTGGATCTGGAGGCCCCCGACCACACCCGTATCCGGCGCCTGGTCACCAAGGCGTTCACCCCGAGGACCGTCCAGGCGCTGGAGCCCACGGTGCGGCGGCTGGCCGCCGAGCTGGTGGGACGGTTGGTGAAGGAGGGCGGTGGTGATCTGCTCGGGGAGGTCGCGGAGCCGCTGCCGGTGGCCGTGATCGCGGAGATGCTGGGGATCCCCGCGACGGACCGTGTGCTGCTGAGGCCCTGGTCGGCGGATATCTGTGGGATGTACGAGCTGAATCCGACCGACGAGACGGCTGCCCGCGCCGTCCGGGCCTCGGTCGAGTTCTCCGCGTATCTGCGGGGGCTGATCGCCGAGCGGCGCAGGGACCCTGGCGAGGATCTGATCTCGGCGCTGATCGCCGCGTACGAGGAGGGCGACCGGCTCAGCGAGCAGGAGATGGTCTCCACCTGTGTGCTGCTGCTGAACGCGGGGCACGAGGCGACCGTCAACACCACGGCGAACGGCTGGTGGACCCTTTTCCGCCACCCGGAGCAGCTCGCCGGCCTCCGCGCTGACCACTCCCGGCTGTCCACAGCTGTGGAGGAGCTGATGCGGTACGACACCCCGCTCCAGCTCTTCGAGCGCTGGGTGCTCGACGACATCGAGATCGACGGGACCATCATTCCCCGGGGCTCCGAACTGGCGCTGCTCTTCGGCTCCGCCAACCGCGACCCGGCTCGCTTCGAGCGCCCCGACGAGCTGGACCTCGCGAGGCCCGACAACCCGCATATCTCGTTCGGCGCCGGTATCCACTACTGCCTGGGCGCCCCGCTCGCCCGGATCGAACTGGCCGCGTCCTTCGGGGAGCTGCTGCGCGAGGCACCGGCGATGCGGCTGGCGGCGGAACCGGAGTGGAAGCCGGGGTTCGTGATCAGGGGGGTGCGCGAGTTGCTGGTCGAGCTCTGACACCTCTGCCGAGACCTCTGACGCTCAGCCCTACGAGACGAGGTCCCGGCGCCGGAAGCTCACCAGGCCCGCCACCACAAGACCCGCCGCGAGCCCGGTCAGCACCAGCACGGGCGGCCAGTGCATCGCCGGACCCGGCAGCTTCGGCAGGTGCCCGAAGGGGGAGAGGCCCAGCATTGTCTCCGGCAGGTCCAGCGCCGGGCCGATCCAGCCGAGCGCCAGGCAGACCCCCGCCACGCCCCGGCCCGCCGGTGCCGCCTTCGGCACGGCCCCGTACAGCACCACGGCCATCCCCGCGACCGTCCACACCGCGGGCACCTGCACGAGCACCGCGCCGAGCAGCGCGGGCAGCCGCCCACCGTGCCCGGCGGCGAGCCCGGCCCCGGCGAGCAGCATGATCAGAGCCGCGCCACCGAAGGCGATGAGCAGATGGCCGGTCAGCCAGCGGGTCCGGCCGACCGCGTTCGCGAGCACGGGTTCCGCGCGCTGTGACGTCTCCTCGCCGTGTGCTCGCAGCACGGCCCCGACCGCGTACAGCGTGGCGATCAGGCCGAACATCCCCGCCATCGTGGCGAGGAAGGCGTCCGTGAGGCCGGACTGCCCGCCCATCCGCTCGAAGATCTCCCTGGCCTGTGCGTTGCCGCCCACGATGTCGGCGGCACCGCTCGCCATCCGGCCGAACACGACTCCGCCGAGCAGGAATCCCGCGCCCCAGCCGAGCAGACCCCCGCGCTGCAACCGCCAGGCGAGCCCGCCCGCCGTCGCGACCGTCCCGGTGCCCGGACCCGGCCGGGTCGGCAGGAAGCTCATGCCGACGTCGCGTCGCCCGGCGAGGGTGTAGGCGACGGCGGCCTGGAGCGAGGCGGTCAGGGTGATGAGTCCGAGCACCCACCACCGTTCGCCGGCGAAGGCGCGTACGTGCTCGGTCCAGCCGATGGGGGACAGCCAGGTCGGGACGGAACCGCCGTCCTCCGTGCCCGCGTCACCGGCCGCGCGGAGCACGAACGCCAGCCCCAGCACCCATGCCGTCAGGCCCTTGGCGAGCCGTGCGCTCTCGGTGAGCTGGGCGACGATCGCCGCCATCGTGCCGAAGAGCACGCCCGTCCCGCCGACCGCGAGCCCGAGCGCCAGAGCGCCACCCACACCCTGACGGGCCAGCCCCGCCGTGATCAGCAGGGCGAGCGCCGCGTTGGCGGCCACGGCGGTGAGCAGCGCGGCGGTCAGCGGTGCGCGCCGGCCCACCACGGCCGACGACAACAGCTCCTGACGGCCCGTCTCCTCCTCCTCGCGGGTGTGGCGTACGACCACGATCAGGCTCATCACGGCGGCAAGCACCGCCGCGAAGGTGCCGAACCGCCAGGCGACGAGCCCGCCGACCGAGTCGCCGAAGACCGGACCGTAAAGCGACCGCATGGAGCTGTTCGCCGTCATCGAACGGGCCAGCTCGGTGCGCGCGGCGTCCGTGTCGTAGAGGGCCGCCAGCGAGCCGGCGCCGCTGACCACCATGCCCCCGACGCCGAGGACCCAGAGCGGCAGCACGATCCGGTCGCGGCGCAGGGCGAGCCGGAGCAGCGTCCCGGTCCCGGCCACCGGTGCGAACGCCGTGGCGGTCATCGCGCCACCGCCGCTTCCGCCGGTTCTTCCGGCACCTGGTAGTGCCGCAGGAACAACTCCTCCAGGGTGGGCGGGGTGCTGGTCAGCGACCGCACACCCGATCCGGTGAGCGCGCGCAGCGCCGCGTCCAGCTTGTCCGTGTCGACCTGGAACCGCACCCGCGGTCCGGTCACCTCAAGGCCGTGCACCCCGGGCAGGTCCGCGAGTCCGTCGGGCGGGCTCGCGAGCTCCGCGCTCACGCTCGTACGCGTCAGATGGCGCAGCTCGGCGAGCGAACCGCTCTCGACGGTCCGGCCCTTGCGGATGATGCTGACCCGGTCGCACAGCGCCTCGACCTCGCTCAGCACATGGCTGGAGAGCAGCACGGTCCGGCCGCGTGCGCGTTCCTCGCGGACGCAGTCCTGGAAGACCTCCTCCATCAGCGGGTCGAGGCCGCTCGTCGGCTCGTCCAGGATCAGCAGATCGACATCGGAGGCGAAGGCGGCGACCAGCGCGACCTTCTGCCGGTTGCCCTTGGAGTAGGTGCGCCCCTTCTTCGTCGGGTCCAGCTCGAAGCGCTCGATCAGCTCGCCGCGCCGCGTCCGCGCCCGCTCGCCCTTCGCCCGCCGCGCTTCACGCGGTCCCGTCTCGTGCAGCCGCGTGTAGAGGTCGATGACCTCGCCTCCCGAGAGATTGCGCCAGAGGGTCACATCGCCGGGTACGTACGCGACTCGGCGGTGCAGTTCGACGGCGTCCTTCCAGGGGTCCCTGCCGAGGAGCCGGGCAGTGCCGGAGTCGGCCCGCAGCAGTCCGAGCAGCACCCGGATGGCGGTCGACTTGCCCGCGCCGTTGGGCCCGAGGAACCCGTGGACCTCACCGGCCCCGACGGTGAGGTCGAGGCCGTTGAGCGCGTGGGTGCGTCCGAAGGACTTGTGCAGTCCCGCGACTTCGATGGTCATGTTTCGGAACATACGCTACTTTCACAAAGTTGTGAAGTTAAGGAAGCGTATAAACTAAGGCAGGCAGGGTGAGCAGGGGAGATGATCCGGTGGTGACCGACCAGACCGACGGGACCGGCCAGGACGGGCAGACAGACCCGCAGGAGCGCGACCGGCAGGCGGTCTCCGACTTCGTCGAGCGCTTCGCCGCGCAGCTGGTCGAGGCGGGCATGACCCGGATGCCCGCCCGGGTCTTCGCGGCGATCCTCTCCAGCGACGCGGGCGTCATGACCTCGGCCGAGCTGGGCGAGCAGCTCAAGGTCAGCCCCGCCGCGGTCTCGGGAGCTATCCGCTACCTCTCCCAGGTCAACATGGTCTCCCGGGAACGCGAACCGGGTTCCCGCCGTGACCGCTACCGCGTGCACAGCAACCAGTGGTACGAGGCGCTCGCCAATCGCGACAACGTGCTCAAGCGCTGGGAGGGTACCTTCCGCGACGGCGTCGCCGACCTCGGCGCCGGCACCCCGGCGGGGCGCAGGCTCGCCGAGACGCTGGAGTTCTTCGAGTTCATGGAGAGCGAGCTGGCCGGGATGATGCGCCGTTGGCGCGAGCACCGCGAGCGCGTCTTCGGTGCGTCCTGACTCTCCGTCTTATCCTGCACCTTCTCTCCGTTTGACCCTGCACCTTGTCGAGGGCCCAGAGTCCCGGATGTGGAGAGCGAGATGCGCAGCATCGGTGAGCTGGCCCGGGACAGCGGCCTGACCGTCAGCGCCCTGCGGTTCTACGACCGCGCGGGGGTGCTGGTCCCGGCTCAGGTGGACCCGTTCAGCGGCTACCGGTGGTACGACCCCGGTCAGCTGGACGAGGCCCGGCTGCTTGCCCGGCTACGCGCGGCGGGTATGCCGCTGACGGACATCCGGCTGGCCCTGGCCGCCTGGGCCGGCGGGGACAACGGACTGGTGCGGGGGCTGCTCAAGGAGCATCTGCACCGACTGGAACGGGGGTTGTCCGATGCCCGCCGCGAGTTCTCCACGGTCCGAGAGCTGATCGACAACGAGGAGAGCCCGATGACCACCACCAACACCGCCGTCTGCGTCTCCGTCGCCGCCGCCGAGCTGGCGGACGCGCTGGGAGCCGTACGGTTCGCGGCCGGCACGGACCCGGCGCTGCCGATGCTCGCCGGTGTGCTGTTCGACATCCAGGGCGGTGAACTGCGGGTCGTCGCCACCGACCGCTACCGCATGGCGGTTTCGTGCGCCTCGGCCACCGGCCATGACGCTGCCCGCGTCCAGGCCGTCGTCCCGTCCGCGCTGGTGGACGCGATGCAAGCGCTCCTCGGCGACGGTGACGCAGCCGCCCGGCTCACTCTCGACGGCGATCGGATCACCCTGGAGACCGCCGACCGCCAGACCGGCGGACGGTGCCTCGGTCAGGACTTCCCCGACTACCGCCGCCTGGTCAGGCTGCCCGCCGGACGCCGCGTCGAGACCGACACTGCCACGCTGCGGGCGGCCGTCGAGAACGGGCCGGTCCGCGCCGGCGAGGTGCGTGAACGGGACGGGGTGTCCTTCGACCTGACCGTCCTCTCGCTGACGGCCGGCGGCGGACTCACCGTGTCCGGGGACCGCGAGCATGCCGAACAGCGGCCCACCGACCACATCGGGGTGAACCGTGACTTCCTGCTTCAGGCGCTGGCGGCCGGGGCGCGGGACCGCTTGGTCCTGGAGCTGGGCGGCCCGACCGCGCCCCTGGCGATCCGGCGCCCCGACACGGAGCACACGTTCTCGCTGCTGATGCCGGTACGCATCGAGGAGGGCACCGCCTGACAGCCCCACTGGCGCTCCGCGGCACCGAACCGCAGCACCGCACCGCCGCGCCACCTCACCGCGCCGGAAGCGTCAGCGCCCACGCCCCTGCCCGCACCGTCCAGGTGCGCTTACGCACCGGCCCCGTGATCCTGGCGTCGGCGCGATAGCGGAAGTCAGGTCCGGAGACCGTCACCACTTCGGCGAGGGCCCGCACCGGGTCCTCGCCTCCGCTGCGGTGGACGATGACCTCGGCGGCGCCATCCCCGGCCCGTACCCGTACGTCCTCGACCGGTTCGTCCAGATCGTGCAGCAGCACTCCGTCCGCTTCGACGCGCAGCCGTCCGACGCCGGATCTCGGCGGTGGCAGAGGCAGCGGGGCGGGCCGGACGAGGGTGCGGACCAGGGAGCGGCAGGCGTCCCAGACCGACCCTGGCCCTGACTCCGGCCCCAACCTCGTAGGGCCGGCCGTGGCCAACCGCGACACTGTGGCCGGGATGCGGACCGCCCCCAGCACCACCCCGTCGCTGTCGTCCACCAGCAGGTCCAGCTCACGCGCCGCCCCGTCCAGCACCGTCCGGGCCGCCGCCACCGCTCCCGTCGGCACCCCCAGCGAACGCGCCAGCTCCACCGAAGCCCCGTCTCCGACCGGTACCACCGACAGGGCCTCGCCCGTGAGCCCGCGCGCCCGGTGCAGGGCCGACACGGCCCGCAGCAGCGCGCGGTCGTCACCGACCACGACGGGCCGCCGGGGTCCCCTGCGTTCCAGGGTCCGGGCGAATTCCCCGGGGCTGTCCGGAAGGCAGATCTTCACATCTGCGCCCGCACACAGCACATCTTTCGCGATACGGACGGACTCGCCGTCAAAACGGCGGGCGACCGGGTCGATGACCACCAGGAGCTGGTCGTGAGCCGACACCTCGGTCCTTCCTCGGGTAGCATCTTTGTGCAAGAGCCCCTTGCGCTATTGCGCCAGGGGCTTCGTCTATTCCGGGGCAAACACCGGTTGGCGGCTCAGGCCCCCGACCTTGGACATGCCCCGCCCGGAAGGGGTGTACGCCTGTGCCCGCACTTGTGCTGCTCGGTGCTCAGTGGGGTGACGAAGGCAAGGGAAAGGCCACCGACCTCCTCGGTGGTTCCGTGGACTATGTGGTGCGTTACCAGGGTGGTAACAACGCCGGCCACACTGTGGTTGTCGGCGACCAGAAGTATGCGCTCCACCTCCTCCCTTCCGGAATCCTTTCGCCGGGATGTACCCCGGTCATCGGCAACGGTGTCGTGGTCGACCCGGCTGTCCTGCTCTCCGAGCTGAGCGGGCTGAACGAGCGCGGCGTGGACACGTCCAAGCTTCTGATCAGCGGTAACGCCCATCTGATCACCTCGTACAACGTCACTCTCGACAAGGTGACGGAACGGTTCCTCGGGAAGCGGAAGATCGGCACCACGGGCCGCGGCATCGGACCCACCTACGCCGACAAGATCAACCGTGTCGGTATCCGGGTCCAGGACCTGTACGACGAGTCGATCCTGACGCAGAAGGTCGAGGCGGCGCTTGAGCAGAAGAACCAGCTGCTCGCCAAGGTCTTCAACCGCCGAGCGATCGAGGCGGAGCGCGTGGTCGAGGAGCTGCTCGACTACGCCGACAAGATCAGGCCGTATGTCGCCGACACCACGCTGATCCTGAACAACGCGCTGGACGAGGGCAAGGTCGTGCTCTTCGAGGGCGGCCAGGGCACCCTGCTCGACGTCGACCACGGCACGTACCCCTTCGTCACCTCGTCCAACCCGACGGCGGGCGGGGCCTGCACCGGCGCGGGGGTGGGCCCGACGAAGATCAGCCGGGTCATCGGCATCCTCAAGGCGTACACCACCCGCGTCGGGGCCGGTCCGTTCCCGACCGAGCTCTTCGACGAGGACGGCGAGGCGCTGCGCCGCATCGGCGGCGAGCGCGGTGTGACCACCGGACGTGACCGCCGCTGCGGCTGGTTCGACGCGGTCATCGCGCGCTACGCGACCCGTGTCAACGGCCTGACCGACTTCTTCCTCACCAAGCTGGACGTGCTCACCGGCTGGGAGCAGATCCCGGTCTGTGTGGCGTACGAGATCGACGGCCGGCGCGTCGAGGAGCTGCCGTACTCGCAGACGGACTTCCACCACGCGAAGCCGGTCTACGAGTACCTGCCGGGCTGGTCCGAGGACATCACCAAGGCCAAGACCTTCTCGGACCTGCCGAAGAACGCGCAGGCGTATGTGAAGGCGCTGGAGGAGATGTCCGGCGCCCCGATCTCGGCGATCGGCGTCGGTCCGGGCCGTACCGAAACCATCGAGGTCAACTCGTTCTTGTAGGCCGGTCGGGCAGGCACACGCGCGCAGGGCGCACACGGTGCCCCGGGACCCTGGTGTCCCGGGGCACCGCCTTCTTGTCTTCGGGCCTGGAGCGGCTGATCAAGCCGACGGGCGGCGGATCATATCCACTTTCTGCATGTCATGTACCAGTAATCGCGATTCTTCTCCCTGGTTCCGCGCACAGTGCGTAGCTTCCTCGTGACGGAACGGGCGCGTAGTTCGAGGCCCGGGCAACGCTGTGACGAGCATGACGAGGAGCAGGACCGGAATGGCAAACGTGGAGGTCTCCCTCAAGGAGACGATGACAATGATCGAGGGCGCCCTGGGGGTCGCCCTGGTCGACTACACCAGCGGAATGGCGCTGGGCACCCTGGGCGGCGGCAAGGACCTCGACCTGGCGGTGGCGGCGGCGGGCAACACCGATGTGATCCGCGCCAAGGTCCGCACCATGGAGCACCTTGGGCTCAACGACGACATCGAGGACGTCCTGATCACCCTCGGCGGTCAGTACCACCTCATCCGGCTGCTCAAGGGACGGGGCGGCAACGGCCTGTTCCTCTACCTGGTGCTCGACAAGAGCAACTCCAACCTGGCCATGGCCCGCCACCAGCTCAGGCGCATCGAAGCCGAGCTCGAGGTCTAGCCAAGCCCCTCTTCTCCCGGCCTTCGCACACCCAGGACTTGAAAATTTCTTCAAGTCGCCACATCGCCACATCCAGATCAGGGCAAACGCCTGAGTGTGCGGGGCCGGGAGGCTGGAGGATGGTGCGCACGACACGCCCCGCCCAGGAGTGATTTCGCCATGCAGGTCCCGCTCTACCAGGCCAAGGCCGAGTTCTTCCGCATGCTCGGGCACCCGGTGCGCATTCGGGTTCTGGAGCTCCTTCAGCACGGCCCCGTACCCGTACGCGACCTGCTGGACGACATCGAGATCGAGCCGTCGAGCCTGTCCCAGCAGTTGGCCGTGCTGCGCCGCTCCGGGATCGTCGTCTCCATCCGGGATGGCGCCACCGTGAGCTACGCCCTGGCGGGAGGGGACGTCGCCGAGCTGCTGCGCGCCGCCCGCCGGATCCTCACCGAACTTCTCGCGGGACAGACCGAGCTGCTGGCGGAGCTCCGTCAGGCCGATGTCGTGGGCCCCGCCCAGTCGTCCTGAACCGAAACCCCCGACTGCGGGGGCAGCGCCACCCCAGATCCTCACCGCTTCGGATGGGGCGCCGCCTCTTCTGATACGGCATACCTGTCGCCCGCCTCCGGCATCCGGCCGGGGCGGGCGAGCGTCGTATGCCACTCGCGTCTGCCGAATTCCGCGGCACTCCCACATATGGAGTAATCATCAGATTTTAGGCTTTTATCGTGTTGGGGTGTCGCTTACTTGCCCCTTTGCCCTCGGAGGGGGTGTGACGGCCTGTCATAGAGAAAGCGAGCTGCATCGGATGTCTGGATCTCGGGGCATGAGCGCGGGTGTGACGCGTCGTGCGAAGTCGGCGGCGTTGAGCCGTCACTGGAGGGCCGCTGTGGTGACGGCGGCCGGTTTCGCCACATTGGTCGGCATGTCGACCGTCGCGGTCGTCGCGGAAGCGGACGCGGCCGAGGCGCACGCGCCGTCTCCCGCGCCGAAGGCGGAGGAGGCCAAGGGAGCGAATGGAGGCGAGGGCGCGGAGAAGTCCGCCCCGTCGAAGGAGGGGGGAGGTGAGGAGGGCCACGGGGGCAAGGGTGACAAGACCGAGAAGAGCGGCAAGGGGGACAAGGGGGACAAGGGGGACAAGGGCTACGCCGGCAGGAAGCGCGGAAGCTACGAGGACGATGACAAGGAATACGTCGAGTGCGACCCCAACGCGCTGGTGGCCGCGCTGGTCAGGCTGAACGAGAACCGTGGTGGGAATCTGGTCCTGGCCAAGGACTGCACGTACACCCTGACGGCGAATCTGGACGGTAGTGGCCTGCCGCGGATCACGCAGCCGATCTCGATCTTCGGTCATGGCGCGACGATCGAGCGCGCTGCCAACGCAGACCAGTTCCGCCTCTTCGATGTCGGTCCCGGCGGCGACCTGAAGCTCCGCAAGCTGACCCTTACCCGAGGTAAGACCATCGAGGCCGAAGAGGGCGGCGCCATCAGGGTGAGCAACGCGGGGCGGATTGAGCTCAACGACGTCAAGGTCACGGACAACACCGTCGACTCCATCGAAGACGACGACGCCGGCGGTCTCCTGAACGACGGAATCGCCACAGTGCGCAGCAGTGTCTTCCAGGGGAACTCCGGTGACGACGGCGCCGCCATCACCAACAACGACGGCAAGGTCGAGATCGTTGACAGCGAGATCACGCGCAACACCGCCGACCCCGATGACGGCTTCGCCGCTCTCTACAACGACGGCACCATGAAGATCCTCAAGAGCACGGTCAGTCACAACATCGCCAGCGACGGCGGCGGCGTACACAACGACGAAGTCCTGGAGGTCGAGGAGAGTACCTTCGCCTACAACTTCGCGGCGGAGGAGGGCGGTGGTATCGAGAGTGACGCCGGCCAGCTCCACCTGCGCGACAGCCTCATCAAGGGCAACACCGCCGGGGAGAACGGTGGCGGTGTCGACCTCCCTGCCCCCGCGACGATCGTGCGTACCAAGATCGTCGACAACGTGGTCACCGGAGGCGAGGCCACTGGTGGTGGTGTCTTCGTGGACGTGGGCGTGGGCGAGGCGGTTTCGATCCGCGATTCGAAGATCATCGGTAACCAGGCTCCCGGCGACGCGGCATCGGGCGGCGGCATCTTCGTGACCGGCAGCGGGGGTGTCCTGCGGCTGACGGACGTGAAGGTGACGGGGAACATCTCCGACGAGCCCGCCGGTGGTGTGGACAACAACGGCACCGTCGAGACCTACGGCAAGATCAAGATCGTCGACAATGTGCCCACCAACTGCGAGGGCGGGGCCAACCCCGTTCCGAACTGCTTCGGCTGACGGGCCACGCTCGACCGCCTGCCCCCGGTTCCTCTCCCCGGGGGCAGGCGCACGTCCGGGTGCGCCGCCGCTGACACGAATCCCCGCACAACACCGGGCTTCTGTCCGATATACAGCTTTTGTGTGTTTTGATATATCTGCTTTCGCTTCTTCGGGATCTGAGGGGTGACGGCCTGTCACACGGAAGGAGGGCTGCGTCGATGTCTGAATCACAGGTGGCGGACGTGCTGAGCCGTCGCTGGAAGGTGACTGTGCTCGCGGCGGCCGGATTCGCGACGGTGGTGGCCACCACGACGATCGTCACGATCAGGGACTCCGAGGAGCCGGGACCGCAAGCCGCCACGGCGCTCGTGGACGACAAGGGCGACGAAGGTGGGGGCGGCCACGGCGAAGCCGGCGACAGGGGCGGCCATGACGAGTACGCCCACGACACCGGTGTCGGCACCACGCACGTGGAGTGCGACCCGAACGACCTGATCGCGACGCTGGTGGAGCTGAACGGGAACAGCGGCGGGGAGCTGGACCTGGCGAAGGACTGCACCTACACCCTGACCGCCAACGAAGACGGCAACGGCCTTCCGCGGATCACCCAGCCGGTCGTCATCCACGGCAACGGCGCCACCATCCAGCGTGCCGCCAACGCGGACGACTTCCGCTTCTTCGAGGTCGAGTCCGGGGGAGACCTGAGGCTTCGTCATCTCACTCTCACTCGCGGCAAGGCTGCCGTGGACGAGGATGGCGGTGCGCTCTATGTGCATGCCGGGGGCCGGCTCGATCTGGACCGCGTCACCGTCACCCGCAACACCATGTTCGACCCGCGGGACAACAGCCAGGACGGTGCCGGCGTCTACAACGAGGGCGTCACCACCATCCGCAACAGCACCTTCGGCGGGAACACCAGCGATGACGGCGCCGCCGTCTTCAACCTCAATGGCAAGGTTGAGATCCACAAATCCAAGATCATCGGCAATGTCTCGGACCCCGGGGACGGTCGGGGTGTCGTCTACAACGAGGGCGGTTCCCTGCGGATCTCCAAGAGCTTGGTCGGCCACAACCATGCATTCCAGGGCGGGGCCGTCTACAGCGAAGGCGGCACCACACAGATCGAGGGCAGCGGTGTCGTGTACAACCGCGGCGCCATCGGCGGCGGTGCCCATCACGTGGACGGCACGCTCGCCGTACGCGGCAGCACTTTCGCCCACAACACCGCTACCACGGGCGCGGGCGGCGGGGGGTTCAGTCTGGAGGGCTCCGCGGTGATCGAGGACAGCAGGATCCACGGCAACGTCGCCGTCTCCGGCAATGGCGGCGGCGTCATCACCAACACCGGGGAAGCCGGTCAGCTGATCTCGATCCGCGACTCGAAGATCTACGACAATCAGGCGCCCGGCAACGGGGCTGTGGGCGGTGGCATCTTCGTCGGCGAGGGTGATGAAGTCCGGCTCACGGACACGAAGGTGACCGGCAACATCTCCGACGAGCCCGCCGGTGGTGTGCACAACCTGGGCACCGTCACCACGCACGGCAAGGTCAGGATCGTCGACAACGTGCCGACCAACTGCCAGGCCACCGGGACCAACCCCGTCCCCAACTGCTTCGGCTGACAGCAACCACCGACACCTCCCCAGACCGCCCGCCCCCGGTTCCTCTCCCCGGGGGCGGGCGCGCGTCCGGGTGCGCGTCGGCATTGACGGCGACACACCGAAGTCCAGAGGGGTGATTGTCCTATTTTGGGCTTTTCATGTGTTCTGATGTGACGTACTTTCACCCCTTTTGGAATCCGGGGGTGTGACGGCTTGTCACATAGAAGGAGAGCTGAGCGCATGTCTGAAGCGCAGGTGACGACGGCGCTGAGCCGTCACTGGAAGCTTGCCGTGCTTGCCGCGGCCGGCTTCGCCACGGTCGCGGCCACCACCACGTTCGCCGCCGTCAGCCACCGCGAGACGGTGGCGGGGGCGCAAGCGGCCGCTGCGGCCGCTGACGGCAAGGGGCTGCCCGCCGGCGGCGGGGGCAAGGGCGACGAGGGTAAGGGCGACCACGACAAGGGTGGTCACGACAAGGGTGGTCACGACAAGGGTGGTCACGACAAGGGTGGCCATGACAAGGGTGGCCATGACAAGGGTGGTAGGTCCGGCCACGGTGAGGACGACGAGTACGGTGGTCGCCATGGTGGCGATGACGCGATCAAGGTGGAGTGCGACCCGAACGAGCTGATCGCGGCGCTGGTCGACCTGAACGCGGACACCGGTGGCACGCTCGTCCTGGCGAAGGACTGCACGTACACGCTGACCGCCAACGAGGACGAGAACGGCCTTCCGGAGATCAC